>CAZERQ010000089.1:0-39321 GCA_964514465.1 uncultured Acidimicrobiales bacterium
GACTGGGGATCCCCGTGGGCGATGATGAGCCCGAAGTCCAGCACGTAGATCTCCGAGCTCACGCTCATCACAATATTCATGTCGTGCTCCACCAGCAAGATCCCCAACTTGTCCGACACGATGCTGCGCAGCAACTCCGCCACGGCCTCGGTCTCTTCCTCGTTCAGACCCGATGACGGCTCATCCAGCAACAACAAACTGGGCCCCATCGCCAGCGCCCGGGCCAACTCCACCAGCCGGGCGGTGCCGGTGGGCAGCGTGCCGACGGTGATGTCGGCCACCTCGCCCAGCCCAAGTTGCTCCAGCAGTTGGTCGGCGATGGCGTCTGGGGTGCGCGGGTTACGCGGGCCGCGGCTGAGAGGGGTGCGCGGGCCGCGGCCGAACTGGTCACGCAGTCGGCGCTGTTCGGCGGCCACCTTGATGTTGTCGCGCGCGCTCAGGGAGTTGAACGCCTCCAGCTTCTGAAAGGTGCGGGCGATGCCCATCCGAGACCGCTTGGTGACCGACAGATGATTGACGCGGCGACCCTTGAAAAACACCGCCCCGCTGGTGGGCGCCAGCAGCCCGGAGATGATGTTGAACAAGGTGGTCTTGCCTGCTCCGTTGGGGCCGATCAGGCTGGTGATGCGGTTGGGTTGGGCCAGCAGGTTGGTGCCGGTCAGGGCTTGCACCCCGCCGAAGCGCTTGGCCACGTCGCGCACTTCAAGCAGGGCGGTCATGCCTTGGCCCTGGTTCCATAGCCCCCAGGCGGCACCACATAGTCGGTGATCCGCAGGCGCTTGTCCAAATCAATGATCTCGCTGGAAGCAAAGCCTCGCGCCAAACCCAGCTCGCCAAACTCCACATCGGCCTTGGCCGCCCGCTCCTGTGCCATCTCCTCCCTTGCATCGCGCCGCCACGGCAACATCGGCGCAAAGCCCCGGCCCATCTCATAGATCGCACCCCTCGGGTTGAACGCCATGCCCAAAGCCAGCAACCCCGGCCCCAGCGGCACCGAAATCTCGCGCATGAACCACACCAGCCACCCCACGCTGCCCAGCTCATCCAGCCGGAACGCCAAATTCTCAAACACCGGAATGAACACCAGGAAAATCCCCGCCAACGGAATCGACACCCCCGCCGCCACCACCAGCAACACAATATTCAACCCAGCGATGATGTCGAAGCTACGCACGCCGTCCAGGGTCGCGCTGGCCGTCGCCCAGAACACCCCGCCCACGCCGGCAATGGCGGCCGACACGGCATAGACCACCACCTTCGTCAAATTCACATTCACGCCCACGGTTGCCGACGCCGCCGGGCTGTCCGACACCGCCACCCAGCGCCTGCCCCAGCGCGATCGCCGCAACACCACCAGCCCCACCACAACAACCCCGAACACGAAGAACATCAGCATCAAGAAACTCTCCCGGGTGTCGAACGTCTTGCCGAACAGACGGATGTCGCCGAAATGCGCCCCGCCGACGGCCGCCGGAATGATGGCCGAATGCGGAAAGAACAACAGCGACATGCCGTGCGCGAACGCGAGCGACCCCAACGCCAGATACAGCCCCCGCAGCCGGCTGGCGGGTATGGCCACCAGCGCACCCATCGGCGCACACACCAAAGCCACCAAAAATATCCAATGTCCGTTGGTGGTCTCCTGCCCGATGCCGGCGAACTTGAGATACAAGAACGCGCCGAACCCGGCAAACGCCAGCGGCGCAAAATTGATCTGGCCGGCCCAGCCCGTCAGCGGCACGAGGGACAGCCCGATCAGCGCCAGCCCCATTGCCACCAGCGCGCTGTTCAGCGGAACGTTGCCCCAAGCCCCGGGATCCCACACCCAGAAATTCAGCCAGCCCTGGCTCAGCACCAGCACGAACAAAATCAGCGCGGCCACGCCAACCACTGCCTCCAGCGGATGCGTCAGCCGCTCGCGGGGCTTCAGCCGCGACGCCACCCGCCCCTGCGACAGCTGCGACTTGGGCAAGGCGAGAACCACGATGAACAGCATCACCGGCGCCACCGCCTCGGGCGCGAAGCGAAAGTCGCTGCCGAATTTCAGCCAGGTGCTGATGTGCTGGCTCAACAGGCCGATCAGCAGCGCCCCCATCACCGTCAGCGGCAGGTTGCGCAGCGCGCCGAAGGTGGCCGCCGCAAACGCGGTGATGACCAGAATGTTCAGGTTGGCCGGGTCAAGCTGTATCTCGGGCGCGATCAGGATGCCACCCAGCGCTGCCAGACAGCTGCCCAGCGCCCAGGCCACCGAGGAGATGATGTTGGGCCGCACGCCGTTCAGCGCGGCCAGATCCCGGTTGTCCACCACCGCACGCATGGCGCAACCCACCCGGGTGCGATACAAAAAAACGCTCAGCACTCCCGCCAGCCCGATGGCCGTGCCGATGGTGATCAGACGGTGATACAGCAGCTTGAAGCCCAGATTCCAGCCGAAGATGCTCTCCACCCCGCCGGTGCCGAAGAAAAAGTCAACCTGTCTGATGGAATCCTGATGCCAGATTTTGCCGGTGATGGCCAGGATCAGAACCATCAGCGCGACCGTGGCCACCAGCTGCATCACGGGCAGCGTGTTGCGCAGCCGCCGCATGATGGCCGCGTCTAAAAACACTCCCTCCAGCGGCGCCGCCACCAGCACCACCAACCCCAGAGCCAGCAGGGAATGCAGCCCCCGGTTGACGTGCAGCTCCCAGAACAAGAACGCGTTGAACACGCCGATGGCACCCTGGGCGAAGTTGAAGATGCCCGTGGTTTTGTAGACCACCACCAGGCCGGTGGCATACATGGCATAGAGCGAGCCCACCGCCAGGCCGATGAAGGTGGCCGTGGCGAAGGAGGCTGCGGTGACGTCGTTGCCGGCCCAATAGCGCCAGATCACCAGCACGAAGGTGGCCGTGCCGACGACGCCGACGGCCGGCGCACCCAGCGGAATTTTTCTGAGCGGGATTTTGGTCAGCGGCATTCTGCGGGTGCGCGGTGCGGCTCAGCCGGGCGTATGCGCGCCGACCCTAGCCTCCCGCAACATAGGCGTCCCGGCGCTCCTCCAGGTATTTGTCTGGTCCCTTGCCGAACTCCTCAGCCGAGTCAATCACATTCACCAAAACATTGCCTGGATCGCAGTCGAAAGTGCCCGGCTCCTGCGGATGGACGCGCACGAATTCATTATTCTGCACTTGCAACATCACATAGCAGGGCGAGGTCAGCTTGGTGGACAGATTCCATGAGCCATACCATCCGTTGGCATCAAAGTCGGTGAAGCTGCGCATCTGATCCAAGATGGCCTGGCGGGTGATGGCGTTGGGGTCGCCGTCGGCCACGATTTGGTTGACCGCATTCTCAAACAGCCGCCCAGCCACCCAAGCTCCGGCCGCCCATGACGGCGGGTTGGCGTCGCCCATGGCGGAGATGAAGGTGGCCAGCTCCTGGTTGGTTGAGGCCTCCTCAAACGGCAAAAACGGCAGCCAGATATAGGTTCCGTTGGCCACCGGCTGCTCCTTGAATTCGGGCGTGTAGCAGGCGATGGCGCAGGCCCAGACAATGTCGTCCAGCTCCATCCCCTGAACCTCGGCTTCGTTCTTCCACTTCAGCATGGACTGGTCGTTGGAGCCGGTGTAGGCATAGTTGGAGTCGGTTGAGCGCATCACCTCGATGTATTGCGCATAGGAAGCCTGGGTTGCCAGGCCGCTGACACCGAACTCGCCTTCGTTGACGATGCCAAAATCAGTGTGGGCCCTGATGTTGGGCATGGAACTGTTGATGGCAGATGGCAGATCCGACGGAATCAGAAACACCCCGTGGAGCGGGTCGCCGGCTTCCACCGAGCGGTCATATAGCCACTTGTAGGGGCCGAACATGTTGTGGTATTCCCGGGGGCCCGAACCGGAATAGGGGCAGACGCCGTTGGTCGGGGCAAATGTGTTGGGCGAACAGGAATGCACGGCTTCCACGGCCCGCTCGGCGATGTCGGGGACGCCGGTGGGGTTGCCGGCCTGGTCGGGGCAGGTGTTGAGGTCGCGCACGTCAGTGGCGAACAGGGCCGTCGAGCCGACCATGGCCAGGGCTTCCTCGCAGGCGCGGAGGAATCCGTTAGTGGTCTGGACGGCCAGGATTTGGGAGTCATGTTCGATGACTTCGATCTGTCGGCAGGCCAGTCCGCCGTTGGCGTTGACGTGGTTGGCCCAGGCTTTGGTGCCGTCAATGGAACCTTGGAATAGGCCAGGTGCCAGGGTTGAGCCCACGTCGGCCATGACCAGCACCGTGATGGTGTCTTCGGTGACGCCGATTTCGGTGGCTTGGAGTTCGGTGGTCTCGCAGATGTCGGGTGCGGTGGTGGTCGTCTGTTCGGCTTCGGGTTGGGTGCCGCCGCTGTCGGGTTGCGCGGTGCTGGTGGTTTGGACTGAGGTGGCCGCGGATTCGTTGTCGCTGGCGCGCCCGCAGGCGGCTGCGAATGTGGCCAGCGCGGCCAGTAGCAAGAATATCTTGAGACACATCCTGGCGGCTGGGCGCAAGCGGGTTGGGCCAGATTGGGCTGGGCCAGAGCGAACCGGGCGCAAGCGACTTGGAGGCCAGTGGCCTGAATTCCGATGGATGCGGGAAGGTGTCATGGGACTGCTCCTGTGTTGGCTAACTGCCGTGCCGCAGACGCTTGTGTCGGGGCGCCAGAATTGTCGGCACAAACATTTTTGGATATGTTAGCACAGCGCCAGAGGCCGTGCCGAAAAAACGCGAGCCGCGCTAGATTCCCACGCCGCGCTGCGACCCCTCCAACATTTCCCCGTCGGTCGCCACCAGATAGCAACTCAGTCGGCGGCTGTGCGGCTGTGCCTGGCCCCATAGTTCCTCGGTCGGCAAAAAGGTCAAAAAGTCCAGCTCGGACAGCTCGTATTCCAGTCCCACCCAATCCTCAAAGTGCAGATAGCATTCCTGTTGCGCCCAGTGGTTCAGGGTGCTGGCCCCGGGGAAGTCGCTGGCGGGGTGCTCGGCTTGGTGATACACCTCCCCCTGATGCGGGCGGCGGCAGTCCACGATGGTGAAGATGATCTCAACCAGGCTGGTGCGTTCGTTCTCGAAGCGGTAGTCGTTGAAGCAGTTGCCGATCTGAACCGAGGCCACGTCTGAGATGAGCCCTTCGGGTGGCAGCGAGGTTGTGGTGGTGCTGTCGGTCGGCGGGCTGGTTTGCGGTGCAGCGTTGGGGTTGTCGGGATCGGTCGTGGGCGGGGCGGTGGTGGTTTGCTGGCGGCGCTCGCTTTGGGACTCCTGCACGCATGCCGCGGTTGCGAGCGAGGCGGCGGCCAGAATAATGACGACTGAAATAAATTTGGCCGACATCAATATGAAGGGATGGCCCGGTCGACATAGTTGAAGGCCATGAACAGGCACGGCAGCACCAGGATCAGTCCGGCGGTCAGGCTGGGCCATTTTCTCCAGCGGCGGCTGGCCAGCCAGGCGACTGTCCACACCAGCAAGGTGGCCAGGGCCCACAATATTGACGGGACGATGGCCGCCCGTTCGCCGCCCAGTCCGCTGCCGAAGCTGTCGGTGTTGTTGGTGGTGGTCGGGGTCGCGCTAGTGGTGGTCGGGGTCGCGCTTGTGGTCGGGGGGACGGTGCTGGTTGAGATGGCGGCGGTTGTCGGGATGGCGGCGGTTGGCTTTCCTGAATCAGCAGCTGCCGCCGCGGCGTAGATTGCCTCAGCCAGCGCGGTTCTGGCTTGCGCTTCCTCGTCCAACTCCGCCCCGGGTGTTTCGTCAGCCGTCTCGTCCAATTCTGCGCTGGGTGTTTCGTCCAACTCCGCGTCAGTCGTCTCGTCTAACTCTTCCCCAAATTCCTCGGTGGCAAATGTTATGCCCGTGTCCTCGTCTGCGTCCGCCGCTTCCCCGTCTGCCGTCGCTTCATCGTCCGCCTCGGGATGGAGCAAATCCCACAGCGGCGCCACTGGATCGCCGATGAGCTTGGCCGCCACAACTATTCGCTGGCGGCTGGAGAACCTCGGATGGCACGAAGTCAGGGTGAGGCGGTTGTCGCCCAGGTCAGCCAGCAGGTCAACCCGGTCGGGCGTGACGATTAGGTTGCCCTTGGTGGGGCCACCCTGGGCCAGCACTTCATATTCAAAGTCGCCCTGGACGGTCTGAATGTGGATGCGGTCGCCCGGGCGGAGGTTGCCGATGTCGCCGAAGGGCGCGCCATAGGTGGTGCGGTGGCCGGCGATGGAGACGTTGCCGGGCTGGCCGGGCATGGGGGTTCGGGAGTAGTGGCCGGGGCCTTTGCGCAGGTCGTCCACGTCCGTGCCTTCCACCACGATTTCGTCCACGCCGATGCTGGGGATGCGCAGGCGGGCGATGGCTTCGCCGCGGTCGGTGTATAGCAGCGGGAGGATGTCGGAGATGTTGTCGGCCAGGGCGACTTGGGAGGTTTGCCAGACGTTGGCCGGGAGGCGGGTGGTGGCGTGGGCGACGGTTGGGTTGGTGTTGGTTGGGTTCGCTGGCGCGGGGTCGGTCGGGTTCGCGTCGGGCGCGGACGAGACGGTTGTGGGCGCGGACGGGGTGGTTGCGGGAGCGGGGTTTGCCGCGCTGCCTGTCGTGCCGTCCGTCGCGCCACCCACAGTGCCGTCTGTCGCGCCGTCCCCGGATCCCAACTGCTGAGCCTGCGACAGCAGATCGCTGAAATCCCCCCGCAAGTCCGACTGGGCTCTGGCGTATTGCAGGGAAGTCCCCCAAAGCTGATAGATCGCAAACAGCAAGATGACCACCCCGACCACGATTATCCCTCGCCCACCGGTGCGCATCACACGAGCAAAAGTCATACCTTAAAGTTAGGGCTAACTCGGCTGAATCGCCAGGCAGCTTGCGCCAAATCGCCAGGGCTGGCCGGACCCAGGCACATCGCCGGCACGCGCCCGGCACATCGCCGGCACATTACCAACACGCACCCGGCCCATTGTTGTCGTTCAGTCAAGCTAGCCTTTTGGTAATGGGTTTGGCGGTGTCGCTTCGGTCGCTGATGGTCTTGCTGGGAGGCTTCCCGGCGCTCAGCGGAGTTGATCTGGACGTGAGCCCGGGCGAGATTGTGTGCATCCGAGGCGCCAACGGTGCGGGCAAGACGACCCTGTTGCGGTTCTGCGCGGGGCTGCTGAACCACCGACAGGGACAGGGGCAGGTTCTGGGGTTCGACATCGGCGGCGCCGACAGCTACAGTCGCCGGCTGTGGCGGGCCCAGGTCGGCTATCTGGGGCACGAGACCCGTCTGTATGCCGACCTGACCGCCCGACAGAACCTGGAGTTCTTGGCCTGTCTGCATGGCGTTGCGGTTGCGAGCACGGTGTCCGCGGTCGCCCAGCGGCTGGAGTTGTCCGATGAGCTGTTGCGCACGCGGGCCGGTGATCTGTCGGCCGGGCAGCGGCGCCGGGTGGCATTGGCGGCGGTGGTGTCGCGGCGGCCCAGGCTGTGGCTGTTGGATGAGCCGCACGCCAGTTTGGATGCGCGCAGTCGGGACGGCGTGAACCAGCTGATGTCTGATGCGGCGCGGGCGGGGGCTGCCTTGGTGGTGGTGAGCCACGAGGCCGAGGCGATGGCCGGGGTTGACGGAGTTACGCGGTCGGTGGAGTTGGCGGGCGGTGCGACCGTGGCCGTGCCGACCGTGGCCGTGCCGGACGTGGCTGCGTCGGAAAGTCGGAGCTGACGCCATGAACAGCCGCGCTAACCGACCGTCCCGTCTGCGAAACCTGCACCTCGCCATATGCATCTGGCGCAAGGACATGCTGGTGGAGCTGCGGTCACGTGTGTTATTCAACCAAATCATTCCGTTCGCCATCCTGTCGCTGCTGATCTTCGCCTTCGTGTTGGACGGCGACGCCGCAGCCCTCGAGTTTTTCGCCCCCGGATTGTTTTGGGTGGCCGTGCTTTTGTCGGCGCTGCTGGCGCTGGGCCGGCTCAGTTCGATTGAGCAGGCAGACGGCGCGGCCGACAACTTCCGGCTGGGACTGGTCGCGCCCGCGGCGGTGTTCTTCGGCAAGGCGCTGGCGGTGTTCGTGCAGCTGCTGGCGCTGGAGGCGGTGCTGACGGCCGGGGTGGTGGTGTTCTACGGAGCGCGCCTGCACGACCCGGCTCTGTTCGCCGCAACCTCGCTGGTCGCCACGGCCGGGTTGGCTTGTGCGGGTACGCTGTATTCGGTGGCGGTCTCAAAACTGGGGGTGCGAGAAACCCTGCTGCCGCTGCTGTTGCTGCCCGCGCTGGTGCCTGTTTTGATCGGGGCCATCCGGGCTTTCGGCGATGCGCTGGGAACCGCGGGCGTGGACGGCTGGCAGTGGCTGGGTTTGCTGGGGGCGCTGGCTTTGGCCTATGCCACGCTGGGGGCGCTGCTCTTCGGGTCGCTTCTGGAAGAGAACTGAGGCTGGGGCGGTAGATTGGGTTATGGATATGAGTTTGGATTTGGACACGGACACCGCCACCGCGCCGCCTGCTGGTGCTGCCGCGTCACCCGTCGGCACCGCCACCGCGTCACCCGTCGGCACCGCCTCCCCAACCACCCGCATCCTCGGCTGGCTCACTCTGGCCGGGCTGGCCCTGCTGCTGGTGTTCGCCTTCGTCATCAGTCCGCCCGACACCCGCCAGACCGCCGACGGCACCACCATCGGGCAGTTCGATGCCGTGCGCCTGCTGTATCTGCATGTGCCGTCCGCCATCACCGCCTATGCGGCGTTCGCCCTGACCGGCGTGGGCAGCGCCGTCTATCTCTGGCGCCGCTCGAGATGGTGGGACGGCGTGGCCCATTCCAGCGCCGAGATAGGCGTGGTGTTCTGCGGGGTTACTTTGCTGACCGGGGTGATCTGGGGCCGCCCGGTGTGGAACACCTGGTGGGAGTGGGGCGATGTCAGACTGGTCACCACCCTGGTGCTGTTTTTGATTTTCGTGGGCTATCTGGCGTTCCGGTCGGTGCCCAACGAACCCGCCAGCCAGGCCCGCAACGCCAGCGTCCTGGCCATCATCGGCGCGCTGAACATCGTGGTGGTGAACCGCTCGGTGGAGTGGTGGGAAGACCGCACCCTGCACCAGCAGTCAACCCTGGAGGAGCTCAAGATTGCTGACGAGACGCTGCTGAGTTTGGTGCTGGGGTTTGTGGTGTTCGGGCTGATGTTTTTGTGGCTGCTGATACATCGCTTCAGGGTGGCGTGGCTGGCGGTCGAGGCCGAGGAGCACGAACTTGAGCTGGCTTTGCGGCAGCGCCGGGAGGTGTCGTCCGCGCCGGCACCGCCAAACCGGGAACCGCAAGGTGCGCGACCTGAACCGCAAGGTGCGCGGGCCGGCCGATGATCTGGGCGACAATGGACTGGACCATGGACTGCGTGCTGGCCCTGACGCACGGGGGCTATCTGGCTGCCGGCTGGTCGATTGGTTTGGTGGCGATCGGCGCCTATGCCCTGAGCGTGCTGGTGCGCGGCCGCCGCCTGAGCCGCCAGGTTCCGTCGCACCGCCGCCGCTGGATGACCAGTTCAGACGACTGAGATGGATTGACCAGTCCGAGTTGCCCAGTCCCGTCAATTAAGTACGTACTAGCTGGACGGTAATTTATGTCAGACGATAAACCTGATCCCGGCACCGAACCCGCGTCCGCCGAACCCGCGTCCGCCAGTCCCGCGTCCGCGCCCGGCGCCGAACCCGCGCCCGCCAGTCCCTCGTCCGCACCCGGCGCCGAACCCGTGCCCTTTGACCTCACCCCGGTCGACACCGCGGCTGCCAGCACCTCCGCGGCCGCCACCCCCGCCCGCCGAAAACGAAAGCTGATCTCCTGGGCGCTGGTGCTGGTGGCGTTCGCCGGCATCGGCTATCTGCTATATCGAACTCTGGACGACGCCTCGCTGTTTTTTTTGAGCGTGGAAAAAGCCGAAGCTCAGCGCGAGGATCTGGGCGACAGGCGCTTCCAACTCCACGGCACCCCCGTCCCCGAAACCATCCAGGTGTTCACCAGCAACCAGCAGACCTTCGTCAGGTTCTCACTGGCGGGCAACGACTCTGCGGTTGAGGTGATGCATGTCGGCGCCCCGCCCGATTTGTTCCAGCCCTGCGTCCCGGTGGTGTTGCGCGGCAGGTGGGAGGACGCGCCGCTGAGCAGCAACTCGCCCAAGGACTACCACTTTTCGTCCACGCAGATTTTGGTGAAGCACGACAACGACTATACGCTGCCGGAGGTCGGCGATGAAGCTGGCGCGGAGGACTATGGCGCGGACGGATCCTATGGCGACACCCAAACCATCCCAACCACCCAGCGCGCCCGAACCGCGGAGAACCACCAGGACGAGACACTGGCCAGACTGGTCGGCTGCCCCAATGTCTAGTCGGTCAGCCCCCCGAGCCGTGGTCGCTCCACCCGCCGAACCCGTGGTCGCCCCACCCGCCGAACCCGTGGTCGCTCCACCCCCCGAACCCGCGCGCCGATGAGCAACACACTGGGCGACTTGGGAGTTGCGCTGGCGGGGGCGGCGCTGCTGCTGGCCGCGGTGCTGACGCTGTGGGGGATGTCCAGACGGGACGCCCGACTGCTGAGATATTCGCTGGGGCTGGCGCCGTTGGCTCTGGCCGGTCTGGTGCTGTCGTTCGCCGTGCTGGAGCGGGCCCTGGTCGTGCGGGATTTCGAGGTGAGGTATGTGGCCGAATACGGCAGCAGCCGGACCCCGGCGTTCTTTAATGTCACGGCGCTGTGGTCGGGTCTGGAGGGGTCAATATTGCTGTGGGCGCTGGTGCTGGTCGGGTTCGTTGTTTTGTTTGCGCTGTATTTCCGTCCGCAGATCCTGGCGCTGGGGTCGGAGGAGACAGGGTCGGCAGGGTCGGGGTCGGCTGAGCCGCCGTCGGCAGAGGCAGAGTCGTCGTCCGTCCCGTCGTCCGCCGCGCCGCCCAACTCCCTACACGCCTGGGCCTACGTCATAATCTGCGCGACAGGTCTGTTCTTCATCGGACTGCTGCTGGGGCCGGCCGATCCATTCCAGGCATTCACCGCCCCCGCCAACTACGACGGCCCGGGCCCCGACCCGCTGCTGCAGAGCAACGTCTTGATGGCCATCCACCCGCCGATGCTCTACCTCGGCTATGTCGGCTTCACCATTCCCTTTGCGCTGGCCACCGCCGCCCTCATCAGCGGCAACCTCGACCGCGCCTGGCTGAAGCAATGTCGCACCTTCACCCTGCTCGCCTGGGGATTTCTGACGGCCGGCATCGTGCTGGGCGCCTGGTGGTCATATGACACGCTGGGCTGGGGCGGCTACTGGGGCTGGGATCCGGTGGAGAACGCCTCGCTTCTGCCCTGGCTGTGCGGCACGGCATTCTTGCATTCGGCCATGGCGCAGCAGAGCCGCGGCATCCTGGCGGTGTGGAACCTGTCGCTCATCTGCGCGACCTTCAACCTGACCATCCTGGGAACATTTCTGACCCGCTCGGGCGTGCTGGTTTCGGTTCATTCGTTCACCGAGTCGGCCATCGGCCCCGCGCTGCTGGGGTTCTTCGCCTTCAGCTGCGCGGGCTGCATCGGACTGCTTGTGTGGCGGTCGGGCAGCATCAGGGAGGGACGACGGGTCACCACATTTTTGAACCGCACCGCCTCGCTGATCGCCAACAACTTCGCCTTCGCCGCCTTCGCGCTGGTGGTGTTGCTGGGCACCATGTTCCCGCTGATTTCTGAGGCGCTGACGGGCGATCCGGTTTCGGTCGGCGCGCCATATTTCAACCAGATGTCCGCGCCCATCGGCTTGATGCTGCTGTTTTTGATGGCGGTGTCGCCGCTGTTGCCGTGGAAGGATGTGACGCCCGCGGAGCTGGGCCAGCGGCTGCGGCTGTCGGCCTGGGTGGGCACGGCGGTGATCGTGGTTGCGGTGGTGGCCGGGCTGCGGGGCTGGGCCGTGCTGGCGGCGCTGGGTCTGTCGGCGGCGGCGCTGGTGACCGCGGTTCGCAAGCTGTGGCAGGCTGTGTCGAAGCAGGGGCTGCGGGGTTTTGTGGGGCGCAGCGGCGGCGGTATGGTGGCGCACGTTGGGCTGGTGATCATGGCCGTTGCGCTGACCGCCAGCGGCAACTATCTGGCGCAAGGCGAGATTACTTTGGCGGAAGGGGAGACGGGACGGGTGGTCGGCCGCCAGGTCGAGTTGGTGGCGGTGTTTGACGTGGCCCACAGCGAGAGGTTGGAGCGGCGCGCCGTGGTGCAAGTTGACGGGCGGCGGTTGGCGCCGTCGGTGGATCGCTATTTTGCCCGGGGGCGGATTGTGGCCAACCCCGACACGGCTGGCTCGCTGACCCGGGATGTGCAGGTCTCCATCGTCAGCTTGCCCGACAGCCCGGGCGCGGCATCGCTTACGCCCCAGACGGCGGTGTTGCGTCTGACCGTCCAGCCGATGGTGTCGTGGCTGTGGATTGGCGGAGCGGTAATGGTAGCCGGGGCGATGTTGTGCCTGTGGCCCAGCCGGGCGCGCCGCCGGATCGCAACCCAGACCGCGACACGTGCCGCCGTCGATGCCCGCGCCGCCGTGCCCGAGAAAGTTTTAACAAAATTGTCAATTGCGGTCGAAAATGTCAGACCCCCCTCCTAGAATAAATTTCCAGAGCATAGAGTTAGTTTTCAGAACATAAGATTGCAATATCTCAGCGGTCAAAGAGGAGCGGTCAGAGGCGCGGCCAGGGAGCCTTCGGTGCCGACCTTTTTGTGACGCTGCACTATCGTAGCTTCGGCTTCCTTATTTGTGGCAGTTTAAGCCACACGTTTTCTCAATGAGTTGAGCTGGTCAGTTTGGCTGACCTCTGCCGCTTCGGCTGCACGCGCAACCAGCCGCGCGCAACCAGCCGCGCCTAATCATCCGCGTCCAGCCAGCCGCGCAAAATCAGCGGCGGCGCAAATCATTTCACACACGTCACACACGTCACACACGTTATATATAAGGAGGCAACAATGCTGACAGCAACAAGAACAGCAACTCTGCGGGGCGTCCTGGGCTATCCCGTTACCGTGGAAATTCACCTGTCGCCTGGCATCGGCGGGTTCTCAGTGGTCGGACTGCCCGGAGCGGCCTGCCGGGAGGCACAGGACAGAGTGCGCGCCGCGCTGCAATCGTGCGAGGTCCCCTGGCCGCGCGGGCGCATCACGGTCAACCTGGCGCCGTCGGGCGAACGCAAGGAGGGAGCGGGCCTGGACCTGGCCATCGCCATCGGCCTGCTGGTGATCGAAAACAGAGTCCCCCGAAGCGTCCTGGACGACTGGGGGTTCATCGCCGAGCTCGGACTCGACGGCTCGCTGCGGCGGGTTCCCGGAACCTTGAATCTGGTCGAGGCCACCCAATGCCAAAAGGTGGTGGTCGCCCCCTTGGCCTACCCCGAGGCGAGTCTGGTGAAGCACTGCGAAGTCCGCACGGCCGAGAACCTGGCGGAGCTGATTGCCTGTCTGAACAGCCAGCGGCAGTTCCGCGAACCTCCCAGCCTGCCGCCCCCTGAACCGCCGCCCATAGCCGACCTGTCCGACATCAAAGGCCAGCGGGTCGTGCGAAATGCCATGGAGATAGCCGCGGCCGGCGGGCACCATATGTTGATGGTGGGTGCTCCGGGTGCGGGCAAGACGATGCTGGCTCACAGGATGGTGGGCCTGCTGCCCAAACTCGACTACGACACCGCGCTGGAAGCCACGCGCATCCATTCGGCGGCCGGCCTGTCGCTCCCCAAAGCCGGCATCATCGGCTATCCGCCGCTGCGGGCGCCCCATCACACGATGTCGTCCACCGCCCTGGTGGGTGGCGGATCGGGAGTGGTCAGACCCGGTGAGATGAGCGCCGCGCACGGAGGTGTTCTGTTCTTGGACGAGCTGGGGGAGTTCGCGCCCGTGGTGCTGGACACCCTGCGCCAGCCAGTGGAGGAAGGCACCGTCCGCATCTCCAGGGCCACGGGGACATTCGTCTTCCCGGCGCGCATTTTGCTTTTGGCGGCCATGAACCCATGCCCGTGCGGCGAGCTGGGCAGCCCCGGCGGATGCAGATGCAGCGCGGCCGACAGGGCCCGCTATACCAGAAGGGTCTCCGGCCCGCTGCTGGACAGGTTCGATCTGCGGGTGCAGGTGCACCGTCCCACAACCCAGGAGCTGATGGATGCCCCGCCCGGCGAGAGCACCGAAGCCGTCAGGCAGCGGGTGATGGCAGCCCGGGAGATTGCCGCCCGCCGGGGTGTGCGCTACAATGCCGAGCTCAGCGATGCCCAACTTGATGAGGAGGTGGTGCTGACCGAAGGAGCCAAGCTGTGCCTGGCCAAGGCCATCAAGGAGCAGCGGCTGAGCGGACGGGGATACAAACGTGTGCGTTGCGTGGCGCTGACCATAAGGGATCTGGCCGAGGCTGGCGGGGACAGCCCTGTGTCGGGTGGGCCGGGCGTTTCAGCGTCTGTCATTGACGACAAGACCATCACCCAGGCTTTGCTCTTGCGCACCGAGCCGTTCGCCGATTTCAATGACGGGATGGAGGTGGGTTGAGCCATGGACGAACACACAGACATTCCGACCGACAACGGCCCAACCGGAAGCGAGCAGACGCTGGCCCACATGCTGGCTCTGTTGTCGCTGCCCAAGATGGGGCCCGCCCGTCTGGCGAAACTGCTGGAGCAGGCTCCCGCCGAAGCAGTCTGGGACGCATTGCTGGCCGGCGAGTCGGGCCAAGCCAGCCAACCACTCAGCCAGCAGTGCCTGTCGTTCGCCCAGCAGGCCGAAGTCCAGTCGCAGCAGATGCTCAAGTGGTGCCAGCTCGCCAGGCAGATCCAGCCGGGCGACACCCTGTCCGCCTACAACGAGCACGCGGTGTCCGTGGCGATGCTGGATTCCGGGGGCTACCCCAAGCGGCTGAGCCAGGACATCGAACCGCCGGCCGTCCTGTTCTGGCAGGGCGACATCAACATCCTAAACAGCTACCCAACGGCCGCCATCGTGGGCACGCGAAGCTGCAGCAACTACGGCCGGGAAGTTGCCTTCGAGCTGGGGCACTCGCTTTCGCTAGCGGGCGTGAGTGTGGTGTCGGGGCTGGCATTGGGAATCGACACCGCCGCGCACAAAGGCGCCCTGTCGGCTGGCGGCGCCCCTCCCATAGGTGTGGTGGGTAGCGGGCTGAACGTCATATATCCCAAATCCAACCGCGCCTTGTGGCAGGAGGTGGCCGGCAAGGGGCTGCTGGTCTCAGAAACCCCGCTGGACATCGCCCCCGAACGCTGGCGCTTTCCTGCCCGCAACAGAATCATCGCGGCCCTGTCGGACGCCGTCGTGATTGTCGAATCGATGTCCAAAGGAGGCGCCATGTTCACGGTTGATGAAGCCACCCACCGGGGCAAACCCATCTTCGCGGTGCCCGGGCCGATCAGGAGCCCGGCTTCAAAAGGCACCAACCGGTTGCTGGCCGAGGGTTGCCTGCCGCTGTGCGATGCCAACGATGTGCTGGTGGCGCTGGGCATACCGGTGTCGCGCGGCCAGCCGCCGGCCGACACGCTCATTGGCGATCAGAGCATTGACGACCTGAGCCCGGAAAAGCAGAAATTGTTGGAGGCGTTCGACTGGCAGCCGGCGGGTCTGGAGCAGCTGGTGGACAGGTCCCAGATGCCGCTGTCAGATATTTCCATCCATCTGGAGGAGCTGCAGTCCGCTGGTCACATCATCAAGCGTGGTCTGTGGTTTGAGCGTTCCGCCAGAAAATGAGGGCACCAAGATGAAGGCCCCAAAGTGAAGGCACTCGAAGCCTTGGTTTGCCCGACATCTGGCAGTTCCAACTCTGCTGGCCCGCGCCTTGCCGGCTCGCGCCCCACCCGCCCGCGCCCTGTCGGCTCATGCTCGACCGGTTTACGCCCTGCCGGCCCGCGCCCTCCTGTCTCGCGCCCAGTTCCGCGGACGTCAAAAATAAGCTTGGCAAATGTCCCACCAACAGCTAAGGTAATCACTTATGGGGATAAACCAGGAGATAGAAGTGGATTATCTGTGGCACAAGCAGCAATTCCTGGACGGGTTGACGTCGGTGGCCGCATCAACCGTTCGGGTCTACGAACGGGATTTGAAGGCATTCGTGGATTGGGCGGTTTCGCAGAAGATCTCCACTCCAGCCGAAGCAAGCAGGACAAATTTGCGCGATTATGTCGTCCACTTGGTAGAAAAGAAACAGTTAGCCAAGGCCACCATTTCCCGCAAGGTCACGGTGCTGCGACGCTACTTCTCCTGGGCCACCAAACAAAATCTGTGCCGCTCGGATCCAACCGTGGCCCTGTCTGCTCCCTCAGCTTCCAAGACCCTCCCCAAAGTAATCCGGGGAAAAAAACTCAATTCCATGCTCAAGGGCGACCGCGCGTCCAAGAAGCAAGAAGACGAACACCGCTCAAGGCGCGATCTGGCCATCATGGAGTTGCTCTATGGCAGCGGGTTGCGGGCCAGCGAGGTGTGCGGGCTGACTTTGAGCAGCTTGCAGCTGGACGAACGGCTCGTGCGGGTGGTTGGCAAGGGCGACAAGGAGCGCATCGTGCCGCTTTCGGTGCCTTGCGTGGCAAGACTGCAGGACTATCTGGAGAAGTCCCGCCAGGAATTCGCGCCAGCCGAAAATTCGCACGAAAATTTGCGGGATCGCCTGTTTTTCAACCTGGTGGGCAATCCGCTGACTCCCCGAGATCTGCGCAGGATAGTCGAGCGCCTTGGACACACCCACCCACACGCTCTGCGCCACACCTTCGCCACGCATATGCTAGATGGCGGAGCCGACCTTCGTCTGGTTCAGGAATTGCTGGGTCATTCAACTCTGGCGACCACCCAAATCTACACCCATGTAAGCCGAGAGCGCCTGCACAAAGTCCTGAAGAACCACCACCCCCGCGGCTGACTGAGCCCAGGCCCGCCTCGGTTCGTTTGTCGGGGCCCGTCGCTCGCGCCAAAATAATTCCCACGCCCAGACCCGCCACGGCCCGAGCGCGACTTGCTCTTGTGGTTTCTGCTTTTGCGCTGGCAGTTGGTTTGCTCACAGGGTGCTCTTCCGACCATCTGAATCAGCAGAGCCTTCCCCCCTTGAGGCAAAGCCAGATACCCACGGCAACTCTTTTGCCCACAGCCAATTTCGAGGTTGTGTTTGCCAAGCCCACGTCAGCGACCGCGCCGCCCGAGCAAGCCGTGCCGCCCGCGCCCCTGGCTTCAACCGCGCCAGACGCTTTCGTCCAACCCGTCCAGGGCGAAGTGATCGACTGGTTCCGCCCACCCGCTCACATTGGTGCCCCCGGCAACCGTGGCTGGGAATACCGCACCTCCCCTGGAGACCAGGTGGTGGCAGCCCAAAGCGGAACGGTCCATTTTGCCGGGCAGATCGCCGGCAACTCATACATAAGCATCAACCACACCGGCGGCATCAGAACAACCTATTCCCATATCACCGACATTCAAGTCGCCAAGTCCCAGACGGTAACCCGAGGGCAGCCGCTGGCCCGAACCGCAAAAGAGACGTTCCATTTCGGGGTTCGTCAAGCAGACGAAGATGGGGAATATGACGAATACATTGACCCGGCAACATTGTTTGCCTGCCAAAGCGTGCCGGCCACCGCGCCCGCTGACTCGCCAGCCAATTCCCTCACCGCGCCCGCTGATTTGCTCGCCACCGCGCCCGCCGATTTGCTCGCCACCGTGCCTGCCGACTTGCCCATCAGCCAGCCTGCTAACTGCGCGCCCCAAATCGCCCCCAGGAAAGTGAGGTTGGTTCCGATGGCATACCGCTAGCCCGCCGACATCTCTGGCTCGCCAACATCGCCAACCCACCGTCGCCTCTAGCCACCTGCGATTACCGAGCAGAAATAGTCGCGGCAATCGGGTGTGGCATTTTTCCATCTCCCTGCTAGACTTACCTGAGTCGTCAGTTGTTGGCTTCCTGGTGTATGTGTCTGAAATTTATTCAGGCAGATTCACCGAAACATAAAAGTAATCATATCTGGGCCAACCAACTGGCGGCAAGTCTCACTCGTGCGGCCCACGGTCGCGTAGCTGCGCAAAGCACGAGCCTAGAACAACCGATGGGAGAAAAACCAATGACCAACAACGACATATCAACCCAGCTTGTGGCCGACACCAACGAACCGGCCGCGGGCAATCCGCCCGCCGGCGATCCGCCTGCCAGCAATCTGGCCACCAGCGTCCCGGCCCACAGCGTCCCGGCCCAAACCGAGCCGACCCCCAGCACCAACGGGACTCCCAGCACCAACGGCAACGACCCCGTTGTGACCCTCAAGCAACTGCTGGAAGCCGGCGTCCATTTCGGGCACCAAACCCGCCGCTGGAACCCCCGCATGCAGCGCTTCATCCATGGCGAAATCTCCGGCATATACATTGTCGACCTCAAAAAGACCATGCAGGGCATCGAAGCGGCCTACTCCTTCGTGCGAGACACCGTCGCTGAAGGCGGCTCAATCATGTTCGTCGGCACCAAAAAACAGGTCAAGTCCAACATCCGCTCCTATGCCGAACGCTGCGGAATGCCCTTCGTGAACCAGCGCTGGCTGGGCGGCACCCTCACCAACTTCGCCACCATCCACAAGCGGGTGGAAAAGATGCGGGAATACCAGCGCATGCGAGACGCCAACGAATTGGCAGAAATGACGAAGAAGGACGCCCTCAGAATACAGCGAGAGCTGGAGAAGCTGGAACGCAACCTGACCGGCATCGGCAAGATCGTCCAAATCCCCGACGCCATCTTTGTGTTTGACGTGCGCAAGGAGCAGATTGCGGTGACCGAGGCCAACAAGCTCAAGATCCCCATCATCGCGGTGGTCGACACCAACTGCGATCCCGATGTGATTCAATACATCATCCCCGGCAATGACGATGCCATCCGCTCGGGCGACCTGATGTGTCGGATAATGTGCGATGCCGTCATCGAGGGCAAGCAGATAGCCACCACCATGGGCGTTGCTCCCAAAGCCGCAGCTGCCGTCCAGCGCAGCCCCGAAGAGGAGGCCGAATTCCAGCAGGCGCAAGCCAAGGCCAGAGACGAAGCGGCCGCCGCGGCAGCCGAGCGGGAAGCCCGGCTCAGGTCCAAGCCCGATGCGGCTGAGGACGATGCGACCGAGGACGACGAAGCCGAAACCGACGAAGCCGGCGCCGCCGCTGAAACCAGCGATCCCGCCGCGACCAGCGCCGCCGCCGACACCGCTGAAACCAGCGATCCCGCCGCGACCAGCACCGCCGCCGACGCCCCCGAATCCAGCGACACCGGAGTGTCAGCTTGGATGGAAAACGAATCCCCAGACCCACAGGAAAAAACCAAGGAGACAGAAAATGACTGAAATATCAGCACAGCAAGTCAAGCAGCTCCGGGAGCAGACCGGGGCCGGAATGATGGACGCCAAAAAGGCGCTGGTCGAAGCCAACGGCGACTTTGAGGCAGCTTCTGAGGCGTTGAGGCGCAAGGGGCTCGCCAAGGCCGCCGAACGGTCCGGCCGCGAGGCATCCCAGGGGGCCATCGCGCTGGCAACCAACGGCAACGCAGCCGCCCTGGTCCAACTCAACGCCGAGACGGATTTTTCAGCCAAGTCCGAGGACTTCGTCAAGGTCTGCCAGGACATGGCCGAAGCAGTGCTGGCCGACGGCGAGGCAGCCGCCGAAGCATTCAGCGAAGCCATCGACAACCTGCGCATCTCCAAGAAGGAAAACATCGAGCTGGGCAAGGCTGTCCGCCGAGAGGCCGCCCCGGGCAACACGCTTGACACCTACCTCCACCGACAGGACGGCCGAGGCGTGGTCGGAGTGATCGTGGAGGGCTCCAATGTTTCGTCCGATGCGCTCCATCAGGTCAGCTTGCATGTGGCGTTCGCCCGCCCCGCCCACCTCAACCGCAAAGATGTGCCCGATGAGTTGGTGGAAAAGGAACGCGCCCGTGCGCTGGAGCAGACCAAGGATGAGGGCAAGCCCGAGCAGGCCTGGGAGAAGATAGTTGACGGACGCCTGACGCGCTGGTTCAAGGAGACGGTGCTGCTGGAGCAAGGATTGCATGGCGACAAGACGACGGTTGCCGACAGCCTGGGCGAAGGCGAACTCGTGAGTTTTGAGCTGCTGGCCATAGGTTGAGCCGAGCCAGCCCCAAAAACGAGCCACACCCTAACCCGAACCAAACCACCCCCCACCATGAGCCCCAAGAATTCCAAACGAACTCCCCAGTGGTCGCGGGTGCTGCTGAAGATTTCCGGAGAAGCGTTCGCCGGCCAGAGTTCAACCGGAATTGACGGCGAGATCGTCAAGTCAATCGCGCAACAGATCGTCGACCTACGCGCCAACTTCGAGGTGGACATCGCAGTGGTGGTGGGCGGCGGCAATATCTGGCGCGGCACCAACGCCAAGGAAATCGGAGTCGACCAGGCCCAAGGCGACTACATGGGCATGCTGGCCACCGTCATCAACGCGCTCGCCCTGCAAGATGTGCTGGAAAACCTGGGCCAGCCCACCCGAGTTCAAACCGCCATCCAAATGGCGCAGATAGCCGAACCCTACATCCGCCGCCGCGCCGTCAGGCATCTGGAAAAGGGACGGGTGGTCATCCTGGCCGCCGGAACCGGCAACCCGTTCTTCACCACCGACACGGCCGCGGCACTGCGGGCAGTCGAGATTGAGGCCCAGGTGCTGCTGAAGGGAACGCATTCGGGAACCGACGGGATCTACACCGACGATCCCAGAAAGAACGACCAGGCCACCAAATATGAACAGCTTTCATACATTGATGTCATCAGCCAGGGGCTGCGGGCCATGGATTCGACCGCGGTCACGTTATGCATGGAGAACCAGCTCCCCATCGTGATGTTCAACCTGATGGAGCCGGGCAACGCACAGGCGCTCATGGCGGGCAAGAAGGTCGGCACACTGGTCTGCTAGTCCCGCCGCGCAGTCGCCGGCCGCACCCGTCGCCACCCGCGCCTGTCGGCAAATCCCCGCGCCGCCAACCCGTGCCTGCCGACAATCCCCCGCGCCAGCCGCTAAAATCATAAACCATGAACTCCAGCACCAACTCCAGCACCAATCCAAGAAACCTCATCCTGGGCGTGGCGCAGCTCGGCCCCATCGCCAAGAGTGAAACCCGCGCCGAAGTGGTCGAGCGCCTGCTGGCCCTGATGCACGAAGCCCACGGCAAGGGCGTGCAGCTCATCGCCTACCCCGAACTGGCCCTGACCACCTTCTTCCCCAGATGGTTTTTCGAAGACACCGACGAGCTAGACAGCTATTTCGAGACCGAAATGCCCGGCCCGCAGACCCAGATCCTGTTCGACACGGCCAAAAAGCTGGGCATCGGCTTCCACCTGGGCTACGCCGAGCTGACCCCGGACAACCACCGCTTCAACGTGGCCATCCTGGTGGAGCGGGACGGCTCGCAGGTGGGCAAGTTCCGCAAAGTCCATATCCCCGGCCACGAGGAGCACGAACCCCACCGCCCGTTCCAGCATCTGGAGCGCCGATATTTCGAGGAGAGCCCGGAGAGCTTTTCCGTCTGGGATGCGTTCGGCGGCAAGGTCGGCATGGCCATCTGCAACGACCGGCGCTGGCCCGAGACCTACCGCGTCATGGGCCTCCAGGGGGTTGAGCTGGTGCTGATCGGCTACAACACGCCCATGCACTACGCCCCCGACCCCGGCCAGAATCCGCTTCAGGCGTTCCACAACCATCTGGTCATGCAGTCGGGCGCCTACCAAAACGGCACTTGGGTGGCCGGCATCGCCAAAGGCGGCACCGAAGAGGGATGTGAGCTGCTGGCGCAGAGCTGCATCATCGCACCTTCCGGGCAGATTGTGGCCCAAGCCGTGACCACCGGCGATGAGCTGATTGTGGCCGACATTGATCTGGAAATGTGTCGCAATTATAAGGAGACATTGTTCGACTTCAACCGCTATCGTCGGCCCGAGGCATATGAAATAATCACCAAGCAAAAGGGGGTTTCAGGCTAGCTGAGGGTTGTTTTCGTCAGGCACCGAGCAAAATGCCATAATTTTTGACTTGCAGACGACCAATGGGCTAAGCTAAACTGCAATCACCTGCCCCCACCCAAATCTCCTCCAAATCTCCCCACCCCAAACCACCCCACCCCAAAAAACCCACCACAAACCCGAGGCCAAAACAATGACAACGGAATTCACACTCAACGGCTCAGCCGTAACCACCCAGGGCGAGCACCCCCACCTGCTGTCCGCTTTGCGCGAGGAGCTGCACGTCATCTCCCCCAAGGACGGCTGCGCCCCGTCCGGACAATGCGGCTGCTGCACAGTCCTGGTCGACGGCAAGGCCAGAGTCGCCTGCCAGACCCCCATGGACAAAGTAGCCGGCGCCGAAATCCAAACCTTGGAAGGCCTGCCGGCGCACGAGCTCGCCCGCTACACCGCCGCCTTCGCCGCCAACGGAGCCCTGCAATGCGGCTTTTGCACCCCCGGCATCGTGATGCGCGCCAAAGCCCTGATCGACCGCAAGGGCGCCGACCTCACCAAAGACGAAGCCTCCCGCCACCTGGGCGGACACCTGTGCCGCTGCACCGGCTATGTCAAAATCCTTGACGCCGTGGAGGCCCTGGCCAAAGGCGAATCGCCCCAGCCGGCCACCCCCGGCGGTGTCGGCAGCTCCGGCGTGAAATACGAAGCCACCGAGCTGGCAGCCGGCCTGCGCCCCTACATCGACGACCTGTTTTTGCCCGGCATGCTGCACGCCGCGGTGCGCCTGGCCGACCACGCCCGCGCCGACGTAACCAGCATCAACTGTGCCCCCGCCGAAGCCGTCCCCGGCGTGGTCGCGGTATACACCGCCAAGGACGTGCCCGGCGAGCAGCGGGTGGGCATCATACACAAGGACTGGCCCATCTTCATCCCCGAAGGCGGCCGCACCTCCTATCTGGGCGACATCATGGCGCTGGTGGTGGCCGAAGACGTAGCCACAGCCCGCCACGCCGCCACCCTGATCGACATCCAATACCAACCCCACAAGCCGTTCAACGACCCGGTCATTGCCGCCGAGGACGGAGCCGAGGACGCCGTTTGGCAGCTGGACGGAAACATCCTGTCGCGCTCGGCCTACAAGCGCGGCGACGTCGAGACCGCCCTGGCGAACTCGGCCCACGTGGTCACCGACACCTTCCAGACCCAGCGGGTCGAGCACGCCTTCTTGGAGCCCGAATCCACCGTGGCGGTGCCCAACGAGGACGGCCAGCTCAAGGTCTATTCCGGCGGACAGGGCGTCTGGGACGACCGCGACCAGATCGCAGCCGTGCTCAACATCGACCCCTCCAAGGTCACCGTCGAGCTGGTCTCCAACGGCGGCGCTTTCGGCGGCAAGGAGGACATGTCCAACCAGGCCCAGACCGCGCTGGCCGCCTGGCTGCTGAAGCGTCCGGTCAAGTGCACCCTCACCCGAGAGGAGTCCCTGTTGCTGCATCCCAAGCGCCATCCCATCCGCATGGTCTATGAGGTGGGCTGCGACGACCAGGGCCAGCTGACCGCCCTGCGCGCCCGCATGATCGGCGACTCCGGCCCCTATGCTTCGGTGGGGATGAAGGTGCTGGAGCGCGCCGCCGGTCACGCCAGCGGCCCCTACAAGCTGCCGGCCATCGATGTCGAATCCATCGCCGTGCGCACCAACAATCCGGTCTGCGGGGCCTTCCGCGGCTTCGGCGCCAACCAGGCCCAGTTCGCCATGGAAGGTGCCCTGGATCGTCTGGCCGAAAAGGTCGGCATCTCCGGCTGGGACATCCGCGCCCGCAACGTGGTCGAGCCTGGCGCCGTCTGGGGTCCGGGCCAGATCATGGACGACGGCTGTCTGGGCGCCAAGGCCTGTCTGGATGCCGTCAAGGACGCCTATGATGCCGCCCGCGCCGAAGGCAAACCGGTCGGTCTGGGGCTGGGGCTGAAGAACTCCGGTCTGGGCAACGGCTTCAACGAGGTCGCCCGGGCGGTGGTGCGTTTCCTGGAGGACGGCACAGTCGAGATACGCCACTGCTGGACGGAGATGGGCCAGGGCATCCACACCGTGGCGCTTCAGGTTGCGGTGGAGGAGTTGGGGGTCAAGCCCGACAAGGTCAAGGTCGTGGTGGACACCACCCGGGAGCTGGGCGCCGGCCAGACCACCGGTAGTCGAGGCACGCTGATGGGCGCCGGCTCGGTGGCCAACGCCTGCCAGGCCGCGCTGGCCGACGGCTGCAAGATCGGGGTGGACTACGAAGGCGAATATGTGGTCAACTGGACCAACTCCCTTAACGACGGCCTGGAGAACCCGGTGATACATTCCACCTTCGGCTATGCCGCCCAGATGGTTGTGCTGGATCCCGAGTCGGGTTCGGTGGAGAAGGTGGTGGCCGTCCATGACGTGGGCCGCGCGGTCAACCCCCAGCTGTGCGAGGGTCAGGTCGAGGGCGCGGTTCACATGGGTCTGGGCTATGCGCTGTCCGAAGGCTTCCCCGTGGACGAAGACAGCCGACCCACCAACACCACCCTGCGCAGCCTGGGCATCATTCGTCCCAAGGACATGCCCGAGGTGGATGTGCAGCTGGTGGAATGCGCCCAGCCGAACGCTCCCTATGGCATCAAGGGTGTGGGTGAGATTGGGCTGGTGCCCACAGCCGGGGCAGTGGCCGCCGCGCTGCACGCCTTTGACGGCGAGTGGCGCACGCATCTTCCCATGCAAGAGCCCGACCAGCAGGACGACTGGGCGCTGACGGCTGTTCCGGCCTAAGGGCAAGGCACCGACAGCGCCGCCGCTCCGCCCCGCCTCGCCGATGACAGCTTCCCGGACCAACGGCCTGGTCTGCGCGCACCATCATCTGTATTCCGCCCTGGCGCGGGGAATGCCGCCCCCGCCGGCCGTGCCGACATCGTTTGAGGAGATACTCAAGCTGATTTGGTGGCGGCTTGACACCGCCCTGGACGAGGAGATGATCCGGGCTTCGGCCAGACTGGGTGCGCTGGAGGCGCTGGAGCGGGGCTGCACTGCCATCATCGACCATCACGAATCACCCAACGCCATCGACGGCTCGCTGAGCGTGATCGCCGATGCCTGCCGGGAAGTTGGCGTGCGCATAAGTTGTGCCTATGGCGTGACCGACCGCCACGGCGCCGACGGGGCCCGCCGCGGCCTGGCAGAAAACGAGCGGTTCCTGCGCGAGCTCGCAGCCGGCGCTTCCGGCTCGGGCGGCGCCTCCGCCTCCCACGTCAAGGGCATGGTCGGAGTCCACGCCGCCTTCACCTGCGAACCCGACACCCTGACCGCCGCCGCCGAGCTGGCCCAGTCCCACGATGTCGGCGTCCACATCCACGTGGCTGAGGGCCCGCCTGACGCGCAAGCCACCGACGCCCTGGCGCAGCTTTCCACTCCGGACTGGCTGCTGATCCACGGGGTGCTCCTGCCCGACGACCATGCGCTGTCCGGCACCATCGTCCACAACCCGCGCTCCAACCTGAACAACAACGTGGGCTATGCCCGCCCCACCAGGTTCTCCAATCCCGTGGCGCTGGGTTCGGACGGCATCGGCGCCGACATGCTGGAGGAGTTCCGTCTGGCATATGTCTGCTCCCGCTCAGTTGACGTGACCGCATCGCCCGAAGTCGCCTGGCAGTGGCTGCTGGCGGGCGAGGAGCTGTTCCCCGAAGTGCGCCAAGACGAAGTGCTGTGGTCATATGGCGACATGGACGCCTGGCATCTGGCTTTCACCCCGGGCGTGTCGCCGCTGGAAGTTTCGGTGGCCGGCGAAGTGGTGTATTCAGACGGCGCGCCCACCCGGGTTGATGCCCAGGAAATACGCGCCCACGCCGCCGAGCAAGCCGAAAGACTGTTTGAGCGCCTGCGCTGAACCAAACCGCAACCCCCAATCCCCAACCAACCGAAAGGAAAACCCGTGACAAAACGACTTGCCCTCTATCTCCAGGATGCGCACCCGATTGCCGAGGCCATGGAATATGCGCGCTATGCCGAAGACCACGGCTTTGAGGCGGTCTGGCAGGCCGACTCCCGATTGGTGCGCGAAGCCTGCGTCCCCATGGCAGCCTTCGGCGCGGTTACCGACCGCATCAAGATCGGCTCCGGAGTGGTGGACTGCTGGACACGCAACCCCGCACGCCTGGCGGCCACCTTCTCCACTTTGGATGACCTGGCGCCCGGCCGCATCATCTTGGGCATCGGCGCCTGGTGGGATCCGCTGGCCGAAAAAGTCGGCATCACCCGGGCCAAACCGCTCAAGGTGATGCGCGAAATCGTGGAGGCCGTGCGCGCCCTGTTGGCCAACGAGACGGTGACCTACCAGGGCGATTATGTCAAGCTGGACGGCGTGGAGCTGGACTATGTCTATCAGGAGCGGCGGCCCAAGGACGTCCCCATCTACATCGGCGCCACGGGCATGAAGATGATGGAGCTGACCGGCGAGATTGCCGACGGGGTGGTGCTGAACTATCTGGTTTCGCCCGAATACAACCGCCAGGCCATGGAGTCGCTGCAGGTCGGGCTGGACCGGGCCGGGCGCAAGATGGAGGATCTGGATCGGCCGCAGTTGGTGGTCTGCTCGCTGGCGGACACCCGCAAGGAGGCTTTGGATTCGGCTCGGCTGATGGTCACCCAGTATCTCGGGCAGCAGCCCCACATCATGAAGGCGTCAGGTGTGCCCGATGAGTTGCTGGACGAAGTTCACAAGGTGCTGACTTGGCCGGCCACGCACGAGGAGGTGGAGCGGGCGTCCAAGCTGGTGCCAGATGATATTGTCCAGATGATTTGCGCCGCCGGGGAGCCAGACGAGTGCATGGCCAAGGTGAACGAATACATAGAAGCGGGCGCGACCGTGCCGATTCTTTATCCGCTGGGCGATGACGTGCGCAAGATGATCGACATTTTCTCGAGCTCGTTCTAGGGCGCCAGCGGCCGCGCCAGTCCGTCCCGTTTTGGGCGCCAGTCGCGCTGTCTTTGTTTTAAGGCGCCAGCGGCCGGCCGAACGGCAGCTCGTCTCGCCAGCTCGACAGAAATTCTTCGGCCCGATAGCAAGCCGCCAGAAAGATACCCTCGGGGTGCGGGGCCAACTCCTGCACCAGAGCGGCCGTCTTTTGCTGCGCGGCGGTGATTATGTCCTGATGGGTGCCGCCGCCCGCCGAGCCGCCCGCGCCGTTGGCATAAAGCGGCCCGCCTAAACACAAAAAATCCGGTAGCACGCAGACGCCCTTTGCCTGCAGCGCAACCAGTCCCCGGGTGGTAAAAGCTAGATGCTGCAGTGATCCCAGAACTTTGGGCCGCATCACCTCGGCCGTGTGATGGTCTACCACTCCGAAGCGCGATCCAGCCAGCATGATGTCGCAGTCGGCTTCAAAGATTTTCTCCGGCGGTTCGGCTGGCGGCCCCAGGTGCGCCAGCAGGTCCTCGCCGTGCGACCGGTAGCCATCTGCCAGGGCGGAGACATCAAAGCCAGCCGGGTCACAGACGCTGCCCGCCTGTGTCGAGACGGCAACAATCTTGAAGCCGAGCTTGTCCAGCTCAAGGGCAGCCGCCAGTCCGCTGGTGTTGAAGCCTTCGATGGCAACGGTCGCGCCTGGTTCGGTCGCGCCACCCGCGCCGGAGATCGCGGCGGCCACGGCAGCAGCCGCGCTGGCCCCCCGAAGATAGCTCTGAAAATCCATCTCCGCATAGCGCGAAAACAAAATGTCACCCCGCAAATCATCGGCCCGCAACGGTGCCAAATCCGCTTCGCTCACACCCCGGCCCGCATCCACCAAGATCGCACCCTCGACCACCATCCCCGCCACCTCATCCACGAACGCCTTGACCGCCTGGTCGCGCTCGGACGGGCCGGCGTTGATGCTGGCCGTTGCCCCACCCAGCTTGTGTCCGTGCAACGCCAGGGTGTAGCTCATCGAGCGCGCCAACTCAGCCGAACTGCTAGGCAGCAGCTTGGGGGCGCAGCGCACGAAGCCCAACGAGCTCGGACAATCGTCCAAGTCAAACACAATGAACGCGTCAGTGGAACTCAATTTGTGAATTTGCATTTCATATAGTTTGACACGGGCAGGCTCATTTGTTGTCTAAAATTTAGTCTCAAATGCACCCTCTGTTCGACACCCGCAAATTTTTTGTCCCCCGGTATCCAGTTGGCCCTCCGGCTCAGGCCAGACGGACGTCACTGGTCGGGTTGCTGGTCGGGCTTTTGATACTGGTTTTGGCGCCGTTGTTCTTCAGCTTCCATTCCGCCCTGGCACAGTCCGACTCCGCCCAAGCCGACCCAGCTCAGCCCGCCGCAACGTCCGAGGAAATCAAAGGGCAGCTCAGGGTGGTGCTGGACGAGCAGCGCCTGCCGGTGGCCGGAGCCCAGATCACGGTCAGGCAAAACGGCGCCGAGATCGGACGGGCGGTGTCTGACCCCGGCGGGCAGTGGCGCATCCCGGTGCCCGGCCCGGGCAGCTATGAGGTAGAGATCGACACCGCCACACTGCCCGACGGCGTGGGACTGACCGACCCGAACAAACAGACCCTGACCGACATCACAGTCAACGACGGCCAGTCAAAGACAGTGGTCTTCCGTCTGGGCGAAGGCGTGACCTCGACCGTAACCAGAGCCGAGCGCCTCACCAATCTGGTCTTTTCGGGCTTGCGCTTCGGCTCGATCCTGGCGCTGTGCTCAGTGGGGCTGTCGCTGGTCTATGGAGTGTCGGGGCTGGTGAATTTCGCCCATGGAGAAGTGGTGACCCTGGGCGCCCTGGTTGCCTTTTATATCAACTCGGCCGAAGGCGGCCCGGGCCTGAACCTGACTGTCGCGGCCATCTTGGCCATGCTGATCACCGGCATCCTCAGCGGCGGACTGGAGATCGGCTTTTGGCGCCCGCTGCGTGAACGCCGGACATCCCTGGTGTCGCTGTCGCTGGTGACCATCGGGCTGTCGTTCATGCTGCGCTATATATATGCAGTCATCTTCGGCACCAATTTCCGCTCCTATCGCGACTACAACATCCAGGATCCCGTCAAAATCGGCTGGCTCACCACCACGCCCAAGAACCTGATCATCGTGCTGGTTTCGATTTCGCTGCTGGCGGCGCTGGGGCTGTTCTTGATGAACACCCAGGCAGGCATCGGCATCCGGGCGGTCTCGGCCAACCGCGAGCTGGCTTCGGTGGCCGGCATTGACGTCTCCAACGTGTTGTTGACGGTGTGGCTGATCGGCGCGGGCCTGTCGGCGCTGGGCGGGGTGTTCTATGGCATCTCCGAGCAGCTGGACTGGCTCATGGGATTTAGGCTGCTGCTGTTGATGTTCGCCGCGGTCATTTTGGGCGGCATCGGCACGGCCTTTGGCGCCATGCTGGGCGGGTTCCTGATCGGCCTCATCGTGGAAGTCAGCACCTATTGGGTGGACAGCGAATTCAAGCTGGTGATCGCGCTGGTCGTGCTGATCGCGATGCTGCTGGTGCGACCGCAGGGTTTGCTGGGACAAAGGGAGCGGACGGCATGAACTGGGAGCCTGTCGCATGAACTGGGCCGAGATCACCATCGACGCACTGCGGGCCGGCTTCGGGGTCACCGCCGCGGCCTACGCCCTGGCGGCCATCGGCTTGAACCTGCAGTTCGGCTTCACCGGGCTGATGAACTTCGGGCACATCGCGTCCCTGGCGGCCGGCGCATACGGCGTGGCCATCCCCATGGAAGAGGGCGTGTCGCTGTGGCTGGCTTTGCTGTGCGGCATCGCCGCCTCGGTGGTGGTCAGCCTGCTTTTGGGGCTGAGCGCACTGCGGCTGCGGCTTGACTATCTGGCCATCGCCACCATCGCCGGCGGAGAGATACTGCGCCTGGTGCTGCGAAGCCGCTGGGCCGAACCGCTGACCCAGGGGGTATATGGCATCCAGCAATTCAGCGACCAGTTCTTCAACCTGAACCCGCTGCCCATCGAGGCCACCGACCGGGTCGGCATCGGCGACTTCAGCTATGACGGACGCTCGTTCTGGGTGATGACCGTGTGCTGGAGCCTGGTCGTCATCGGCACTCTCGTCGTGTGGCTGCTGGTGAAGAGCCCCTGGGGCCGGGCCATCAAGGCGGTGCGCGAGGACGAGCACGCCGCCCGCAGTCTGGGCAAGAACGTGTTTTTGCTGCGGGTGCAGAGCTTCACCATCGGCGGCGTGTTCGGCGCGCTGGCGGGCATGCTGTTGGCGTTCGACCGCAACGTCAACCCCGATTTCTATCTGGTGGTGGTGACCTTTCTGGTCTATGCCGTCATGCTGGTGGGCGGGGCCGGCACCATTGCGGGGCCCATTGTCGGCGCGGTGGTGTATTGGTTCATGTTCGAGTGGCTGGACAGCTTCGTGCTGGCTTCCATTCAACAGGGTTGGTATGGCGCGGCCCTGGACGACAGCGATGCCGGCCAGATCAGATATGTGCTTTTGGGACTGGGGCTGATTTTGCTGGTGGTGTTTAGACCTCAGGGAATTCTCGGTAAGAAAGAGGAGGCGTTGCTCAGTGAGTCCTGACATTACGTCCGCGTCCGCGCTCGGTTTGGTTGACGGCGTGCCCGGCGTGCCCAAGCCCGATCCCATTCTGGTCGTCCGCGACTACCAAAAATCGTTCGGCGCCCTCAAGGTCGTGGACTTGGATGACCTGGAGATACAGCGCCACGCGGTCACCGCCCTGCTTGGCCCCAACGGCGCCGGCAAGACCACCTTGTTCAATCTGGTGTCTGGCACCGAAGCTGCCGACTCGGGCACGTGCGCATTCAACCGCAAGCGAATCACGGGACGCCGCAACTGGCAGATAGCCAGGCTGGGCGTGGTCAGGACTTTCCAGCACACCCGGGCGCTGACCAAACTGACCGTGCTGGAGAACATGCTGCTGGCCGCCCCCAACCAGAGCGGCGAGAAGCTGCTGCGCTCGTGCGGCTGGGTCTGGCGCGGGCAGGACGCGTCCAACAGGGGCAAGGCCATGGATCTGCTGGACAGGTTTTCCCTGGCGCACATGGCCGACCAATATGCCGGCACTTTGTCGGGCGGACAGCGCAAGCTGCTGGAGATGGCCCGGGCGCTGATGGCCGAGCCCGAGCTGATCATGCTGGACGAGCCGCTGGCCGGCGTCAATCCGGTGCTGGCCGAGGAGATACTGGAGCACATCAAGCAGGTCTGCGCCGGCGGCACGACCGTGCTGTTCATCGAGCACGATATGCCGGCCGTCCAAGCCGTGAGCGACTGGGTCGTCTGCATGGCCGAGGGCAAGGTGATAGCCGAGGGCACGCACGCTCAGGTGGGACAGGATCCGCTGGTGCTGGAAGCCTATCTGGGCGGCAGAATCGCCGAGCTGTCTGAGCCCGCGCCGCCGCCTGACGCTGCGCCGCCGCCCGCCACACCGCCGTCCCAAACCACCCCGCCCAACTGACCCAAGGAATCCCGCAATGCTGCACGCCCAAGACATCATCGCCGGCTATGTCCCCGAGGTGGACGTCCTCAACGGCTGCAACCTCCGCCTGGAGCAACAAGAGATCGTGGGCATCATCGGGCCCAACGGAGCCGGCAAATCCACCCTGCTGAAATCCATCTTCGGTCTGGTGGATGTGCGCCGCGGCTCGATCTTGTTCAAGGGCAACGACATCACCGGCCTGGCGCCCCACCGCCTGGTCAGACAAGGCCTGGGGTATGTGCCGCAGCTGGCCAACACCTTCTTGCCGCTGACGGTGCATGAGAACATACGCATGGGCTCGTGGGTCAACAAGCGGATCGACCCCGCCCGCCGCGAGGCCATATTCGAGCTGTTCCCCAAACTTGAGGAACGCTGGGATCAATATGTCTGGCAGATGTCGGGCGGCGAACGCCAGATGGTGGCCATGTCCCGGGCGCTGATTGCCGGACCTGAGGTCATCTTGCTGGACGAACCCTCAGCCGGTCTGTCGCCCGCCAACCAAGCGGCTGTGTTTGGGAACATCCAGCGGGTCAGGGAAACGGGCATCTCGATTTTGATTGTGGAGCAGAACGCCCGGGCGTGTCTGGCGATTTGCGATCGGGCCTATGTGCTGGATCAGGGGGTGGATGTTTTCGAGGGTCGCAGCCAGGAGTTGCTGGACGACGAGAAAGTCCAGAAACTATTTTTGGGTTCGCTCATCGGACACTAAAGGGTTCGGGGGGACGGGGGCACAGCGGAGCGGACGGAGACGGGGACGGGCGCGCGGACGGGGACGGGCGCGCGGCTGGCGGGCGCGCGGCAGGCTGATGCGCTCATCGGGCGGTAGCCTATAATTTGAAAGCAACCCCAACCCTAACCCAATCCCGACCCAACCCCCCGACCCCAAAAACCATGCTCATAGAAAACATTGAAACCGTGGATTCGTCCACCCTGGAAAAGACCGCCAAGCGATTTGCCGAGCGCAACATCAAGCTGCCCACCTTCGCGCAGCTGGCCGACCCGTCAACCATACCCGCCCAAGACCTGCAACAGATCGCCGGCCTCGACAAGAACACGCCCGATGCCCGCAACCTGTGGCGTGTCCACTGGCACAACCAGATGGAGGAACCGGAGGCCTTCGGACAGCTGCCGGAATATGTGGTCATCCCGCCGGCCATGTCCGGGGTCGAATCACCCATTGCGGTCGTGTTCGGCAACCGCTTCCCCATGATCGGCGCCCACAAGGTGCTGGCGGCCTATGCCTGCCTGGTTCCCCGGGTCGTGACCGGCCGCTTTGACCCAACCTGGCAGCGCGCTATCTGGCCGTCCACCGGCAACTATGCCCGCGGCGGCGTGGCCATCAGCCGCATCATGGGCTGTCGCGGCGTGGCCGTCTTGCCCGAAAACATGAGCCGTGAGCGCTTCGCCTGGCTGGATCAATGGACGGAGCAGCCAGAGGACATCATCCGCACGCCGGGCTCAGAAAGCAACGTCAAGGAGATATACGACAAATGCGCCGAGCTCAACGAGAGCGATGAGAACCTGATCTTCAACCAGTTCTCCGAGTTCCCCAACCACCTGGCGCACTATGAGGTAACCGGCCGCTCGCTGGAGCGGGTGTGCCGTCAGGTCATGGGCGATGACCTGCGCCTGGCCGGGTTCGTTTCGGCATCGGGTTCGGCCGGCACACTGGGCGCGGGCGACTACCTCAAACAGCACCACGGCGCCAAGATCGTGGCGGTGGAAGCGCTGGAGTGCCCCACCATGCTATACAACGGCTTCGGCGAGCACAACATCCAGGGCATCGGCGACAAGCACATCCCGCTGATCCACAACGTCATGAACACCGACGTGGCGGTGGGCGTGTCGGACGAAGCCACCGACGGCCTGTTTATGGCCTGCGGCACCGACGCCGGCCGCCAGCAGCTGGCCAGCCAGGGCACACCCGCCGAGGTGATCGACTCGCTGCGCCACTTCGGCCTGTCGAGCTGGTGCAACCTGCTGGCCGCCATCAAGACCTCCAAGCAGCTCAAGCTGGGGGCCGAGGATCTGCTGGTCACGGTGGCCACCGACGGCTCGGAGCTCTACGAAAGCGAGCGTCCCCGTCTGGCCGACACCCGCTATGGCGGCAGCTACACCGACGACCATGCCCGCCAGGACATCGAGCAACATCTGGTGGGCGCCGACACCCAGCACACCGAGGTGCTAGACGATGTGGGCCGCGACCGAATATTCAATCTGGGCTATTTCACCTGGGTGGAACAGCAAGGGGTGTCGATTGAGGATTTCGTGGCGCGCCGCCAGCCCGAATTCTGGAACGAGCTTCACGCGATGGCGCCGGCGCTGGACGAGGCCATCGTGGAGTTCAACGCTCGCACCGGGGTCTAGGGTCACCGACAGGATGCGCGGGCCGTGCTGAACCGTCCAAGTCGCCAAGGGGGTTGGCTGGGTGCACCGGATGGCGTCAGCCTGTCCGACATAGACACCAGCTCCGACAACCCGTTCATTCGCTTCCGCAAATTCCTGTGGAGCCACAGCGCCGCCATGCAGCGGGGCATCAGCGACGCCGAGTTCGTGGATTTGGTGCGGCGGTTGGATGCGTCGGTGGCCGAAGTGGACGGCCGCGGTTTCGTGGTGACCCCGCATCTGGAGCTGTCGCAGCTGGCCCAAGATGTCCGCCTGCGGCACCTGTTCGCCAAGAACGAAACTCAGAACGTGGCCGGCTCCCACAAGGCCCGCCATCTGTTCGGTCTGGCGCTTCACCTGGAAGTCAACCAGGTGCCGGCCTCCCAGCCGTTGGCCATCGCCAGCTGCGGCAACGCCGCCTTGGGGGCTGCGGTGGTGGCGCGCGCCCTGCAGCGACAGCTGGAGGTGTTCGCCCCGGTCAACGCCGAGGAATTCATTCTGGCGGAGTTGGACAGACTGGGGGCCAACGTGAACCTGTGCGAACGGCAGCCGAGCGAGTCGGGCGACCCGTCGTTCCTGCGTTTCCGCGAGGCTCTGGCCGCGGGCGCGATGGCCTTCAGCGTGCAGGGGCCCGAGAACATCTTCACCCTGGACGGCGGGCGCTGCCTGGGCTGGGAGTTGGCCGAGAGCTTCGCCGCCAGCTTTGCCGCACAGGAGATGGAAGCCCGCGATATGGATTCGCACGGCCTGTTCATCCAGATCGGCGGGGGAGCTCTGGCCAGCAGCGTCATCCAGGGGCTGAGCGAAGCCCGCGACCTGAAGTTGCTGTCCGCGCTGCCGGCTGTGTTCTGCGTCCAGACATCAGGTTGTGCCCCGTTGGCCCGGGCGTTGGATCTGATTTTGTCGCAGCAGACCGCGCCCGAAAGCTACAGCCAAAACTCGGTCGGCCCGGGTTCGGCCAGCTTATCTGCCGTCGAAGCTGTCTTGGCGGAAGCTGAACGCGACCCCACCAAATTCATGTGGCCCTGGGAGTCAGAGCCGCGCAGCATCGCCTCTGGAATTCTGGATGACGAGACCTATGACTGGCTACCGCTGATCTGGGGGATGATCGAGACCGGCGGCGGCGCCCTGGTGGTGGGGGAGAAAATATTGGAGCAGGCCTCAGCCCTGGCCAGCCAGCATTCGGGTGACGAAGTCGGGCCCACGGGCGCGGCAGGCCTGGCGGGCGCCATGGCGTTGAGCGCCGAACGACAGGAGCACAACTCGGTGCTGTTGTTTGACCAGCAGCTGGACGGCGCCACGGTTTTGCTGACCGGGCGAACCTAGCCGCTCCCTAGAGCAGCGGCGCCACCTCAGCCATATACCGCTGCATCTGCTCCTGGGTCTGCTCATAGGTGTCGCCGGGGAAGTTCGGAAAGATCGTCAAATGCTTGAGCCCCAGCTCCTGGCGATACAAATCAATCCCCTCGGCCACTTCCTCCGGGGTGCCGATCACCCACACCCGCTGCTCCACTGACTGCTCCAGAGTCGGAATCAGCCCGGCCTCGGCAGGCTTTCCGTCCTCCCCCATATATCCCCTGCTCCAGCCATAGGGCCCCAGGAATTTCCAGAACTCGTCGTGGCCCGGTCGGGCCTTCTCCCAAGCCGCCTCGTGGCTGTCCTCGATGCGCACATTCAGCGTCAGCATCCGCTTCTCGCCCGCCTCCAGCGCCCGCCCGTGCTCCTTTTCATATAGCTCGGCGAACTGCTCCCACCACTGCTTCATGAAGGCGTGATTCTTGAGCCAGAACACCCCGCCCCAACCCCGCTTGGGCACATATTCCAGTGTCGGCGGCGAGGTAACCGCCTGCCAGGTCTCAAAGGGATACAGCGGCCGGGGCACCAAAGTCAGCTCTTGGACGGTGCCGCCCCTGTCGGGTATGCCCGGCGGCGGCAGGGTGAAGTGCTTGCCCTGGAAGCTGAAGTGGTCGCTTTCATAGGACTGCATGATGATGTCTAGCGACTCGTCAAAGATTTCCCGGTTGATGGTGTCGGCCTCGGCCTTGTCGGGATTGTCGAAGCTGCCGATGACGGTGCCCAGCGGCTGGGCCTCGCGCGGCACAGTTCCCCGTCCCACCCCCAGCACGCCGCGGCCACCCGAGAGGTTGTGCATGGTGGCGAAGTCCTCGGCGAAGCGCAGCGGATGCCACTGGGGGATGATGTTGAACAGGGCGCCGATGCGGATGTGGGACGTGCGCTCGGCCAGAACCGCCCCGAACAGCACCCCGTTGGGGACGATTTCGTAGCCTTCGTATTGGAAGTGGTGTTCGGTCAGCCAGAAAATGTCAAAGCCGGCTTGCTCGGCGGCCACGCCCATGTCCAGCATGCGCTCGGCGGCATACCACATCTGCTTTTGGTCATAGCGGCGGTCGGTGGGAGCGGGCGGGCCGGCGCCGACGTCGTCCATCTCGACGCCGCCGAACAGGAACGCACCGGTCTCAATGTCGGAGGGGTTGGCGCCGGCTACGGGGTTGGCGCCTGCTACGGGGCTGGCCGTGCTCATTCGTGTCCACCTCCCGCTCGCAGCGATGCCGACACCGCGCCGGACAGCTCGGCGAACTCGGGCGTGAAGCGCAGCTCCGGTTCTCTGGGATAGCCGAACGGCACGTCAAAAATGTCAACAATCCGGCCAGGGCGCGGCGACATCACCCCCACCCTGGTGGACAAAAACACCGCCTCGGAGATGGAGTGCGTGATGAACAGCCCGGCAAACTGCTCGCGCACAAACAGGCTCAGGGTCTCCTCGTTGAGGCGCTCGCGGGTGATCTCGTCCAGCGCCCCGAACGGTTCGTCAAACATGAACACCGGCGGGTTCATGGTCAGCGTGCGGGCGATGGACACGCGCATCTTCATGCCGCCCGACAGAGCATCGGGATAGTGATTCTCGAACCCCTCGAGCCCCACGGTCTGGATGGCTTGGCGGGCGATCTTGCGGCGCTGGCTCTTGGGTGTGCGATGCAGCTCGCCCAGCAGTTCCACATTGTGCATCACCGAGCGCCAGGGCATCAGGGCGTGATCCTGGAAGATGTAGCCAAGGTGTTCGCGGTCGACTGTGACCTCGCCGGCGGTGGCGGTGTCCAACCCCGAGGCGATGCGCAAGAGCGTGGATTTGCCGCAGCCCGATGGCCCCACCACGGTGAAGAATTCTCCCTGCGACACGCTGAAGGAGATGTCGTCCAGTGCGTGTGTGCCGTCCGGGAAGATTTTGGACACTCCGGAAAACACCAGCGCGGGTGCGGTGGTTTGGTCGGCCGCGGGTGCGGTGGCCGGGCCAGTGGCGGTGGTTTGGTCGGCCGCGGCGCCCGCTGAGGCCACGGAAGTGGAATTTGCGTTCTGGCTATTCATTTGCATATAATATAGTCAATATGCCAACAGAAGTGCAAACCGAGCCCTCAAAAAAAATGTCATCCGGCTCGCCGCTGGATTCGCTCCTGCCGTATCTGTGGCCGCCGGCCATAACCGCCGGCTTGTTCGTGGGATTCTGGTATATCGCCTCCTACGTCTTCATCCCTGACCGAGTGGATTTCATCCTGCCACCCCTGCACGAAGTCATCCAAAAGGGCCTTTTGACCTGGCGCAATTTCGAGACCATACTGGAGGGCCTGTGGGCCACCACGCAAGTGGCGCTGATCGGATTTTTGCTGGCAGCGCTGATCGGCATCGCCATCGCTGTCATCATGAGCCAGGCACGCTGGGCGGAGATAACCCTGTTCCCCTATGCCGTGGCGCTGCAGGCCGTGCCGATCGTGGCCATCGTGCCGGTCATCGGACTGCTGTGGGGCTTCGGATTCCAGAGCCGGGTGGTGGTGGCGGTCATTATCGCCTTGTTCCCCATCATCTCCAACACCCTGTTCGGTCTCAAAAGCGCACCCCGGAACCTGCACGACCTGTTCAGCCTGCACAACGCCGACCCGCTCGAGCGCCTGTGGAAGCTGCAGTTCCCGGCCGCGCTACCGGCCATGTTCACGGGCTTCAAAATCTCAGCCGGGCTGTGCGTGGTCGGCACCATCGTGGGCGAATTCTTTTTCGGGGGAGGCACCGTCAAAGGTCTGGGCCGCCTCATCCGGGAGGAATACCAACTGGCAGCCGGCCAGGGCCCCCAACTCTACACCGCCATATTCTTCTGCTGCGCCCTGGGACTGGTGCTGTTTTTGGCGTTCGGAGCCGCGGGCAGCAGAATAACCCGACATCAGCAGGCGTGATTTGCTATAATCTTTGCTAGCCATATTTCTTGGCCAAAATATTGCCAGCCACTTTTGGCTGAACGATAGACCAACAATACCCAACTAAACCCCAACAACAACCCCCAGCCCAAGGAGAATAACCATGTTCCCCACAAAAACCCAAAACCCCTCACCTCCGCAGAGGCACATGCCCCCACAGGAGCCATCATCCCAGCAAAGACGTCCGCTTTGGCGACGACCATTCCTGTTGGTGCTGTCGATCTTCACCATCGGCGCGCTGATTGCCGCCAGCTGCGGTGGCGATGACGATGACGACACTGTCTCAGGTGATGTCTGTCCGTCGACCGTGAAGGTGCTGACCGATTGGTTCCCTGAGCCGGAGCACAACTATCTCTACCAGGCCATTGGTGTCGGCGGGACGGTTGATGCCGACAACGGCACTTATTCTGGCCCCATCGGTGACGGCAGCGTTGAGCTGGTTGTCCAGGCCGGCGGCCCGTATATCAATTTCACGCCGCAGACCACCCAGTTCTATAGCGACAGCAGCATTTTCATGGCTTTTGTCGACACTTCCGAGGCCATCAAGTCGCACGCCAACACTCCGGTGGTGGCGGTGTTTACCAGCTTTGACGTGGGCCCGCAGATTTTGATGTGGGATCCGGAGTTGTATGACTTTGACAGTTTTGAGGACATCGGCGCATCTGGCGCTCCGGTGTTGTATTTCGGCGGTGCTTCCTATATGGATTATCTGTTGCATCTGGGTGTGATGGATGAGGCCAACATTGACGGCACCTATGACGGCTCGCCCGGGCGGTTCATCACCGAGGGCAATCTGGTGCAGCAGGGCTTTGCCACCAACGAGCCTTATCGCTATCAAAACGAGATCGAGGGCTGGATGAAGCCGGTTGATTTCTTGTTGATCCACGATTCGGGCCATGACATCTATCAGTCGGCTCTGTCGGTGCGCGAGGCCGATGTGGAAGCCAATGCGGATTGCCTGGAGTTGCTGGTGCCGTTGTTCCAGCAGGCCATGGTGGACTACATGAACGACCCCACGCCGATCAACGTGCGCCTGGATGAGATCGTCAAGGAGCTGGACAGCTTCTGGACTTCCTCGGTTGAGACCCATGAGGCCGCGGCTGTGGCCATGCGCGATCTGGGTCTGATCACCGACGGCGACAACGGCTATGCCGGTGACATGGACGGGGCTCGCATCCAGGCCATGATCAACAAGCTGACGCCGGTGTTCGCCGACCAGGGAGTGGAGGGATTCGAAGGCGGCACGACCGACTTGATCGCCTCAGACATCTTCACCAACCAGTTCATCGACACCTCCATCAGCCTGGGCTACTAGCCAAG
>CAZERQ010000090.1:0-3990 GCA_964514465.1 uncultured Acidimicrobiales bacterium
CTGGAGGAGCTGACGGCGAAGGAGGCTTTCGGGCGCGCCGCCGAGGTGTGGGAAGTGGCCAACGTGATGGTCTTTTTGGCGAGCGACCTGTCGTCTTATATGACTGGGGAAGTGGTGTCGGTGTCGAGCCAGCGGGCCTAGCGAGCTAGAATATAAGCCAAACAACCCAAGCAACAAGGAGCAACAATGGCACATCGCAGCAGCAACCAGTCCGGCACGCCCTCCTGGGTGGAACTGGCAAGCACGGACGTGGCCGCATCCAAAGCTTTCTATGGCGAGCTGTTCGGCTGGGAATTCCAGGACAACGCCGCCACGCAGGACGCCGTCTATACCATGTGCTTCCTCAAGGGCGACCCGGAAAATCCCATCGCCGCGATCATGGAGGCGCACAACATGGGGGCGCCGCCCGACACAGGCGATGTGCCCAGCGCCGACGCGCCCGCCGCAGACGCGCCGCCACTGATCTCGTTTTGGGGAACCTACGTCTCGGTGGACGACATTGATGCCGCCGCCGAGCGGGTGTCTGATGCCGGCGGACAGATCATCATGTCACCCTTTGATGTCACCCCGCTGGACAGCGAGCCGGTCGGCAAGATGGCGGTGTTCTGCGACCCGGCAGGTGCATTCCTAAGCCTGTGGCAGCCGATGGCGCACATCGGAGCGACCCGGGTCAGCGAACCCAGCACCTACTGCTGGAGCGAAATCAACTTGCCCACCGACATCGCCGGGGTGCTGGGCTTCTACGAGCGGGTCTTCGGCTGGCAGCACGTCACGCATTCGGAGATGCCCATTCCCTACACCGAGTTCAAGCTGGGCGACACCGCCGTGGCCGGGGGAATGACCATCACGCCCGAGCAGCAAAAACAGCAAGGCGGGGACGGCTCGATGCCGCCGCACTGGGCGGTGTATTTCGGGGCGGTCGGCAAGGACGTGGATGCCACCTTCGCTCGGGCGCAGGAGTTGGGTGGCGTGCCGCTGGTTGCGCCGATGGACATTCCGGGCGGCCGGTTTGCGACCATGATGGATCCGCAGGGTGCCGTCTTCAGCTTCTGTTGGATGGACGACTTTGACGTCTAGAGCTGGCGCGGCGCGGCAGGAGCGCTGATCCGATGGGACCGCTCAACGGCATCCGCGCCATAGAGCTCGCCGGCATCGGCCCCACCCCGTTTGCGGGCATGATGCTGTCTGACCTGGGCGCCGAGGTCATACGCATCGACCGGGTGGGCGGGCCCAGCAATCCCGTGGCGTCCACCTCCGGTCCGATGGAACGCGGCAAGCGATCCGTCCAGGTCGACCTGAAGCAGCCTGCAGGCGCGGATCTGGTGCTGCGTCTGGTCGAGTCGGCCGACGTTTTGCTGGAGGGTTTCCGGGCGGGCGTTGCCGAGCGGCTGGGGGTCGGCCCAGATGAGTGTCTGGCACGCAACACCAAGCTGGTGTATGCCCGCATGACTGGATGGGGGCAGCAGGGCCCGCTGGCTGAGACCGCCGGCCACGACATCAACTATATTTCGCTGGCCGGGCCGCTGGCTCACATCGGCCGCCAGGGGCAGCCCCCCAGCGTGCCGCTGAACCTGATCGGCGACTTCGGCGGCGGCTCGGCTTTTGTGGTGCTGGGGATATGCGCCGGGCTGCTGCACGTGGCTCGGGGAGGCGACGGACAGGTTGTGGATGCGGCCATGGTTGACGGGGCGGCCTATCTTTTGTCGCCGCTTTACAGCGCGCACGCCTCGGGATTTTGGACGGACGAGCGCGGCACCAACATGTTGGATTCGGGTGCGCCGTTCTATGACGTGTATGAGACGGCTGACGGGCAATGGATGGCGGTGGGTGCGATTGAGCCGCCCTTCTATGAGGCGCTTTTGGTGGGGTTGGGTCTGGCTGGAAACGCCGCCGATGCTGGCGCAGCCGACCTGCCCGCGCAAATGGACCGCAGCCGCTGGCCCGAGCTCAAAGACCGCTTCGCCGACATTTTCAAAACCCAGACCCGACAGCACTGGGAGCAGATTTTTGCCGGCACCGACGCCTGCGTGACTCCGGTGCTCACCATGGGCGAAACCCAAAGCCACCCTCAAGCCACGGCCCGCGGCACGTTCTTCGATACCTGCGGGCAAAGCCAGCCGTCCCCGGCACCCCGCTTCAGCGGCACACCGACCGAGCCTGCCGTGCAGTCGTCTGTCTCAGGCGAAGCCACCGAAGATGTGCTGGCCGAGCTGGGCTGTGACGCCGCCGAGGTCGCGCAGATGCGCGAGCAAAAGGTTGTCGGCTGAAAATGGCCTGGGATTTTTCCACCGAACCCGACTTCCAGCAAAAGCTGGACTGGATGCGCCACTTCCTTGACGAAGAGATCCTGCCGCTGGAAACGCTGGCGCACGAATTGGGCGAGCAGCAGTGGAACCAACTCTGCGACCCGCTCAAGCAGCAAGTCAAAGACCAAAACCTGTGGGCCTGCCATTTGGATCCGGAGCTGGGCGGGCAGGGCTTCGGTCAGGTCAAGCTGGCGCTGATGCACGAGATCCTGGGCCGCAGCTTCATCGCTCCGTCAATATTTGGCAATCAGGCGCCCGACAGCGGCAACGCCGAGCTGCTGGCCATCGGCGGCAACGAGGAGCAGAAGCAAAAGTGGATGCATCCGTTGCTGGCCGGCGAGCTGCGTAGTGCGTTTTCCATGACCGAGCCCGAAGTGGCCGGCTCCGACCCGACCCTCATCCAAACCCGGGCAGTGCAAGACGGCGACGAATACGTCATCTCGGGCCACAAGTGGTTCACCAGCAACGGCTCGGTGGCCGACTTTCTGATCGTGATGGCCGTGACCAACCCCGAGGTCGACCCGCGCCAAGGCTGCTCCATGCTGGTGGTGCCAACCGATGCGCCCGGAGTTGAGATCGTGCGCGATGTCGCCAACATGCATCATCCCTATGACGTGCCGTTCCCCCGCCAGCCGGCCGGCCACGCAGAGATCAGATACCACGACGTCCGGGTGCCCAAAGCCAATCTGATCGGCCAGCCAGGTGACGGATTCGTGCTGGCGCAAAAGCGGCTGGGGCCGGGCCGCATTCACCACGCCATGCGCTGGATCGGGCAAGCCAGGCGCGCCTTTGACATGATGTGTGAGCGGTCGCTGTCGCGGTTCTCCCACGGGTCGCTGCTGTCCGACAAGCAGATGGTGCAAGATTTCATCGCCAACACCAAGATCGAGATCGAGGCCGCCAAGATGCTGTGCATGCACGCCGCCTGGCACATGGACACCCACGGAGCTTCGGCCTCAAGGGTGGAGATTGCGATGATCAAGGTGTATGGCACGCAGATGCTGTTCAACGCCATCGACCGGGCGATACAGGTTCACGGGGCGCTGGGCTATACGGCCGATCTGCCGCTGGAGGAGATGTATCGCATGGCTCGGGCGTCAAGACTGGTGGACGGGGCCGACGAGGTGCACAAGGTGACCATCGCCCGCAAGTCGCTGAAGGAATATGAGGCGGTTTCGGGCTGGCCCAGCGAGCACATCCCCACCCGGCGCGAGGCTGCCCTTGCGAAGTTCGGCGAGCTGCTGGAGATTGGGGCGGGGAATTTATAGAAATTCGCCAGCGGACAATATTTCAATCGCAACCATATGCACCCGGTGCTTGACCGGCGGACTAACTGGCGCGTTGGCGTTATTCTGCTTCTGCTAGCGCCAGCCAAAATTCGGCATCTTTGTGACGGATTTTTGACACCGAATCCGAGGCCAGTGTTTGCACGGTTTTTTCTATGTAGCCCGCAAGTGCTGTGATGTCAGCCGCCTCCCATATTTTGAGTTCAGGGTCAAAGTCTTTGGGTGTGCGTATGATGCCGGCTGACAGCAGCGCGGACCCCACATCGCCTACATTGGACGGGCTGATGCCAGCTCCGTCTGCCAGCGTTGCTTCAGAGAAAACAGGGTTGTGCGCTATCCATCCCAGAGCTTTGCTGACCTCGGAATTCTCTGGCCGGTCAGCTTCTGCGTATGTGTGC
>CAZERQ010000091.1:0-2889 GCA_964514465.1 uncultured Acidimicrobiales bacterium
TGACACTATGGCCGATGGTGGCGATGCGACCGCCACGGCGACTTACACCAGGTTGCCTGGGACTTTGTTCGGTGTTGATATTCAGATTTCGGTGCCGCAGTATGATCGTGCGGGGACGTCTGATAACAATTTCTATCATGCGGATGATGCGACCCGGACGTTCTTTGAGGTGGATATTGCCCGTTCGGGTGGGCCGGCTGCTGGCTGTTCGGATTTCCAGGATTTGCAGTTCGCTATTGGCCAGGGTGGGTCGGTTGCGCCGGTGGCGGGTGCTATTAGGTTGATTGATGTGCCCGACGGCCAGCCTGACGGCCAGAGCGACAGTTGTGTGTATTCGGTGACGTTCTCTGATTCGCTGGGGTCGGCTGCGGGTGTGGATCCTCCGTGGACGTTGGGCCTTGAGAATCCGACTGCCGCTCGTTCTTTGAGTAATGCTGATGCTGCTAGTCGGATGGTTTCGGTGCGCTATTTGGAGGCGGCTTCTGATTTCACTCCGACGGTGGACATAACCTTGCCTGATCTTGATGGTGCGGCTTCGGGTGAGAGTTTGTTTGCGGGTGCTGAGTTTACGGTTGGGTTCGCGCCGGTTGCGAATTCGAACGCCGAGTGTTCTGATGCGGTGTCCTACACTTTCACTGTCCAGACCGATGGCGAATTGATGCCTGCTCCTGCGTTGGCGGATTTGGTGGATGTTCCTGTGGGTCAGGCGGCGCGTTGTGAATATGATGTGACGGTCGGCCCGGACAGTGTGTCGTCTGCCAGCGGCTCGCCGTTTGTGTGGACGCTGGATCAGGATTCTTCGCCCGCGCCGACCAGCATGGTCAACCAGGGCAGCGCGGATGTCACGGCCAGCTACAGCCTAGACGGCGACACGACCTTCGCCGCGACTGCGGATGTTACCGTGCCGGGCTATAACTCAGATGACGATCCCGCCTCCCACGCTTTCGCGGGCGCGCAGATCCGTGTGAGCCATGCCAGGCCTTCCGCTCAGACTGCGTGCAGCGCCGACGCTGCGATCACTTGGACGATCGGAGCCGACGGTTCGCTTTCTACCAGCGATTCGTTGGTGTTGGTGGATTATCCTGCTGGTGAGACCACCCGTTGTGTATACACGTTGACGTGGTCTGCCAACGAACTCGGCGGGGCCAACGCTTTGGGGTTGCACACCGGCGCTACGGCTTCTGTGAGCGGCGCGGCTCGGACGATGGCGGCCGAATACCGTGCGCCGACCAGCAATTTCTCCCCGTCTGTTTCTGGCACTGTTGAGTTGGTGGACGAAGACGCAGATGAGGTGCATGACCTGTCGGGTGTGACTGTGGAGGTCAGCTATGCCGCGGCTGATGGTTCCGATTCTGGTTGTTCGGCTTCCGGGTCCGCTCCGGCTGTGTCTGAGACTTATGTGGTCGGCGATGACGGCACGCTGTCGTTGGCGCAGCCGCCGGCGGTGGCCCAGGCCCAGACCGCGGTGTCGTTGGTGGATCGCCCAACCGGCGTCAATGCGCGTTGCGCCTACGCGCTGACTTATCCCGAGGCGGTTACCGCAGCTGCCGATCCCGAGGCTCCGGCTGGCACCGAGCCGGTGTCCGTGCCTGTGGCTGCCGGCACTTTGACGCAGCTGACTGCGGTTGATGCGTTGGTGTTGAACTATGCCACACCACCCGTGCCGCCTGTTAGGGTGCGGGTTGATCCGATACCGTTGATGTCGGCCAACCGTGGAGTTGATCGTCTGCCGGTGCGGGTCGCGTTGAATGTGCCTTCGGGTGTGTTCGCTGCGGTTGATACGTTTGAGGTGTTGGTGTGGGTGCCCGACGCCTGCGGATCTGACACGTTCCTCTTCGGTGGTGTGCCGGCGTCTGCTGGTGTGGCCTATGCCGCGTCTGCGGGTGACACCGGCCAGGTTGTGGTGGTCGGCGAAGGCGCCTCGCAGTTGAACCGCCGCGCGGAGTATTCCCTGCCGCCCTATGTTGACGGCGCATCTGGCCGTGAAGCCTGCGCGGTGCGTGTCAGCGCGCTGGCCTCACCGCAGGGTTGTTCCATGGTCGGCTCTGCCGGCAGCGACAGCCAGGGCCGGGCCTACATCGAGTCTGTCTGGGCACAAGGCGCCACCGGCTATGATCTGACCGCCAGTTTCGATTGTCCCGATCTCAGTGTCGGCGATCCGACCAGCCAGGCCAGCGTTTCGTTGGCGCAGGGTTGGGTGACAATGTCGTTCAACGGGCCTTCGGGCACCACTCCGCGAGAGTTCGCGCAACTGCTGGACGGCGCGGTTGATTCCATGTGGGCATGGAACCCCGTCTCGCAGAGCTGGCGCGGCTGGACGCAGCAGCACGGCACGGTGGGCTTGGCGACTTTGACCCGCGGTCAGACCGTGATGGCCTATGTCCCCGCGGCGGCCGAAGTCAACTATTCGCCCGATGACCTGCTGGCGCTGCCCGCCCCCACCGGCAGCCTCAACCTGGCGCCCGGCTACAACCTGGTGACCTACAACGGCAACGCGCCAGTGCGCCTCAGCGTTTTGTTGCGCGAGCCGTGGCCGATCAACGTGGTGTTCCTGTGGCACACCGCCACCCAAACCTGGAGATACTACCTCCCAGAAATCGGCCCCATCGCCGGACTGGGCATCGACTGGTTCAGCACCCTCAACCCCGGCGACACCGTATTCCTCCACAGCCAAGCCTTCGGCAACGTAACCTACCCCTGGGCATAACCCAGGGGCAAACCCCCTCTAACCCCAGGGGCAGACCCCACCCGGCCGGGGGGCGCGGTATTCCCACTTGCGCCCTCCGGTCAACTTCAGCCCCCGTCCCGCTCCCACTTGGCGCGCCCCCGGCTAGCGGCTAAGCCGACATCGCGGCTTCCACTTCCTGTGCGATCCTGTCTCTCAGCGCA
>CAZERQ010000092.1:0-14909 GCA_964514465.1 uncultured Acidimicrobiales bacterium
GCCTGCTTCTTGGATTTCTTGCTGGGCGACGGCACATACGGCGGCGGCTCTTCGCCGGTGAATTCCTTCCATGCCCCGGAAATTACCAGCAGCTTTTTGACCCGCTCAGACGGCTGGGCGCCTTCCTTGAGCCACTTGAGCGCCTTGTCGTTGTCTACCTTCACGAGCGAAGGTTCCTGGCGCGGGTCGTAGGTTCCCAGAATTTCTATGAAACGCCCGTCCCTGGGGAAGCGCGAATCTGCGGCCACGATGCGATATGTCGGCTGCTTTTTTTTGCCCCGGCGGGTTAGGCGAAGACGAACTGCCACTTTGATTTTCCTTTATGTTGTTGTCGCTGTCTGCTTTTGCGGTTTTGTTTCTTTTAGTATGCCAGGAAAACGCAAAAATCCCTCAATCCAACATTTCCGACATGTCTATGCCCAGCTCCTCAGACAGCTTGGCCAGGTCGATCCCCTTGACCGAACCCTGCGGCGCCATCTGCTGACCGCCGCCCTGACCACCGCCCTTGGGGGTCACCCTGCCGCCGCCCTTGCGCTTGGCTTTGGCCTTCGGTTTGCGTCCGCCCCCCGGACGGCCCAGCGATCCCATCATTTTGCGGGCGTTGGTGAACTCCTTGATGAGCTTGGACACATCGGCCGTGGAAGTGCCGCTGCCCGAGGCGATGCGCTGGCGGCGGGAGTTGTTGATGATCTCGGGCTTGAACCGCTCTGTCGGGGTCATCGAGCAGATGATGGCTTCCATGTGGGAGATGCGCTTGTCCGTGGCGGCATCGTCAATCTCGCCCAGCTGCGGCGCGCCCGGCATTCGGCCCAGCAAAGACGACAGCGAACCCATTTTTTTGATCTGGCGCATCTGATCCAAAAAGTCATCCAGCGTGTAGGTGCCGGCGATCATGCGCTCGGCGGCGGCTTCGGCCTCGGCCTGCTCGAATGCCTGTTCGGTCTGCTCGATCAGGCCCAAAATGTCGCCCCTGCCCAGAATGCGGCCGGCCAGCCGGTCGGGGTGGAAGGCCTCCAGATCGGCCAGCCGCTCGCCCGTGGATATGAACGCCACCGGGCAGCCCACCACCTGCTTGACCGACAGCGCGGCGCCGCCCCGGGCATCGCTGTCCAGCTTGGTCAGGATCACTGCGTCCAGGGCGATGTTGCGGTGGAACTCCTCGGCCACCGACGCTGCCGCCTGGCCGCTCATGGCGTCGGCCACGAAGAAGGTGTAGTCGGGTTTGAGCGCCTTGCCCACCTTGTTGATTTCGGCCATCAGCTCCTTGTCGATGGACAGCCGCCCGGCCGTGTCGCAAATGAGCACATCGCGCTTTTGCTTTTGGGCGTGGACGAGAGAGCGGGCGGCCACCTTGTGCGGCGAGCTGGTGTCGCTGAATACCGGCACGCCGGCCTCTTCGCCCAGGATCCTGAGCTGCTCCACCGCGGCCGGGCGCTGCAGGTCGGCGCCCACCAACAGCGGACGGCGCCCTTGCTGTGCGAACCAGTGGGCCAGCTTGGCGGCGGCGGTGGTCTTGCCCGAGCCCTGCAGCCCGGCCAGCAAAATGACCGTGGGCGGCTCGGAGGCATATTTGATGTCGAAGCTCTCGCCGCCCAAGGTCGCCTCCAGCTGCGCGCTGACGATTTTGATGATCTGCTGGGCGGGGTTCAGTGCCTGGTGTATTTCGGCGCCCAGGCATTCGTCTTTCACTTGCGCGCAGAACTGCTCCGCCACCTGGAGGTTGACGTCGGCGTCCAGCAGGGCTTCGCGTATTTCGGCCAGCACCTGGTCGATGTCGGCGGGCTTGAGCCGGCCCCGGCGCGAGGCGGCGGAGAAGATCTTGGAGAACTGGGAGGTGAGTCGTTCGAACATTGTGGGTTTGGGGGTTGGTTGATTGGGTGCGGGGATGTTGGGGTTGCGGATGAGGTGATGCCGCTATTGGCTGAGCAGGGCTTCGGCGAAAGCGGCCGGCTCGAACTGGCGCAGGTCAGACACCGCCTCACCCGTCCCTATAAATTTAACCGGCAAACCCAGATCCTGTTGCACCGATACCACCACCCCGCCTTTGGAGGAGCCGTCCAGCTTGGTCAAAACGATGCCGGTGGGCTGGACGTTCTCGTGGAAAATCCGTGCCTGTGAGATGCCGTTTTGCCCGGTGGTGGAGTCGATCACCAGCAGGATTTCAGACACCCTGCCCTGGCTTTTGCGGGCCACCCGAACGACTTTTTTCAGCTCTTCCATCAGGTTGCCTTTGGTGTGCATGCGCCCGGCTGTGTCGGCGATGACCAGGTCGGCTGTGCGGGCAGTGGCGTGCTCGGCAGCGTCAAACACCACCGCGGCCGGATCTCCGCCGGGGGCACCCTTGACCAGCGACACGCCCAACTGGTCGGCCCAGATTTGGAGCTGGTCGATGGCGGCTGCCCGGAAGGTGTCGGCTGCTGCCAGCACGACTTGGCGGCCCTGGTTTTGTTGGGCCTGGGCCAGTTTTGCGACTGTGGTGGTTTTGCCGACACCGTTGACGCCGACCACCAGCCAGATGTCCGGGCCGGGGTGCGGGTCAGACGAGGCAGGCGCGGATAGGTCGGGGTCGGACGAGGCAGGCGCGGACGCGTCAAATGTCAGCTCCGACACCAACGCCTGACGAACCCGCTCGGCGACTTCCCCGTCAAAATCGCTTCGGGCCAGCAGCATGATCTTGGCTGTCGTGGCGACTCCCAAGTCGGCCCGCAACAAAGCCTGCTCGGCCTGCTCCCAACTTAGATCCGCGGACTTTGCCTTGGGCTTTGCCTTGGGTTTTGCCTCGGGCGCAGTTTTGCCAGATGCAACTTCCCCTTCGGCACCCGATCGCTTGCGCCGGAACAACGCCACGCTAGCAGCCCCCCGACAAGTTCAATGTTTTCAAGGTTGGGCAGGCGAAGTGGGGACAGACTGGCAGGCGAAGTGGGGCAGTCAGACAAACCGGCCGGCTAGCTGAAGATCAAAGTGCCGGTGGCTATGTCGGACTCTCGTATCACAATCGGCAGATTCACATCGGCATCGCTGCCGCCCCGCTTGACCGTAACGATCACCTGGGTGCCGGGCTCGGTGAACTGAACCCTGGAGATCAGGTCGCTCATGTCCACCAAACTAACCGAGTCATAGGCCACAATCCTGTCGTCCACCTGCAAACCACCCCGCGCCGCCGGACCGTCCTCCACCAGCTCGGTCACAAACGCGCCGGTGCCTTCCAGCCGGTTGGTCTGGCCCACGATGCCCAGCGCGCCAAAGGTGAAGTTCTCGCCCTCCAAAATCTTGTCGACCACCCGGATGGCCAAGTCAATCGGCACCGCAAAGCCAATGCCCAGGTTGCCGGTGGCTTCGCCGGCGATCGTGCGGGTGGTCTGAATATAGACATTTATCCCCATCACCTCGCCGTCAATGTTGGCCAGCATACCGCCGCTGTTGCCCGAATTGATGGGGGCGTCGGTCTGTATGGCGGGCACCAAAATGTCGGGGTCGGTCTCAAAGTTGGACTGGCCCACCCGGTTCAGGCTGCTGATGATCCCCACATTGACGCTGTTGCGATAGCTGAAGGGCGAGCCCACCGCAATGGCCCAGTCGCCCACGCGGGCCTGCTCCAGATCGGCGATCTCGGCCACCTCGAAATCCAGCCCGTCAGGGTCGAACCGCAGCAGCGCCACATCGATGGCCCGATCCAGCCCCACCACCTCGGCGCGCACCACATCGCCGTTGTTGAACTCCACCAGCACCTCGCCCTCGCTCGGGTTGATGAACCTGCCGGTCGAGCTTTGGTAGGCCGACAGGACGTGGGCGGCGGTGATGATCAGGCCGGAGCCGTCATAGATGACGCCTGAGCCGGTGGAGCTGTAGTCGGCTGCTTCGATGGAATAATAGATGGTCACGGCCGACGGCAGCAGGTCCTCCACGATGGCGCTCATCGACCTGGGCAGCGCCTCCAGCTCGGTTATGTCCTGGTCGGCGTTGACCGCCACGCCGGTTGCCTGGCCGGACTGCAACACGGTGTCGACGATGACCGCTTCGGCTGCGGCCTCGCTGTCGATGGCGGCGATGGCTGCCTCGATTTCGGCTTCGGTTGGGATGATGCTTTCGGCTGCTGCGACGGTTGAGTCTGTGGGGTCTGGCTGGGCCGTGGCCGTGGCTGCGGCGTCAGCGGCTGGGTCGCCGGCTGGGTCGCCGGAGCTGGCGGCGGCTGACTGATCTTGCTGGGAGCTGTTGGACTGGCTCTCGCGGACGATCTCTCGGGCCACCTCAACCACGGTGGGATTGTCGGTCGTTAGCACCACGCCCAGGGCGGTGCCGCCGGCCACCAGCGCCAAGATGATGAAGATGGACAGCAGGGCGGTCATGCGTCCGGAGAAATACAGGCCCCGGTCGCGGCGGGGTGCGGGCGGCGGTTCGGGCGCGGCAGTGGTGGGCAGGCTGTCGGGGATGAGTGCCGTGGCTGGGTGCTGCGGGTTGGTCGGGAGCGGCGACGTTGACGGCGGCAACTGGGACTGCGACGGCGGAGGTGACGCTGGCTGGCGCGGCGGTGGCGACACTGGCAACTGCGGCTCCAACGACGGCGACATCTGGGATGACCAGGAGAGCGACTGTTGCTGAGACGGCTGGTCGGACTGCTCGAAATCGAAGGGTTCCATATTTGGCATTTGGCTGGCTCGCTTTGCTTGGTGGTGTGGTGGGCCCGGTGGTGGGTTAGCCCGGTGGGGTGGCTGTTTCAATTTTAACGCCATAGCCACGACATCACAACCTATTCCTGTCGCCCTAGCAACCAACCTCAAATTTGCAATCCGCGCGCCTAGACCACCGCGCACAGCGCCGACCAAGACTGCGGCATGGCACCGCCCGCCTTGCCGGTGTCAGGATTCCAGTGCTCGGCAAAGCCCGACCGCTCCGCTCCCTGCCTGAGTTGCTCGGCCACGGCATCGGCTTCGGCCAGCCTGTTGCGTCGGCGCAAAGCCACACACATCAGATACGAAATCTGCGGCCAGGCGGCGCCCCGCCAATAGCCATCCCCGTCATATCCCGGGTGCTGCTTGGAAACCCCTGCTGGCCCGAACGGCGCACCGAAGATGTCCGGGTCGAACAACTGCCGGCAGACCGCATCGGCCCTCGTCTCATCATCGTCAACCAACAGGCACAGCAGCGCATCCAGCACCGGCGCCGATAAAATTTCCGGCCCGCCGGTCGCGGTTGTAGTCGCGATTGCGGTTGTAGTTGCGGTTGCGGTCGCGGTCGCGGTCGCGCGACTGGCGCCGCCGGCCACGTCCACCCATGTCTTGTGCTCGTCGCTCCAAGCATTCCGCACGGCTTCAACCATCCCGTCCGCCGCACTCGGATCCACGCAACCCGTGGCCGAAGCCAACTCAAGAATGTTGAACGCCACCAGAGCCGTGAAATAGGCTGACGACACATCAAACGCCGGATTGCTCAGCGGCACCCCGTCGCCATCACGCTCAACCGCTCCCAGCAGTGCAACCTTTTCGTGCTGCCAGGCAGTCTGGGAAAGCGATTCAGACCCCGCACTCACAGGAAACGGCTCGCTATAGAACCCATCCCAACGAGGACTGTTGTCTGCACCAGACTCCCACGGATGAACGATGCGGACCAGACCCGAAGCTGAGTCCAGTCGTCGCTCCGCGAAAAAACGCAACCCCGCGGCTGCCTGAGCCATCAACTCCTTGGGCACCCCCACGCCACGGCGCACCAACTCGGCAATGGCGTGGCCGAACATCGGCGGCTGGGTGATGCTGGACGTGCCCCGTCGCCGCCAGAACTTAAGCGAAGCCGCCGGGTCGCTCACAAAATTCATATGGGGCACGAACCCCGACGGCTCAATGGTCGACAACAAAGTCCCAAGCTCCAGCAAAGCCCGCTCGCCCTCACCCAACTCAGCCCAGATGATGGCGTGAAAACAGGAATCCCACAGCCATTGCCAGCCATAGTGCTGAGGGTTGGGACAGGAATAACCCCAACTGGCAAAACACTGAGGAGCGGTCTTGGCGCTGGAACCGACAGCAGCCGTCTCGTCTGCTTCAGCCGTCCCGTCCCCCTCCAGCCAGTGCGCCTCCATGATATAGCGCGCATGCTCCAAGATATTGCCGGCGATATTGTCAGCGATATTGCCGGCGCGAGCAGGAGGCATTTGGTTGGGATCCGAACTCATGGGCTTTGGCAGGTGGGCGTCGCAGTGAATGAATGGAGATGTGTGGAATATGAGACCAAGGGCAAAATCAGACAACCCGACATAATACTATTATCTAGTTTGGATATGGCGACTTGTGCGATCATCTCTTTCAGACTAGAGCAACACGATGGCGTTTCGGTGGTCGCCGACCGCTGGCAGCAGATCCTCTCCGATTTGGGATTTGACATCTTCACCATCGCCGGCGAGGGCCGCGTCGACCGGCTGCTGCCCGGACTGGCTCGCCACGCAACCACTGCCCCGTCCGCCTCCGAACTCGCCGAAGCCCTGGCACCCAGCGATCTGACTCTGGTGGAAAACATCGGCACGATACCCATGAACCTGCCAGCCAGCCTGAAGCTGCTGGACGCGCTCGCTGGTCGTCCCGCCATCATGCACCACCACGACCCGCCCTGGCAGAGACCGCAGTGGTCGCACATTTTTGACCTGCCGCGTGATGACCCCGCCTGGCAGCACGTGGTCATCAACGACCTCACTCGGGCGCAGATGTCCGAGCGGGGTTTTGAGGCCACACGCATCTATAATCCGTTCGACATCCGTCCCGAACCCGGCAACCGAACCTTGTGTCGCCAACGGCTGGGCGTGGGGGACGACGAATTGCTGGCGCTTCATCCGGTGCGGGCGATTGCCCGAAAAAATGTTGGGGCGGCCGTGCGGATTGCCGAGGAGTTGGGGGCCACGTATTGGCTGGCTGGCCCTGCCGAAGATGGATACGGGCCGACCCTGGAACAGATTTTGGGCGCTGCGAAATGCCGGGTGTTGAGTCCGCCCCGGCTCCAACCCACCGCCGAACGGCCCGAACTTACCACCAGCGACATGTATGCCGCCGCCGATCTGGTGGTCTACCCTTCGCAATGGGAAGGCTTTGGCAATCCGCCGGTGGAAGCTGCCATCCACAAACTGCCTGTGGTCGTGGCCGACTATCCAGTGGCAGAGGAGCTGCGGAGGCTCGGATTTGAATGGTTCTATCCCACCGAGATTCCCAGGATTGCCGAGTTCCTGGCGACACCCGACCAGCAACTGCTCCGGCGCAACCACGAACTCGCGGCGCAACATTTTTCCATGGAGACGATCGGACAGGAAGTGAAGACGCTGTTGGAGAAGTCGGGCTGGCTGTGAGGCCGACTATGTTGAACAACTGTGGCAGCACAGCTACGACAGCAGAGCTACGACAGCAGCTGCGCCCGGCCCCGCGCCGCGAACTCTTGTCTGATCGCCGCCGTGTCTGTGTCCTGCAGCAGCCGATAGCCGGCCCCGTCGCGCAGCCACACTTCGTCCGCGCACTCCCAGCGCTCCGACCGCAGCACCCGCTTGAGGATCTTCATCGTCTCGGTCTTAGGCAAATCCCGCGCCCAGCGAACATATTTCGGCGCCCACTTCGTCCCCAAATCCCCCTGCGCCGCCAGAAAATCTGTGAACCGCTGCGGGTCGAACTCCGCCCCCGGCCGATGTATCACCGCCGCCATCACGTCATCGCCCACATCGCTGTTGGGCACCGCATAGACGGCCGCCACATCGATGTCTGCGAACCGCTCCAGGATCCGCTCCACCGGCGCGGCCGCGAAATTCTCCCCGTCCACCCGCAGCCAGTCATAGTTGCGCCCCGCAAAATAGAACATCCCGTCAGCGTCGCGATAGCCCAGATCGCCCGACCAGTATATCCCGTCGTGGGTGCGCTCCCGGTCGGCCTCGGCATTGTTCCAGTAGCCCTCAAAATCGCCCGCCGCCCGCAGATGGACAATCTCGCCGATGGCTTCGTCAGCATTTGCCAGACTGCCGTCCGCTCCGAAGACCGCCGCGGGACACTCCTGGCCGGTCTCGGGGTCAAAGATCTTGGTCTGCTCGTCCGCCCTGCCGAGCGCACCGGGGGGCGTGTCGGGCGTGCGCGAGATGCCAAAGGCGCCTTCGGTTGAGCCATAGGAATCCTGCGTGGCCACCCCGAAGCGAGCCGAGAACCGCTCCAAGTCGTGCGGCGCGCCCTCGTTGCCGAACACCCGGCGCAGCGGATTGTCGGCGTCATCGGGCTTGGCGGGCGTGGCCAGAATGTAGGTCAGCGGCTTGCCCACATAGTTGAAATAGGTGGCCCCGAACTTGCGGATGTCGCCCAGCCAGTTGCTCGCCGAAAAGCGCCGTCTGAACGCAGCCGTCGCGCCCGCCACCAGGCATGGGGCCCAGCCGGCCAGTAGCGCGTTGGAGTGAAACATCGGCATGCATTGATAGCACACGTCATCGGCGGTGAGCTGCTGGGTCTGGGCGATGACCGAGGCGATGCGGGCAATGCGGCGCTGGGAGCAGATGGCGGCTTTGGGGTCGCCGGTCGTGCCCGAGGTGAACAGCAGCAGGTATGGCGCGGCGGGGTCGATTTCGACTTCGGGGGGTTGCGCGGCGGACGGGACGGACGGGTCGGCGGCGGGCGGTTCGTCCCGCGCAATTTGGTTAGCGTGCCAGACCGGAGTGTCGACTTCGAATACGGCGGGGACGGGCGCGGTCGCGGGCGGCTCGGTCGCAGGTGCCGCTCTCAACTCGGCCAGTGCCGGCTCCAGCAACCCCCGATATTTTTTCTCGGTAATGATGATCTGGCATTGTGTATGGGTGATGTCGCGCGCCAGCTCGTGCCCTCGCCGTGTCGGATTTATGCCCACCAAAGTCGCGCCGCACAAAGCCACCGCTCCCAACAGCACGGCAAAGTCCGGGCCGTTGTCCAGCAACGCGCCAACATGGAACGGCGCGGCCGAAGAAGCCGGCGCGGACGCCGCGGGTTCAGACGACTTGGCCGCCGTGGGTTCGGGCAACGCCGCCTCGCGCTGCGACAGCAAGAACTGCGCCGCCAAACAGCACTGGGCCACATATTCCTTGTATGTCCAGGATTGGTCTTCAAACAAAATCGCAACCGAGGTGTCATCGGCGCGCGCAAGCACGGCATCTCGGATGGTGGTGGGCGCGGCGGACGTGTCGGGCACGGCGGACGTGGTGGGCGCGGCGGACGTGTCGGGCACGGCAGACGAAACCGAACCATCGGGCAAAGACATCAGGCAATATTCTAGAATAAATCTAGCCACACAACCCGGCCCGCAAGACAACCAAAACCAAACCCGCGAACCAAACCCAACTCCGACCCCAAGCCAAATGACAAACTACACCGCCCCAACCCAAGACATGGCCTTTGTGCTGCACCACATCGCCCGTCTCCCCCAAATCTGCGACCTCCCCGACTTCGACCCCATCGCTCCCCAGGATCTCCAGTCCCTCCTCGGCGAAGCCGGCCGCTTCACTTCCGAAGTTATCGCCCCCACCAACCGCATCGGCGACACCCAGGGCAGCACCCGAAATCCAGACGGCAGCGTCAGCACCCCGTCCGAGCTGAAATCCGCCTACCGATCCCTGGTTCAAGCCGGCTGGTCGGCCGCCCCGTTCGACCCCGAATATGGCGGCGGCAATCTCCCGTGGGTGCTGGGCTGCGTGTTTTCCGAAATGCTGGCGTCGGCCAACCTCGCCTTCTCGCTTTGCCCCATGCTCACCCAGGGCGCGGTCGACATGCTGGAGGCGTTCGGCACGCAAGACCAAAAGCAGCGCTGGCTGCCCAAGCTCATTTCGGGCGAGTGGGCCGGCACGATGAACCTGACCGAGCCCCAAGCCGGCTCCGATGTCGGCGCGCTCACCACCAAGGCCGTGCGCCAGCCCGATGGCAGCTACCGCATCACCGGCCAAAAGATTTTCATCACCTGGGGCGAGCACGACCTGACCGACAACATCATCCATCTGGTGCTGGCCCGCACTCCCGATGCGCCGCCCGGCACCAAGGGCATCTCCTGCTTCATCGCGCCCAAGTTTGAGGTCGCGCCCGACGGCAGCCTGGGCCAGCGCAACGACATCCACTGCGTGTCCATCGAGCACAAACTCGGCATCCATGCGAGCCCGACTTGCGTTTTAGAATATGGCGGCGGCGCGGTTGGTGGAGGAGACGGCGGCGGCGCGGGCGGCGACGGGAGCGGCGCGGCGGCGGACGGAGTGTCGGGCGCGGACGACGGCAACACGGCCGGTGCGGTCGCCGAGATAATCGGTGAGGAGCAGCAGGGTATGCGCTACATGTTCCGTATGATGAACAAGGCGCGCCTGAGTGTGGGCATTGAGGGTCTGGCGCTGGGCGAGCGGGCATTTCAGCAGGCTCTGGATTTCGCACAGGAACGCCGGCAGGGTCGCAGTCTGAAATCTGAGGCCGTGCAACCGTCTGACACCAACCAGCAGGCCCCGATCGTGGCGCACCCCAACGTCAAGCGGATGCTGCTCACCATGAAGTCGGTGACCGAGGCGATGCGCTGTCTGATCTATTACACCGCCGCCCAGATGGACATGGCCGCCCACTCCCCCGACCCCGACACGGCCGCCCGAGCCCAGGAGCGCGCCGACCTTTTGATTCCGCTGTGCAAAGCTTGGTGCACCGACTGGGGCAACGAGCTGACTTCGCTCAACATTCAGATTCACGGCGGGATGGGGTATGTGGAGGAGACCGGGGCGGCGCAGCTCTACCGCGACATCCGCATTGCGGCCATCTATGAGGGCACCAACGGCATTCAGGCGCTGGATCTGATTGGGCGCAAGTTGCCGATGAGGGGCGGCGCGGCGCTGGCAGACTTGCTGGCTGAGATTGGCGAGATCGGCGGCGGCAACGGCGCGGGTGGCGAGAACGGCACGGCATTGACGGGTGACCTGGAGAAAATATGGCCGCCGATTGACCAAGCACTCAGGGCGACGGCCGAGGCATCGCAGTGGCTGGCTGAAAATCCGGGCGAGCCTGCCATGGCCGGGGCCAGTCCCTACCTCAAGCTGTTGTCGTCGCTGGTGGCCGGTTGGCTGATGGCCAAGTCAGCAATGGCGGCGCAAGCTGAGTTGGCGCAGTTGGAGGGAGGTGGCGACAGCCCGAGCGGCGACAGCCCGACCGCAGATCCGCACCTGCCCCCCAACGAGCTGCGGTCAAAGATTAAGTCTGCCGAATTCTTCTGTGCGCAGATCCTGCCGACCGCCACGGCACTGGTGCCAGCCATCACTTCGGGGGACGAACCGCTGGGCGCGATTGACGAACTGGTGGCGGCGGGCTAGCGGCGGCGGGCTAGCGGCGGGCGATCTCGGTGACGTTAACCTGCGTCAGGCTATTCGGGTCGGCACAAATCGCCCGATTGAGCACATACCCCTCGGCAATCTCGGGAAAAGTGATCAGCATATTGCGCACGCTCTGGGGCTGGACGAGCATGCGATATTTATAGTCCTCGGTGGCATCCGGGCCAGCTTCGTCTTCGTGGCCTTCGTGGGCAAAGTCGGCGGCGGCGAACTCGCCAGCAGCGAACTCGCCAGTGGCGAACTCGCCCGAACCGCCCAGCGCAACCTCTGACGGATCGACAATCCGAAAACTCGGCTGCAGCTTTTCGTGGCGCAGCTCCTCGCCTGCCTCGTCTGTAACGATGAACTCCATCATCTCGTTGGTGCGGTTATACACCCTGAAGCGGATCTTCTCACCGGGCAAAACCAGAATCCTGGAAGTGCGACCCTCCAGCGGCAGGCAGGTGTTCGCGGTGGCTTCGATGTCGAATAGCCGCTCGCTGGCGCCGTCCGATCCGCCGCAGGCAGCGACTACCAAACTCAACGCCGCAAGGGTGGCCGAGAGCGCGCAGATAGTCAAGAAAGCGCGGCGGACGGAGGTTGCAGGCTTGGCGGACATTTCGGGCTTGGCGGACATTTCGGGCGTAACGGACATCACAGGCACACCGCTCATGAAACTGAAAGCTCCACCGGAACGCCGTCAGTGCCGCCTGACAAATCGCCGCCCAGCAGCCTGGCGGTGCAGGCTGACATATTGAGCGGGGGCGCAATGTCTTGGATTAGGCGCTGGGCCAGATCTTCGAATACCTGCTTCGCGGGAGAAACGGACGCGGGGGAAGCAGGCGCGGCGGACGCGGGCGCCGACCCGTCCGGCATAGTAACCGGCACGCCATCGTCACCGGCCTGGGCCACCGCCGGATCCAGCGGTATCTGTCCGAGCAGCGGTGCCCCCACTTCCTCCGCCAGAGCCTCGCCCCCGCCCTCGCCGAAGACATTCACCACACTCCCGTCGGCGCCGACCATGCCCGACATATTCTCAATCACGCCGGCAATGCGAAGGTAGTTCTTGCGACCCATGTTGGCCGCCCGCACCGCCACTTTTTGGGCCGCCAGCGAAGGTGTGGTGATCACCAGCATGTCGGCCCGGGGCAGCAACTTGGCGATCCCCATCTGGACATCGCCCGTGCCCGGCGGCATATCCACCAGCAGATAGTCCAGCTCGCCCCAACTCACATCCTCCAGGAAATGCCGCACGGCCCGGTTCAAAATCAGCCCCCGCCACATCAGCGCGGTCTCCTCGTTCTCCACCAGCAGACCCATCGACACCACCTTGAGGCTGCCCGGCGGACACGGCTTTTCGAGGGGGCGTATCTTGGTGGGGGGCGTTTCGGTTGGGGGCATTTCGGCGGACGACGTCTTGGCGGACGACGTCCCGGCAGTGGACGTCTGGGAGGACTGCGAGGCGGTGGGGGGTTCGCCGCCGGGGTCGGTGGGCATCTCGTCCAGACCATCGTCGGGAATCTCGCCTTCCAGCCGTCCGGCCACACCCAGCATGCGCGGCACTGAAAATCCCCAGATGTCGGCGTCCAGCACGCCCACGTGATAGCCTGCCGCAGCCAGCGCCGCCGCCAGATTGACCGTGACCGTGGACTTGCCCACGCCGCCCTTGCCCGAGGCGACCAGCAGCACCCGAGTGGTCATGGATATGGCGGTGGCGGGCGGGTTCTCGGCGATGCGCTTGCGGGCGCGGGCCATGGTCTCGGCCTTCTCCTGCGAAGTCAGCACCGTCCAGTCCACCTTGACATCGGCGATTCCGTCCAGCGCCGCCACCCGCTGCACGGCATCCTGCTTGATCTGCGCCCGGAGCGGACAGCCCATGGTGGTGAGGGCGATGGTGATACGGGCGGTGCCATCGGCGGATATGCTGACGTCCTTGAGCATCCCCAAATCCACGATGTCGCTGCCGAGTTCGGGGTCGATGACGCCCCGCAAAATGTCGGTGATGTCCTCGGGGGCGGGCAGGGTTTGGGTGGTGGGTTGGTTGGTGGCGGGCACGTGGGGTTGGGTTGGCTGGTCGGTTGCGGGCGGAGTCATGGCAGGCTTGGATGCTTTACCCTAATTCTAAAGGACTAGGACTGGGATTGGGCTATTCGTCAAAGGGACACGGAATTTAGATCAGCAAAATCGGGCTGGAGTCAATAATGCAGAGCCAAGTAATGCACCAGTGATGACCCACCAAACACTTCAATTTGATTTAAATTGGTAACATAATATGTATGTCTTTCCAGTTACCGGACGACACACACACATGGGAGCATGAGATGAACCTCATTATCTGCTTGACCCAGAACCCTTGTGGCCGATTTTCTGCTTCGGTGCCCTGCTTTGAAGGCATTTTCTCATATGGCGACACCGTGGATGATGCCCTGTCCAATATCACAGATGCCATTGAGCTTTCAATGGAGGATATGCTGGACGACCTGAAGAATGGTGACCAACTCATCTTCCCTGAACTGCCCGAAGGTTTTAGGATGGACGGTGATGACACAGACACAGAGCACAACCAAGCTGTTCTTCACAATTTTGTTGAGCTCACCAAAGAGGTCAGAAGACAAGGATCTGACAATTGACACGCTGCTTTCAATAATGAGGGAAACAGGGCTTACAAATGATGATTTCTGAGTTTTGCTGCTAGGATATGGGGCACAGGTGCCGGGCAGCCGGACAGAGGCGGATACGAATAATATACGTCTGAACGCATAATATACAAACCCACCAAAAACATTCGGAGGAACAATGATAACTCTCACAGATTCAGCATCCAGCAAGGTCGGCGAGCTGCTCTCCCAGGAGGGCGAGGACGACCTGGTTCTGCGGATTGCCGTGCGACCTGGCGGCTGCTCGGGCTTCAGCTATGAGATGTATTTTGACTCCGAGATTCTGTCGGACGACACCACCGCAACCTTCGGGGACGTCAGCGTGGTGGTCGACTCGCAGAGCGCCAAACTCCTAGACGGCGCCAAGATGGACTACAAGGACGGCCTCACCGCCGCGGGCTTTTCAATCTCCAACCCCAACGCCGAGCGCACTTGCGGGTGCGGGCAGTCGTTCGCCTAGTCGGGAGCGGGATGAGGGGGGACGGGGGGTAAGCGGCGTGATGCGGAACGAGGGGCGCGATGGGGCGCGGGCGAGACGGGGGTAAGCGGCGCGAGAGGGGCGCAGGCGCGGCGCCGAAAGTCACCAGTCCAAATAGCGCGCCAGTTCCAGCTCGGTGATCTGCTGCTGATACTGCGTCCACTCCTCGCGCTTGTTGCGCAGGAACCATTCGAAAATGTGCTCCCCCAGCACCTCGGCCGCCAGCTTTGACTGCTCCATCTCGCCCAGCGCCTCATTCAGGCTCAACGGCAGCGGGCGCAGATCGTGTTGGCGCGCCGCCACGAAATCCAGCCCCGACAGATCCACGTCGGCCTCGGCGGGCAGCTCATACTCCCCCGCGATCCCGGCCAGCCCGGCCTCCAAAATCAGCGCATAGGCCAGATAGGGATTGGCCGCCGAATCCAGCGCCCTATATTCGATCCTGGTGGACTCGGGATTGTTCTTGCGCACCAGCGGC
>CAZERQ010000093.1:0-3038 GCA_964514465.1 uncultured Acidimicrobiales bacterium
CCCAGGGTCTGTTCCACCAGATCCAGCCACTGCTGTCTGTCCGGTTCGGGGAAGTCCTCCGCAAAGGAGAGGGGCGACAACTCAGTCGGCATAACTTAAGGCTAAAGCCAACTTGTGTCAGCCCCACGCCGACCCAAGCTCAATGTGAAATATCCAATGCGGACTAGCGAAAAAACTGGGCGCCTGACCTTATGACCACGATTATGTATATAGAAGGCGTTCAGGCGCCCAGAGCCTGGGCTCAGAAGTCTAGCGTTGCGCGCTTGCGCTTAGCGATGCGCTCAGCTTAGCGTTGCACTCTGAACCAGCGATCGTCGGGGGCATTGACTATGCAAGTGCCCTCGTCGCCAAAACCAAACTCCTCACCGGAAGCGCAGGGATAGGTGAACATCAGCGTGTGGATGACATCTGTGGTCTGCGGCTTGCCGGGCTCAATGCTGTTGGGGATCATGTTGTTGAAGTCGATGGCTCCCAGATTCAACAGCGCTTCATTGACGTCCTCACGGGTGGGGTTGGGCCCGGCATCATAAAGCGCGCGCATCGTCAGACGCATCTGCGCGCAAACCGACGCCACCATGCCATGCGGTGTGTTGGCCGTTGGATCATAGGGATCGTGCGGCGGCTGCGACAGGCTGTCGTTGATTTCCACGTTGCTGACATATTCGTTGTAGGTGTCGTCGCACATCTGGTTGAACTTGCGCGGCTCCCAGCCTGGCTCGTGGAAGGCGGCCGGGTCGGCGTCGTCAATGATGATCGCTCCGTTATACAGCTCGCCGGCAGCCTGCCCGCCGAAGGCCACGATCTTGGACACCACGATGTTGCTGGCCTGGCTGTTGAAGTCGGAGTTATAGAACGTCACATCGCCCGGCTCAAATCCCTGGTTGACCATCTCACCCAGATACTGCGGCAACGACACCACATTCAAAGTCGGGAACAGCACATCCACGCCTTCGTCCAGCAGACGGCTGACAGATTCAGAGTTGCCCTCGGTGCAACTGACCTGCCCGCCACAGCCGATGGTGTCAAACACCGCCACATTCAGCCCAGCAGCCTCCAGCGGATCCACCAGACCGCGCTCAACCGACTCCAGCTGGCCGGGTGTGTCCGGCACAATGACACCGATGGTCTTGCCTTCCAACTCGCCGCTTCCGATCAAAGTATTCACCAGAAATGCCAAGCTCTCCTCTAGCGTGGGCGACATAGAAATCAGCCGGCCCTCGCCGCGATCCATGAACTCGCCCGACTGTCCCTGGGTGGAGATGAAAGCCGTCTGGTGATCCTCCACCAGACACAAATTGGCGGTGCCCTGGAAGCCCGAAGAGTTAATCACCACAACCGCGTTGTGATCCTCGGTCGCCTCAATGCATGCCGCGTTGCGCAGCTCGTCAATGTTGGCTCCGCTGGCGGCCGTCTCCACCAGCTTCAGGTCGATCATGCGCCCGTTAACGCCGCCACAAACATTGTTGACATACCACGCGAAGGTGTTGAACATCCCGGCCGGGTCGCCCACATCAGTGGCAAACCCGATGGACGCCAGCTCCTCCAACTTGGTGCGGATATGGACGACGGAGATGGAATTCTCAGTGATGCCCGGGTCGGTCGCCACCCGCGCCACATCTGGGGCTTCGTGCGCCACACAGAAGCTGTCCAGCGACTGGAACGGATGGCAGCGGTCGAACTGGTTCTGATACTCCTGGAAGATGCCGCCGCGCTCATCCTCAAACACGGGACAGTCCGCGGTGGCCACTTCAACCTGGCCTTCGTCGACTGCTTCCAGTTCCACGTCCGGGTTGGCCAGCGCGCCTTCGGTGGTGGCCGGCGCGGCTGCGGTGGTTTCGGTGGTAGCGGGCGCGGCTCCGCTGTCGTCGCCATCGTCTGAACCGCAAGCAGATGCGATCAGAGCGGCGCAGACCAGCACGGCTGGGAGCAGCCAGCGCAACATTCGCCCGCGGGGGTGGGTCGTTTGTGCGTGGCCGGTGTGATGTGTTTTGGTGGTAAGCATTTTTTCTCCAGGGTATGTTTGGGGATTTATGGTATTTCAAAATATTATAGCAAGTCGTTTTGCGCTGTGCAAGAAAACTTGGGGGGCGCCACCAGACGAGCGACATCGGCCGCGATCGTCAGCGGCCGCGATCGTCAGCGCTGAACCCGAAGCCAGCGATCCCCCGGCGCATTGACGATGCAGGTGCCCTGGGGCTGAAAACCGAACTCCTCGCCTGAGGCACACGGATAGGTGAACATCAGCGTGTGGACAGTATCCAATGTCTGCGGCTTGCCCGGGCGGATGCTGTTCACCAGCATGTTGTTGAAGTCAATGGCGCCCAGATTGGCCAGCGCGCCATAGATGTCCTGGCGGGTCGGGTTGGGCCCGGCATCATAGATGGCCCGCATCACCAGACGCATCTGCGCGCAGACCCCGGTCACCATGCTGTAGGCCGGATTGGTGCTCGGGTCATAGGGATCGTGCGGCGGCTGCGACAGACCCTCGTTGATCTCAACTTCGCCCACGTGGGTCTCATAGATGCGGTTGCACATCTGGTTGAACTGGCGCGGTTCCCAGCCCGGCTCGTGATAGCCCGCCGGGTCGCCGCCGTCAATTATGATCGCTCCGTCATAGAGCCGGCCGGCCGCCTCACCGCCGAAGGCCACGATCTTGGAGCTGACAGTGTTGTTGGCCTGGCTGTTGAAGTTGGAGTTATAGAACGTCACATCGCCCGGCTCGAACCCCTGGTCGACCATCTCGCCAAGATACTGCGGCAGCGACACCACATTCAGGGTCGGAAACAACACATCCACGCCTTCGTCCAGCAGACGACTGACGGAATCAGGGGTGCCCTCGGTGCAGGTGACCTGTCCGCCGCAGCCGATGACGTCAAACACCGCCACGTCCAAGCCGGCCTCCCGCAGCGGATCCACCAGGCCGCGCTCCACCGACTCGGGCTGGCCGGGCGTGTCGGCCGCCACCACTCCGATGGTCTTGCCTGCCAGCTCGCCGCCGGCGATCAATGTCTGAACCAGAAACGCCAGGCTCTCCTCCA
>CAZERQ010000094.1:0-1840 GCA_964514465.1 uncultured Acidimicrobiales bacterium
CGGACACGGGCGGGGAAACCCCGTGGCGCAGAGCAGAGGAAGACCAACACCAGGGCTATCTGGTGTCTGCGCAGAACAGTATGCCTGATGGTAAGTCAAGTATATAATCCCCCAATAGCGACAAGGAATTGTCGGGGCATACTAATTTATATAGATACTTGGGTTTATTTTGAAACTTGGGGGCGGACGGCCAGCGATAGCGATAACGACCAGCCACAATATTAATGTCCAAATTTAATGTCCAGTGTTTATGTCAGCAAAATCATCACCAACAGCTATTCCCACAAATATAGCATCCCGAGCCAGTGAATGACCCCAAACCGACATTGAAGGTGCGCGCCCTTTTGATCGTGAGCCGTCTGGACGCTCACCTGGAGGAGACGCTGGCGCGGCTGAAGGCCCAGAGCTATCCGGGATTGCTGGCGACGGTTGCGGTGCCGGCCGGGCTCGGGGCCGGGGCCACAGCCGACGACCTGGCTGCCACCGCCGAGCGCATCAGGTCGATTCTGCCCCAGGCCACGGTCTGCCAATATGACCCACAGCTTGGCTTTGGTGTTGCGGTCAACTCGGCGCTGGAGCAATCCGCCGCACAGCCCCGGGCGGAGCTGCTGCTGATCTGCAGCGACAGCGCAGTCCTGCGCGCCGACACAACCAGCAGTCTGGTCGAGCAGCTGCTGCTGCACAACGCCGGCATCGTGGCGCCCAAGCTGGTGTCAGACACCGACCCGGCGCGGCTGGTCAGCGCCGGCTTCAGCATCGACCGGACCGGCGGCCAAATCCCGACGGCTGTCTCGGGCGAGCTGGATCAGGGCCAGCACGACACCATAGCTGAGATCTTCGGGGTGCTGTCATCGTGCCTGCTGATGCGCACCGATCTGATGGTCGCCCTGCACGGCTATAGCAGCCAGATCAGCTTCGTGGGAGAGGACTTGGATCTGTGCTGGCGCAGTCATCTGGCGACCGCGCAAGTGAGGCAGGTGCCTTCGGTGGCGGTCGGCTGCAGCCAGTGGGGGCTTGAGTGGGGATCGGTGGGCACGCCGCCCCGGCCCGCTGACGCCCGGCCAGATGTCCTGCCAGACGTCCGACCAGACGTTCGTCCAGCCTTTGCGCTGGCAGCCTCCCAACTGGACGGCTTGCGCTGGCGCCACCGTCTGTTCTCCATGTTCACCTGTCCGTCGGCCGCCAGCTTGATGGTGGTCATGCCGCTGATGGTCGTGGTGTCGTGCATCGAAGCCACCGCCGGCTTGGTGCTGGGCCATCCCCGGGTCATACGCGACATCTGGCTGGCCTGGTGGTGGAACCTGGCCCGTCTGCCCCTCATCGTGAGGCAGCGCCGGCGCATCTCGGTCATACGCTATGTGGCCGACAGCAACCTGCGCCGCCTGCAGGTCAAGGGCATGTCGGAGCTGAAGCTGTTCTGGCGCAGCCAACGAAGCGAGAAGGCCGGCGGGCTGACCAGTCTGGCCCGGGGCATGACCGAGTGGTTCGCCAGCACGGCCACGCGCGGCTCGGCGCTGGTGTGGCTGGTGATCCTGGTGTTCCTGGGGTTCGGCAGTCGACATCTGATCTCCCGGGGCATCCCCGAGGTGGGCCAGTTCGCGGCCTTTCCGGATTCGCCGGGGCAGTTCTTCTCGCAGTGGTTTTCCTCGCTGGAGGGCGCCGGTCTGGGCGGGGACGGGTTCAATTCCATTGCCCTGGGATTTTTGGGGTTCGCCTCGGGTGTGCTGCTGGGTGCCATGGGGCTGGCGCGGACGCTGGTGATACTGTTGCCGATCGTGGCGGGCGCGCTGGGCATGGCGCGGCTGTTGCGCCGGCACGCCAGCAAGATCGTGGGCTGGGT
>CAZERQ010000095.1:0-3410 GCA_964514465.1 uncultured Acidimicrobiales bacterium
CCCGTGGCGCAGAGCAGAGGAAGACCAACACCAGGGTTGCCTGGTGTCTGCGCAGAACAATATGCCTGATGGTAAGTTAAGTATATAATCCCCCCAAATTTAACTTGAATTCTGGCTGGGCGGGGGCTACACTAGGCAGAGGAGTAGGGGGAATAGGGTATTCATCTCGGGCCAGGTATGGTCCCAGAACAAGCAAAATATGTCTCCTGCGCGCCTGCGCGTCCGGACGAGTCTGCCCGCGCCCCCGCGCCCGGACGACCCGCTGGCCCAATCGCGCCTGTGCCCGCGCCGGCCGGAACCCCAGTGCACGACGGACGACTCGCTGGCCCAATCGCGCCCGCGCGTCCGGCCAAACCCGTGCGGCTACCCGTTCGGGTGTCGCTGCTGATGGCGCTACTGTTGCCGGCCATGCTGGCTTTCACGCCGGTTGCCGCCCAGGATTTTTTCCGTCACGAAATCCAACCCGGAGACAGCCTTGTGAAAATCGCCCAGCAGTATTCCACGGACGTGGCCAGCCTGGTGGAGCTGAACAACATAGCCAATCCCGATTTGATTTTTGCCGGGCAGTCACTCAATATACCCGGGACAGCGCAACCCCAGTCCGAGCCAACGCAGCTGGAACCTGTCGAACCCCAGCCCGAGCAAAATCAACCAACCAGCAACGACAAGTCGGACGCGAACACACAGACAGATGACAACATAGTTTGGGTTGACCATATCATCGCGCCAGGCGAATGGCTGAGCACCATTGCCTGGAAATACAATCTGAGCCTCGAGCGGTTGGCGCAAGCCAATCAGATATCCAACCCGAATCTGATTTTTGCGGGACAGGTGCTTTCGGTGCCGACCGAGCGGCCAGCCGTGCAGCCCACCGCGCCTGTCGCCGAGCAGCCTCCCGCGCCCACCGCCGAACACCCCACCATAGAGCAACGCCTCGAACACTGGAGCACCCACTACGACATCCCACAAGAACTATTCAAGGCACTCACCTGGTGGGAGTCGGGCTGGAACAACTCGCTCATATCAACAGCCGGAGCCGTCGGCATCGGCCAGCTCATGCCCGCCACGGTCGACTTCGTATCCAACGTCCTGGTCGGCATCCCGCTGGATCCGCACAACCCAGACGACAATATCCGCATGAGCGCCAGATTTTTGCGCTACCTTTTGGATGAGACGGGAAATGACCGCCAATATGCGCTGGGAGCCTATTATCAAGGGCTATACTCAGTTCGCACAAACGGCATCTACCTGTCGTCCATGCAATATATAAACGGGATCCTGTCCCTGCAAGCACGTTTCAGATGACCCACCCGCAAGCCACATCAGCCACATTGCGACCAAACGAGCTATATTGAATTCTAACCACAACCCTACAACCACCGAGGAGACAATGGAAAAGCAAGAAGAAGACAAGGAGCTGGACCTGGTCGATGAGGAGCCCAGCGATGACGACCTCAAGAGCTTGGAGGAACTCGAGGATGAGTTCGAAGAGCTTGAGGGGGAGCTTGACGGAGAGGATCTGGACGACGAAGAAGACGAGGACGGGGATGACGATGACGAAGACGAGTTTGTCGAGGTGAAGAAGGGCGACCCTGACGCCGACGAAGATGACGACGAACACGAGGAGGTTGCCCCGCTGGCGGTGGGCGGCTTTGACGAGCGCGATCAGGAGGACGAGGACGATCAGGAAGCCGGCCACGATGACGACGAGGATGAGGACGAAGACGATGACGAAGATATGGCGATCGATGCTGAAGAGGATCTGTCGCAACTGCTGGACGAGCGGATGGAGTCCGATGGTGACGACGAGGCGACTGCCGAGGCGCAGAAGCCGGCCGCCAAGCAGGAGGAGTCATGGCATTGCGAGCAGTGTTTTTTGCTGGTGTCGGCCAGTCAGTTCGGGTCGCCCAAGGATCCCATCTGTCCGTCTGATGAGGTGGATTGCCCGTTGCTGAAGAAAGTCAAAGTCAAATAGCTGGGGTTTCGTGACTGCTCGCAAGATGACCCGCGGGGATCTGGTTGAAGTTGCTGTCCGACCGGCCGGGCGCGATGATCTTGAGGTGCTGGAGGCTTTGGCGAGTCAGGCGCTTGAGGAGGTGGGCAAGTGGCGCGGCGCGAAACTGCTGCAGCAGCAACACCGCGCCGATGACTTGGCGCGCCAGTTGGCTGAGTGTTTGGACTCCGATGCTCACACCGTTGTTTTGGGCACCGCGGATGGTGTGGTGGTGGCGGCGGGTGTTGTTGGAGTCAGCCAGTTGGCGTCAGGGGATCGGCTGGCGAAGGTCGGGATGCTCTATGTTTTGCCCGGAGCCAGGGGAGTGGGGGTGGGGAAGATGCTGCTTGAGAATCTGCTGGAGTGGGCCAGACAGCAAGGGTGCAGCGGATTTGCTGCCGATGCCTTGCCGGGCGACAGGCTCACCAAGAATTTTTTCGAAAGCCAGCAGATGGTGGCGCACTCGCTGACCTTGTATCGCGACCTCTAAGGCTGGGTTGCGGCACCTAGCCGGAACCTCTAGCCCGACACCGCGGCTTCCTGCTCGGGCTTGCTCTCGCCTTGCTCGGGCTCGCTCGCGCTTTCGCCATCGGCAACATCCCCGTCCTTGCCTTTGTCCCCATCTCCGCCACCGTCCGCGAACAGCGCCGCCACCTCGGGCAGACGCTTCGACAGCTTGGCCGCGGTCTTGCGCAACTTGGGAGAGACATCATCTGGCGCCTGCTCGGGTCGCACCAGCCGGCGCACCGGAGAAACAGCCAGCACCTCCAACACGTCAATCCAGGTGTCGGGCGACTCGTGCGGCGCCAGCATCTGTGATGCCTCGTCGGCCAGCCAGCTAGCCAAGTCAGCCGGCAACGGCACACCCACCTTGGGCGGGTTGCCGCTCAGCCTCAAGGCACGAAACAGCTGTCCCTCGCTCAGCAGGCTGGCGAGATCGGCCAGCCACTGGGTGTGGTCGATGTCCACCCGCTTGGCCAACCGCTGTCTGACTTCGTCGGCTTGCCTTTGAGTCTCAGGAGAGTTGGCCAGCTCGTCAGCCACCGCCACAACCGAGCGTATGTCTCCCAGGCTGAGCCGGTCAAAGTCGGCCGCAACCGCATCCAAACGGTCACGCCACAACGCGACCCGATAGTCCACGTGAAGCTCCTTGGCCAGATCCAACAGCGGACTGCCCGGGCCGGTATCGGGGCCCCCATCGCCAGAATTGGCGCTTTGTTCCTGCAGTGCCAACCTGACCGATGCCATACCGCCATCCATCAGCTGCTGGGCCACAACGGTTTTCTCAGGCGTCAAGGTTGCCAGCCACTCCTGGCGATGCCTGTCCCGGGGGTTCAGTTTCTGCCAGCGGCGCTGGTTGCCCTGCCCCGATCGGCCGCCTGGCCCGCCCCGTCCTGCCCCACCTCTTCCCAGACCC
>CAZERQ010000096.1:0-1956 GCA_964514465.1 uncultured Acidimicrobiales bacterium
GACGATGTTTCGCTGGGCGACTGGCGCGACCGGGGCTATCTCCCGCAGGCCGTGGCGAACTATCTGGCGACACTGGGCTGGGGCCCGTCCGATGATGTTGAGATCCGACCCATGTCTGAGATCATCGAACTGTTCCGCCTGGAGGATGTGCTGAAGTCGCCGGCGTTTTTTGACACCAAGAAGCTGGAGCATTTCAACGCCACGCACATCCGAATGCTTTCGGTGCCGGAGTTCATGGAGCGGCTTGAGCCGTGGCTGGCCCGAGCTTCGTGGTCGTCCGAGCAATACCGCCCGGAGGTGATGGATGCCCTGGCGCCGCTGGTGCAGGAGAAGGTTCGCACACTGGCCGACGCGGAGCGTTTCGTGGACTGGCTGATGCTGGACGACCCGCCGCGAGACGAAGCCTCCTGGCAAAAGCATGTTGACGGCAACCCGGCGGCCCGCGAGATCATCGCCGATGCGGTCGAGGTTTTTGCCGAGGTGGACTGGAACCCAGAGGCGGTGCATCAGGCTGCGCTGGAGCTGGGCGAGAGGCGGGGGCTGAAGTTGGGCAAGGCGCAGGCGCCGATACGGGTGGCGCTGACGGGCCGGGCAGTCGGGCCGCCGCTGTTTGAATCCATGGTGCTGCTGGAACGCGAGGAGGTCTTGCGCCGGCTGCGGCTGGCCTTGGGGTCTCTGGAGGATTAGTCTGTGGTTTTGCGGATTAGGCTGTAGAATTAAATTCCCAATCGGGGGTGGTGTAATTGGTAACACGCCGGGTTCTGGTCCCGTTATTGAGGGTTCGAGTCCTTCCCCCCGAGCCAGACATACTCGTTCCAACAGTTCAGGTATCCCGCCCGTCCCCGCACATCCCACTCCCCCGCGCAAGACAGCCATGGCTTTGTTCCCCGAATTGCCCGACCAGAAATTTGCCATCATCTATGCTGATCCGCCCTGGGACTACAAGGGCCAGCGCCAGCACAACGGCAAGGGTGGCCGGGACACCGGCGGCGCCGAGGTTCACTATCCGACCGTCACTCTTGACGACCTGAAGCAGCTGGATGTCGCCGGGGTTGCCGCGCAAGATTGCCTGCTGTTTATGTGGGCGACCTCGCCGCATCTGGATCAGGCCATCGACTTGGGCAAGGCTTGGGGTTTTCAGTGGGCGACCGTGGGGTTCGTCTGGGACAAGCAGAGCGTGAACCCGGGGCACTACACCATGTCGCAATATGAGTTGTGCCTGATTTTCAGGCGTGGGAAGATCCCGGCGCCGCGGGGCAGCCGCAACGTCCGCCAGTCGGTCAGCGAGAAAAGACGGGGGCACAGCAGCAAGCCGGAGGAGGTGCGCAACAGGATCGACCAGATGTTTCCCGAGATGGACAAGATCGAGCTGTTTTCGCGGGAGACGCTGAACGGGTGCTGGACTTCCTGGGGCAACGAAGTGGGCGGCGGCGGGCAGATTCGCTGAGGGCTACCGCGCTGAGGGTGTCGGTGCTTAGGGACACCGGCGCGCGAAAATCCACCGGTCACCCAACACCGCAAAATCGGAACTTCACGCTATAGTAATTGTTGTCCTTGCCCCGTTCGTCTAGAGGCCTAGGACGCCAGATTCTCAATCTGGTAACACGGGTTCAAATCCCGTACGGGGTGCTGGCTTTGGCTTGGCGAATTGCCCCCTTCCGTTCCGTCCAAGCAATCTTTTCCCTACCAGACGATTTGGCCTAGCGGGGCACTTCCATCGGTTCGTCCGGCGCGATGCCGATGCCTCCATAGCAAATCGACCCGGGCTCAGGGGTTGTCGGGCCGACCGCAACGTAAGTCTCAAGGAACTCCACAAACCTCGGATCGTCAATGGACTCAAGGCGCAACTGGCGACCCCAAGCTGTCAGCACGATCTGGGTGGGTTGCTGCTCATAGGGCGAGACCAGCAGGTAATTGTTTCTTTGCGTCAGTCTCTCCAAGCTGTCGAGATCATCG
>CAZERQ010000097.1:0-11075 GCA_964514465.1 uncultured Acidimicrobiales bacterium
GAATATGATTGGCGGACTTGGTCCCGAAACTCAGCTGCTGGTTAATGCGGACGACCCGGGATTGGTGGCCATCGCAGCCCGCGCCGCCAGCGCAACCGACTCCCCGCCAGTTGCGCGCGTGGTCTACTTCGGACTGGACGATAACACGGTCGGCCGCCCCGCGCTCCCCCACGCCGCCGACATCACCCGCTGTCGAGCTTGCCGCGCCGAACTCAAACACGACTGCCACACAATCGGACATCTGGGCGACTGGTCTTGCCCCGACTGCAACTGGCGTCGGCCACCGCTGGATTATGCTGCCGCCGAAATCAAGTTGGGGGATGCTGGCGCCGGGCAGAGTGAAAACCACCAAAGCAGCTTTGCGATGGACGGTGCCACCCTGACCTCTCCACTCCCCGGTCTGCACAATATATATAACTGTCTGGCCGCCGCTGTAGCTGCCCGTCTGTTGGATATGTCCCAGCCCGCCATCGCTCAAGCCCTCCAGTTCGCGCAACCAGCCTTCGGACGCGCCGAGGAAGTGTTGCTGGGGGGCAGTGGCGACAAGCCCAATCAAACCAACCAGCGACTGCTCATCCTGCTTGCCAAGAACCCCACAGGCGCCAACGAGAACATCCACACCATCGCCGCCCGCAACCAGCCCATCACCCTGCTGCTGGCCCTCAACGACCGGGTTGCCGACGGGCATGATGTGTCGTGGATCTGGGACGTGGACTACGAACCCGCCTTCGCCCAAGCCGAGCGCATCGTTTTCACTGGCGACCGGGCATATGAGATGGCGTTGCGCTATCGCTATGGCAGCCATGACAGCTCCGACCCGAGCGCGGGCGAGCCAACCAAAACCATCGTGGTGCCGGATCTGCCCCAAGCACTGAGTTGGGCCCGGGCCAACACCGCGCCCGACGGCCTCATTGTCGCGTTGCCGACCTACACCGCCACGCTGGAGCTGCGCGCCGAGCTGTCCCGTCTGGGCGTGGCGCAACCATTCTGGGAGCAGCCATGAACGCCACCCACTCCGTCAGGCTGTGCCACCTCTATCCCCGCGAGATGAACATCTATGCCGACCGGGGCAACCTTGCGGTGCTGGCACGGCGGCTGGCCTGGCGCAACATCACGCTTGACATCACCCCCAGCTTCATGGGCGAGCCGCTGGCCGACACAAACTTTGACCTTATATATATGGGCGGCGGACAGGACAACGACCAGGCCATCATCGCCCGGGATCTGCTGGCCAACAAAGCCGGAGCGGTGCGCGAAGCCCTGGCCGGCCAAGCCGCGGGGCTGTTCGTCTGCGGCGGCTACCAGCTGGCCGGCAAAACCTATCACACCCAACAGCACGGACAGCTGGACGGGCTCGGCGTGCTGGACATCACCACCACCGCGGGTGCCAGCCGTCTGATTGGCGACATCGTGGTGGAGGTGGACGGGCTGGGCACGGGCCAGCAGCTGCGCGGCACCCAAATCGTGGGCTACGAAAACCACCTCGGCCGCACCCACCTGGGCCCCGATGCCGAACCGCTGGGCAAGGTCATCCACGGCCACGGCAACAACGGCTCAGACCGAACCGAAGGCGCCGTCCGCGACCACATCATCGGCACCTATCTGCACGGCCCACTGCTGCCGCGCAACCCGCAGCTGGCCGACCTGATTTTGACCTGGGCGCTGTCGCACCGATATGGCAGCGAGGTCGCCAACGAGTTGCTCGGGCCAGCGGACGGCAATCTGGGCGGCACTCTGGACGACAACTGGGAACGCGCCGCCCACGCCGCCGGCATCAAACGCGCCAAAATGTCTCGCCTCAAACGCGGCAGAAAAATAACTTGAAACCCAAAAGTCGGTGTCATAAGCTGTCAAGTCGCAAGCAATTGCGAGTCACAAATCCAGACAAGGAGGCAAACAATGGGCATACCCAGACTGGGCGATGACGGCTACATCAAGACCACATATGAGGGCGAGCATCTCTTCAAGCTCACCATCACCTCGCAAGCGGTGGACGTCACAACCAAGACACGTCTGTGGCGGGTGGCTGAGTCGGTTGGCGACCTGATTGTGGATCTCTTTGAGCCAGATGGCGGGCCAGACAAACAGCACTCATGGGCGGACTACGACGGAGACCTTTTGGTCGGAGGCAAGGACATCTCCGAAGACTTGGTTCTCACGGGCGACTGGGAAAGTTGCGGAGGCGAGCACAACTGCAAGGGTGCTGCGTTCGAGTTTGTCTATGCTGGCAAAAGCAAAAACCAAGACATTCGCAATGCGTCTGTGCACATCAATGCCTGCAACGGCGGGAACATCCTTGAGGATCTTGATGATTCTGAGACAGATGTCTGAGGTCCGGCGCGTGGGCGCGCTAAGTTAGCCAGCAGTCCAACACTTTGGCGGCTTGTTGCGCGGGGTCGCCGTCGGCTGGTACCAAGTGAACTTCGGGGGACTGCGGCGGCTCATACGGATCGTCCACGCCGGTGAAGCCCTTTAGCTCGCCAGCGCGAGCCCGGGCATACATCCCCTTTGGGTCGCGCTGCTCGCAGACATCCAGCGGGGTGTCCACGAACACCTCAACAAAACGCAACTCGGACTCCGCGTGCAGCTGGCGGGCCTGCTGGCGCGCCTGGCGGTATGGACTGATGACCGGCACCAACGCAACCAGTCCGGCATCGGCCATCAGCCGCGCCACGTGCGACACCCGGCGTATGTTCTCGTCGCGGTCGGCTGCCGTGAATCCCAGATCGGCATTCAGTCCCAGCCTCAGGGCATCGCCGTCCAGCACGCAGACAGACTGGCCGCGCTCGACCAGCAGTCGCTCCACCTCAGCGGCCACCGTTGACTTGCCTGAACCGGACAGGCCGGTGAACCAGATAGTGCCGCCCGCGCCAAAACCGCTGCCCGCGCCAGCCGTGTCGTCGCCAGAACCGTCCACCCTCAGTCCGCCTCCCCCAGAATCATCCCCCCGGCCACGGTCGCATTGCTCGTCTCGTCCACCAAAATGAAACTTCCGGTCGCCCGGTTCCGCCGGTAGCTGTCAAAGAACAGCGGAGCCGTGGTGCGCAGCCTGACCCGCCCTATCTCGTTCAGATCCAGCCCGCCAACGCCTTCCTCGCGATGCAGCGTGTTGATGTCCAGGCGATACCTCACATCCACGACCCGCGCCCGCGCCCAGCGGGTGGTGTGCTTGATGGCAAAAGTCGCACCCTCGGCCAGCCGCGCCTGCTCGGACATCCAGCAGATCATCACGTCAATGTCCTGGCTCACCACCGGATGGTTCCCCTCGCGGCAGATCATGTCGCCCTTTGACACGTCCAGCTCGCCCTCCAGCAACAGCGTGACCGCATCGCCGGCGCGCGCCTCGGACAGGCTTCCGTCGGCCGTGTCGATCCCAGCGATCCGAGTGGCGAACCCAGACGGCAGCACCATCACCTCATCACCCACCCGCAGCGCGCCGCTGGCCACGGTGCCGGCATAGCCGCGATAGTCGTGGTGCTCGTCTGAATGCGGGCGCAGCACATATTGCACCGCAAAGCGCGGGTCGATCAGGTTGCGGTCGGAGGCAATGTGGATCTCGCTGAGGTGATGCAGCAGCGAGGCGCCCTCATACCAGCCCATGTTGGCCGACCGCTCCACCACATTGTCGCCCCGCAGCGCCGAGATCGGAATGATGCACAAGTCGGGTATCTCCAGCTTCTCGGCGAAGCGGACGAACTCCTCGCGCACCTGCTCGAATGCCGCCTGATCATAGTCCACCAGATCCATCTTGTTGACGCACAGCACCAGATGCGGAATGCGCAACAGCGACGACAAGAACGCGTGGCGCCGGGACTGCTCCACCACGCCGTTGCGGACGTCCACCAGCACAAGCGCCAGGTTCGCGGTGGAGGCTCCGGTGACCATGTTGCGGGTGTATTGGATGTGGCCGGGCGTGTCGGCGATGATGAACTTGCGGCGGGGCGTGGCGAAATAGCGGTGCGCCACATCAATGGTGATGCCCTGCTCGCGTTCGGCCCGCAGCCCGTCGGTGAGCAGCGCCAGGTTGACATAGTCGATGCCCAACCGCTCAGACGCCAGCTCGACCGCCTCCAGCTGGTCGGCGAGGATGGACTTGGTGTCATAGAGCAGACGGCCGATGAGCGTGGACTTGCCGTCATCGACTGAGCCGGCGGTGGCTATGCGGAGCAGTTCTGAGGTCATTGGGTTGGTGTGTGTGGCGCGGGCATGTCGCGCGGGCGTGTGGCGCGGCTGGCGCAATCCCGCCTAGAAATATCCCTGTCGCTTGCGGTCTTCCATGGCAGCTTCGGAAAAGCGGTCGTCGGCTCGGGTGGCTCCCCGCTCGGTGATGCGGCTGGCGGCAACCTCGGCGATGACCTTCTCAACCGTGTCGGCATCGGACTCGACTGCGCCTGTGCAGGTGGCGTCGCCCACTGTGCGATAGCGCACAGTCGCCTCGAACGGCCGCTCGTCCTCGGCCAACGTCACAAAAGGCGTGACCGCCAGCAGCATGTTGTCGCGCTCAAACACCTGTCGGCGATGCGCATAATATATGGACGGCAGCGCAATGCCCTCCTGCGCCACATACTGCCAGATGTCCAGCTCAGTCCAGTTGGAAATCGGGAACACCCGGATGTGCTCGCCGGGCTTGTGGCGCCCGTTATAGAGGTTCCACAGCTCGGGCCGCTGGTTCTTGGGATCCCACTGGCCGAACTCGTCCCGGAAGGAGAACACCCGCTCTTTGGCGCGCGACTTCTCTTCGTCCCGGCGCCCGCCGCCGAACACCGAGTCAAAGCCGTGCTCGGAGATGGCGTCCAGCAAGGTGGTGGTCTGCAGGCGGTTGCGCGATGCCCGCGGGCCGGTGTCGTCTTGCACCCGTCCCTGCCGGATGGACTCCTCCACCGAGGCGATGACCAGACGGGCATCCAGCGAGGCGATGAGCTCGTCCCGGAAGCTGATGACCTCGGGGAAGTTGTGGCCGGTGTCGACATGCATGATGGGGAACGGAAGTTTGCACGGCCAGAACGCTTTGTTGGCGAGGTGAACCATCACAACTGAATCCTTGCCGCCCGAGCACAGCAGCACCGGGCGCTCGAACTCGGCTGCGACTTCCCGGAAGATGTGGATCGCCTCGGCCTCCAGCGCCTTGAGGTGGGCCAGGTTTTTGCCGGCCGGGTCTGCCAGGTTTACCAGGTCTGCTGGGTCTGACGGGTCTGCTGGGTCTGACGGGTGCGGGTCGGGTTGCGAATCTGGGTGCGGGTCGGGTTGCGAATCCTTCACTGCCTTAATTATAAGGTGCGGGTAGCGGATGCTAGGCTTGAGATGATGGGTTCGCTGGGCGCCGCCGCTGGTCTGACAGACGCTGACCTGAGCGATGATGACTTGACAGACGCCGACCTAACAGACGACTTGCTGGCGCACAGGTTGGCGACCGAAGCCGGAGAGTTATTGCTGCGCCTTCGGGCACAAGCCACAACCCAGGCACCTGCGGAGATGACCGACGCCGAGCGTGCTGCGCTGAAAGACCAGGGCGACCGGGCATCGCATGAATTCCTTGTGGCAGCAATTAAGATGGCGCGGCCCGATGATGCCATTCTGTCAGAGGAGGGTCAAGCCGTCGCGGGCGAGCGAACTGCCGCGCCAGACCAAACCGCCACAGGAGCGCGAGTCGCCACACCCAACCAAACCTCCGCCGGGCGCATCTGGATCATTGACCCGCTGGACGGCACCCGTGAGTTCGGCGAACCTCCCCGAGATGACTGGGCCGTGCATGTTGCGCTGGTGTGCGACCACCAACCAGTCGCCGGAGCCGTGGCGCTGCCAGCCCGCGGCATCACGTTGTCCACCGCCGCGCCGCTCGCTGCGCCACACGCCACCGACTTAGGTGCGTCAGAGCCAAGCGCTCCCACGATCATCGCCAGCCGCAGCCGTCCGGGCCCCGTTCCACAGGCTCTCGTCTCCGCCCTGGGCGGCCAGCTTGTGCTGATGGGCTCGGCCGGCGTCAAAGCGTCAGAAGTCATACTCGGCCACGCCGACATATACGCACACTCAGGTGGCCAATACGAATGGGACTCAGCCGCACCCATTGCCGTCGCCCGTGCCGTCGGTCTGCACACCTCAAGGCTGGACGGCTCCCCGCTGCGCTACAACCAGCCAAACCCGTATCTGCCCGACCTGCTGATCTGTCGTCCGCAATGGGCCGCCCAGGTCATCGAGATCGCCGCGCAGGTCGCGGAGTAAGTCGTCCAGCCAAATCCAGCCGCGCTAACCGACCCACCAACCAATGCGACTCATAGTTGCCCGCTGCGTGATCGACTATCACGGCCGTCTGGCCACCCATCTGCCCGAGGGCCTGCGCTTGATCATGGTCAAGGCCGACGGCTGCGTGTCGGTTCATGCCGATGTCGGCGCCTACAAACCCATCAACTGGATGAACGCCCCCAACACGCTGACCCAGCAGACCGAACCCCAGCCCGACGGCACCTCCCACGACACCTGGGAAATCACCAACCCCAAAGGCGAGCGCCTGCTCATCGCATTCAAGCAGATCGTCTCCGATGTGGAGCACGATTTTGACCGCAACCCGGGGCTGCAAAAAGACGGCATTGAGGCGCACCTCCAGCAGCTGCTGGCCGAGGCTCCGCAATATCTGGAGGAGGGGTTCCGGCTGGTGCGCCGCGAGCATCCCACGCAGGTCGGGCCGGTGGATCTGCTGTGCCTGGACGCCGGCGGCAATCCCGTGGCGGTTGAGATCAAGCGGCGGGGCGAGATCGACAGCGTGGAGCAGCTGAGCCGCTATCTGGAGTTCATGCGGGACGAGCCAAATCTGGAGGCGGTGCGGGGCATGCTGGCGGCGCAGGAGATCCGACCGCAAGCCAAGGAGCTGGCGCAAAAGCGTGGCATTGCGTGGTGCGAGATCGACTATGAAGAGCTGCAGGGGCTGGAGAGCAACCGGCCGCGGCTTTTCTAAAATGTCGGTGCCCCTCTATACACTAAATTTCCTGTGAGCGACACTGATCTGCCCAGCGCAGACGAAGCCGATGCCGACGACGATGCGGCGCCCGACGGCAGCACGGCCGAACCGCCGAAGAAGCGCGACCGAAAGAAACACGGCCCAAAGAAACGCAGCCGCCTGAGGCGCATCAGCTTCTGGCTGGCCATATCACTGGTCGGTCTGTTCGCTGTGCTGACGGGAGGCAATGTCGCAGCCTTTGCCATTGACGGACGAGTCCACGCCGACAAAGTGCTGCGCAACGTAACGCTCACCCTGGACGACGACACCTCCGAAGACATCGCCATCGGTGGTCTGTCCGAAGACGACCTGAGGCAGCTGCTCCAAAATCTGGCAACCCAGCACGGCGCCCGGCAAGTCAGCTGGCAGCTGGCGACCAAACCCACCCAGACCATAACCGCCACCATGTCCGAACTCGACCTCGGCATTGACGTGGACGCAACCATGGCCGATGCCCTCTCGGCCGGTCGGGTCGGCAGCTTCAGGTCGCGCCTCGACCAGTGGTTCAAAGCGTTCGCCGAACCCCATGTGGTGGCCGTGCGCTATTATTCCGAAACCAGCGCCGACTCCCCTGCCCTGGCTGACACGCAGGATCTGCTCGTGGAGGAGCCGACCGACCCGCAGCTCAGCTTCGCCAGCCCGATTCACCCCGCCCGCCTGTTGCCCGGACGAGACGGCCGCATCATCTGCGCGTCCGACATCGCCAGCCAGGTGATCGCCGCCGCCGACCCCAGGGCGCCCCAAATCACAGTGCCGCCCATCCCGGTCACCGTCGTGCCGACCCGCTTCGACAACCAGGCACTGCAAGACAACATCGACCAAATCAACCAGGCGACCGCCCGCGGCCTGTCCACCACCTCGCCCAGCGTGCCGCACCACTTCCCTGCCCCGCAGGTGCGCAGCTGGCTGGATGTGGAGCTTGACCTGCCGCCGCCGGAGGTGCCAGTGTCGGAGCTGTCGTGTGAGAATTTGGATCGGTTCAACTCCAGCCCGGCGGCCGAGCTGGACGTTTCGCTGGCCGATCCGCCGCGCATCCACGCCGACCTGGAGCGCCGCTACCGCGACGACATCGTGCCCGGCAACTTCGGCGTCATCACGCTGCTGGCCGGCACCCCGGTTGCGCCCGATCCCGAGCCGGGCTATCGCTGCTGTGCCGAGTTCGACACCGACTCCGTCTTGCACACCATATTCTCCAACCGAGACAACGCCACACTGGAGCTGCCTTTCCGTCAGGATCCCGAGCTGCTGCCCGACTTTGAGGCCGACGGCAAGATCAAGGCCAAAGTGTCGGAGTTCACCACCAGGCATGAGCCCGACCAGTCTAGGGTCATCAACATCCAGCGCTTCGCCGACTTGGTGCGCGGCGTCATCATCGAGCCCGGCGACACTTTCTCGCTCAACGACCACGTGGGTCGGCGCACAACAGAAAAAGGCTTTGTGCCAGGTGGCGTCATCTATGGCGGCTATTTCGGATCCGACATTGGCGGCGGCGTCTCGCAGTTTGCCACCACCTTCTTTAATGCAGCTTTTTTCGCCGGGCTTGAGTTCCTGGAATACCAGAGCCACAGCCTGTATCTTTCGCGCTATCCATATGGGCGGGAGGCCACCATCAACTATCCCGACATTGACCTTGAGGTGCGCAACATCACCCCCTATCCGATTTTGGTGTGGACTTCATATGACGACACCTCCATCACGGTTGAGTTCTATAGCCTCAAGTGGGCCGAGGTTGAGCAGAGCGACCAGATTGAGGTGCAGGTGGGTTCGTGCGTGCAGGTCTATACGGAGCGCACCCGAACGTTCCCCGACGGGTCGCAGGCGGTCGACCGGGTTACCGCGCTGTATCGGCCAGGGGTGGGGCTGGACTGCGATGACGAAATTGAGGCGGATGAGGCGGACGAGCCAGACAGCGAAGCAGCCCAGTAGAATATAGACAATCCCTGTGACTTTGACAGAAACCGACATTGCCCCTGCCACTGTCGGCAAATCCCACAAGGCTGACGGCTTGCCGGTCAGCGACTTCGCTTTAGCTGACGAGTTCGCTTCCGCCGACTCCGCCACCGACTCAACCGGCGCCCCCGACTCCGCCAGCAACTTCGCCATCGCCACCGATCCCGCCGGCGACCCCAACTCCGCCAGCGACTGGCGACCGCTTGACGACTTGGACGCCCTGGCCGACCGCGCCTGGGACAAACTGCGCGGCAACCCCGCCCTGGATCGCCTGTTCTACACCGCCTCAAGCTTGGGCGACTGGAGTCTGCTGTGGCATCTGCTGGGCGCGCTGCTCAGTCTCAAAGGCGGCATCCACCGCAAGAACTTTTTGCGTCTGTCGCTGGCACTGGGTGCCGAGTCGGTGCTGGTCAACCTGGTGGTCAAGTCGTTTTTCCGCCGCCGCCGTCCGCCGCCACCGCAGGAACATCCGCTTCATCTGCGCATGCCGGTGACCTCCAGCTTCCCCAGCGGTCATGCCTGCAGCGCGGTGCTGGCGGCAATGCTGCTGTCGGAAGCCAGCCGGCGGCGCTGGCCGTTTTGGATGCTGGCCGCAGTGGTGGCGTTTAGCCGTGTCCATGTGAGGATCCACCATGTTTCTGACGTGGCTGGCGGGCTGGCGCTGGGTCTGCTGCTGGGCAAGCTGGTCAAACTTGTGGCACCACTGAGCCGACGGGTGGCACGACCATGACCGCAGACCAAACCGCGCCCGCCGATCAAACCGTGCCCGCCAACCTGCCCGAGCGGCCGCCCGACATCCGCCTCACCGACCTGGCCAACCCCGACTTCAGCGACGACCAGCTGGACATCATCAAGACATCGGGCGAGCTTGCCGCGCACATCACATTCTCGCTCGACGCGCTCATGGCAGAGGCGCGCCAGCAGTCGGGTCTGGACAACTTCGGCAGCGAGGAATTCGCCGAGCCGCTGACAGTGCTGTGCCGCTCTGTCGAAACCGAAGGACAGCTCAGCCCGATGGGGCGCCTCAGCCTGTGGTCGCAGCTGGTTACGTTCCTGACCAACCGTCTGCGCATGGAAGACCTGTTCGCCCGCCATCCCGAAGCCGCCGACCAGCAAATCGCCGCGCCCATAATCATCGCCGGAATGCCGCGCTCGGGCACAACCCACCTGCACAATCTGATCGCCGCCGACCAGTCGCTGCGGTCGCTGCCGTGGTGGGAGGCGTTGGAGCCGGTGGCGCCACCGGACGAGGACAGCACCGATGGCCGCGTCCAGCGCGCCCAGGCTGGCATCGACATGCGCAACTATTTCCTGCCCCACTTTGACCGCATGCACGAGATGACCGTCGACCATGTGCACGAAGAGATTCACCTGCTGGCCATGTCGGGCTCGACCATGCTGTTCGACACCTATGGTGTGTTCCCGAGCTGGCGCGAGCATTATCTAAAGGCAGACCAGACGCCCTACTATCGCTATCTCAAGCGGGTGCTGCAGGGTCTGCAGTTTCTGCGCGGCGGGCAGCGGTGGGTGCTGAAGTCGCCCCAGCATCTGGAGCAGTTTGGGCCGCTGACGGAAGTGTTCGGCGATGCGACCTTTGTGGTGACGCACCGGGATCCCGTCTCCATCACGGCATCGTTTTGCACGATGATTTGCTATACCTCCAGGCTGAGCGCGCAGCTGCCCGTGGACACGCACCGCATCGGGCAGTGGTGGGCGCAGCTGATTGAGGACATGTTGACGGCTTGCACCCGCGACCGACACCTGCTGTCGCCCGAGCGTTCGCTGGATGTCTTGTTCCACGAATTCATGGCCGACGACATCGCCACGGTGCGCCGGATCTACGAGCTGGCCGGACAGCCCTTCACACCGGAGACGCAGCAGGCCATGGCCGATTATATGGCGGCGCATCCCCGGGGGCGCCACGGCAGGGTGGATTACGACATTGCCGACTTCGGCATCGATCCCGCTGAGCGGCGCCAGGCTTTGTCACAATATGTGGAGCACTTCGGCATACGTCAGGAAAGCTGAGCCCGCCGCTTCGGTCGACCCCCTGCGCGCCCTACCCGATCAATCCCCTAAGCCCGCCTCCCGGCCAAAACTAATCCCCGTCCCTCCGTCAATCCCCATCAGACCC
>CAZERQ010000098.1:0-6820 GCA_964514465.1 uncultured Acidimicrobiales bacterium
CCTCCCGCAGCGGATCCACCAGGCCGCGCTCCACCGACTCGGGCTGGCCGGGCGTGTCGGCCGCCACCACTCCGATGGTCTTGCCTGCCAGCTCGCCGCCGGCGATCAATGTCTGAACCAGAAACGCCAGGCTCTCCTCCAGGGTGGGCGCCAACGAAATCAGCCGTCCCTCGCCGCGCTGCATGAACTCGCCCGACTGCCCCTGGGTGGAGACGAAGGCCGTCTGGTGATCCTCGACCAGGCACAGATTGGCGGTGCCCTGGAAGCCCGATGAGTTCATCACCACCACCGCGTTGTGATCCTCGGTTGCCTCCACGCAGGCCGCGTTGCGCAGCTCGTCGATGTTGGCTCCGCTGGCGGCCACCTCCACCAGCTCCAGGTCGATCGTGCGGCCGTTGACGCCGCCACACATGTTGTTGACGAACCACGCAAAGGTGTTATACATCCCGGCCGGGTCGCCGATGTTGATGGCAAAGCCGAGCGCGGCCAGCTCCTCTGACTTGGTGCGAATATGGACCAGGGAGATGGAATCGGCGGTGATACCCGGGTCGGTGGCCACCCGCGGCTCGGCGGGGGCGCCGGAATCGCCGGGGGCATCGTGGGCCACGCAGAAGGTGTCCAGCGACTGGAACGGATGGCAGCGGTCGAACTCGTTTTGGTGCTCCTGAAAGATGCCGCCGCGCGGGTCAACATGTTTGGGGCAGTCCGAGGTGGCCACATCGACTGTGCCCTGATCGATTTCTTGCAGCTCGACGTCGGGGTTGGCCAGGTTGCCCTCGGTCGTGGTCGGCACGGCCGCAGTGGTTTCGGTGGCACCGGTGGGTGCGGATCCGCTGTCGTCGTCATCGCCACCACCGCAGCCAGCCACGACCAGAGCGACACAGATCAGCACGGCCAGGGTCAGCTGGCGCAACTGCCAGCACGCCAATCGGGTGTTTTTGTGGGATAGCATTTGTCCTCCTGAATTGTCATTGGCCTATCGTCATCGGCAAACAATTTTACTTTTTGCACGCACGGCCGATATTTCAACTAACTTATAACAAATATTTATCTGACACATCCGCACCCACAAACGCCACCTTGAACTCCAGCACCGACACCTCCGAAAACACCGCCCCGGCCGACCCCTCCGCCACCGGCACCGCGACAGCCCAGGCCGAGCCAGACCCGGCATCGCTGACCGCCAAAGTCCTGGAGGAAGAAGCCAAGCGCCAAGCCGAACAGCAAGCCCGCGATGACGTCATCACCCTGCCGGACGACCTGCTGCCCGGCGTGGGCGGCGAACCCATGCACCTGCGCCAGGCCGTCAAGCACGGCGGCGCCAGCATGCTCACCATCTTGTTCATCCTCAACATCCTGGACGAGCTCGACCGCGTGGCCATCGCGGTGCTCGCCCCCGACATCCAAAAGACCCTCAACGTGAGTGACACCGTGCTCCTGGGCGTAACCGGACTGGGCGGCGTGGCCATCGTTTTGGGCGCCGTGCCCATGGCATTTCTGGCCGACCGCATCCTCCGTGTCCGCATCGTCCAGGCAGCCACCTTGTTCTGGGCCGGCACGGTCGCGCTGATGGGATCGGTGGTCAACATCTTCCAGTATTTCCTGGCCCGGATCGCCACCGGCTTCGGCCAGTCCAACCGCCTGCCGGTGCACTCCTCGCTTTTGGCCGACACCTATCCCCTGCGCGCCCGCGCCCGGGTGTTCGCCTTCGAAGGCATGGGGCGGCCCATCGGACAGCTGGGCGGACCCATCCTGGCGGGAGCCATCGCCGCGGCCGCCGCCGGCAACGCAGGCTGGCGCTGGGCATTCTTCGTCTTTGCCATCCCGCCCGCGGTGATGGCCGTCGTGGCGCTCATCTTGAAGGAGCCGATGCGCGCCCGCCACGAACAGCAAGCCATCTTGGGAGAGGAAAAGGAGCTGCCCAAGCTCGGTAGCGACCTGCCCGTGTCTCTGGGCGCCGCCTATCAGCGTCTCAAAAAAATCAAGACCTTTTATTTCCTGTGCGTGGGCGTGGGCGCCCTGGGCTTCGCGCTGGTGACGGTGCCGGTGCAGCTCAGCTTGCTGCTGGAAGATTCCTATGGCTATGGCCCCTACACCCGCGGCTGGATGATCTCTTTGACCTGGCTGGCCTCGCTGGTGTCCATCCCCATCGCCGGCGCCACCTTCGACCGGCTGTTCCGCGCCGACCCCGCCAAGATGGTGCGCATCGCGGGCGTGTTCATCGCCGGCTACGGCGTGCTGATCTTCACCGCCCTGCGCTTCAACGACATCGTCATCTTGGTGATCGGCGTGAGCCTGGCCAACGCCAGCACCTCGGCCGCGTTCGTCTCGGCCGGGCCCACCATCGGCGCCATCGCCCCCTATCGCATGCGCGCCCAGGCGTTCGCCTTGCTGCCGGTGTTCATCTTTTTGATGGGCGGCTTTTTCGGCGGCATCATCGCCGGCACCATCAGCGACGCCCACGGGGAGCGTCTGGCCATCAGCGCCATCGCCCCGCCGGCGGCCATCATCGCCGGATTTTTGGTGGCCTACGGCAGCCGCTTCATCAAGCGCGACATCTCACTGGCCGTCCACGAACTCCAGGAGGAGCAACAAGAGCTGGAGCGCATGATCGACAACCCCGACGGCATCCCCGTCTTGCAGGTGCGCAACCTGGACTACAGCTATGGGCCCGTCCAGGTGCTGTTTGACGTGGGCCTGGAGATTCCCCGCGGCGAGACCCTGGCGCTGCTGGGCACCAACGGTGCGGGCAAGTCCACCTTGCTGCGCGCCATCAGCGGGCTGGGCATCCCCGACCGGGGAGTCGTGCGGCTGGGCGGGCGCACCATCACCTATGTCTCCCCCGAGCTGCGCTTCAAGCAGGGCATCGTGCAGGTGCGCGGCGGCACGGCCGTGTTCGGCGACATGAGCGTGGAGGACAACCTCAAGACCGTGATGCTGGCCGCCGGCTGCAGCCGCGAGGTCGAGCAGCAGCGCGAGGCGCGGGTGTATGACACCTTCCCCATCCTGGGCGAAAAGCGCCGCCAGCTGGCACAGGATCTGTCGGGCGGGCAGCAGCAGATGCTGGCTTTGGGCATGGCGCTGATGCACGAGCCCGAGATTTTGCTGATTGACGAGCTGAGCCTGGGCCTGGCGCCGCTGGTGGTGCAGGAGCTGTTGGAGGTGGTGGAGGAGCTCAAGGCGCAGGGCCAGACCATGCTGGTGGTGGAGCAGTCGGTGAACGTGGCGCTGACCATCGCCGACCGGGCCATCTTCATGGAAAAGGGACGGGTGCAGTTCGAGGGCTCGGCGCAGGAGCTGGCGCAGCGAGACGATCTGGTGCGCGCCGTGTTCCTGGGCGGCGAAGGCGGCTGACATGCTTGAGCTTTTCTTTGACTGGGAGATAACCCAGCAAGACGTGCTGCTGGGCGTCGTGCAAGGGCTGGTGTATGCGGCCATCGCGGCCGGGTTCGTGCTGATCTATCGCTCCAGCGGAATCCTGAACTTCGCCCACGCCGAGCTGGGTTCGTTCTGCGCGGCGCTGTTCGTGGTGCTGAACGTGCTCTACAGCATCCCCTGGTGGTTCGCCTTCGCGCTGACCATCGCCGCCGGCATCGCCATCGCCGGGCTGATCGAGCTGGTGTTCATCCGGCGGCTGTTCGAATCCCCGCGCCTGGTGTTGCTGATCGCCACCATCGGCATCTCCCAGCTGCTGATCGTGTTCAAGATCAACCTGCCGGAAGTGTCGGCGTCTGGTCCCATACCGCTGCCCTTCGACGCCCTGTGGCGACCCACCGACCACCTGCGCATCCAGGACATCCACCTGCTGGTGATCATCGTGGTGCCGGCCGTCATCTTGCTTTTGGCTTTGTTTTTGACACTGACGCCGCTGGGCAAGGCGGTGCGGGCGTCGGCCTCCAACCCCGATTCGGCGCGCACCTTCGGCATCAGCGTGCGGCGCACATCCACCACAGTGTGGGCCATCTCCGGCGGGCTGGCGGCCATCACGGGACTGCTCTATGCCGTTTTGTCCAACATCAACTCGGCTCGCGCCGGCACCGAATCGCTGTCGCCCCAGCTGCTGCTGCGAGTGCTGATCGTGGCCTTGATTGCCCGCATGCGCTCGCTGCCGATGACCATTGTGGGCGGCCTGTCGGTGGGCCTGTTCGAGAAATTCGTCCAGGGCAACACCACCGACCGCGCCATCGTGGACATGTTCTTCTTCATCGCCGTGCTGGTGGCGGTCATATTCATGTCGCGGCGCGCCCGGGTGCAGGAGAAATGGTCGCTGTCGCCGCGCATCAAAGCCATCCCGTCGCGCCTGGCCGACATCTGGATCATACGCAAACTGCCCCACATCGGCTTCGTGTGCATGTTCGCGCTGCTGTCCATCATCCCCCTGTTCAGCCGCACGGCATCGTCCACCTTCTTGTGGACCAACGTGGTCATCTTCGCCATCTCGGCCATGTCGCTGACCGTGCTGATCGGCTGGACGGGACAGCTGTCGCTGGCGCAATTCGCCTTCGTGGGGCTGGGCGGGCTCACCCTGATCGCGCTGACCAACGGACACGACATTCCCGTGCCGTTCGATCTGGCCGACTGGTCGCTGCAGCTGTCGTGGGGCTGGGCGGTGCTGATCGGCACGGCCGCCGGGGTGCTGGCCGCGCTGGCCATCGGCATACCCGCGCTCAAGGTGAAGGGCTTCTTCTTGGCGGTGGCGACACTGGCCTTTGCGGTGGCCGCGTCCAACTGGCTGTTCCCCGGCAACGACTTCTTCACCGGCGGGCGCACCGCCACCGAAGCCATCAACCGACCGGCCATCAAGCTGGGGCCGCTGGATCTGGACTTCGACCAGTCGCGCCTGAGCTACTATTATTTCTGTCTGTTCTGGCTGGCCGTCAGCGCGGTGATCATCGCCCGGCTGCGCCGCACCGGCATCGGTCGATCCATGATCGCGGTGCGCGAGAACGAGGACGCCGCCGAAGCCGCCACGGTCTCGTCGCGGCGCATGAAGCTGACCGCGTTCGCCGTGTCGGGGGGCATCGCCGCGTTCGCCGGCTGCTTGTATCTGACGTCTTTGTCGTCCATCAACCCCGACACCCAATTCCGCCCCATCGAATCGCTGAACCTGATCGCCATCGCCATCATCGGCGGGCTGGGCTCAATTGCCGGGCCGATCCTGGGCACCTTTTGGGTCAAGGGCATACCCGCGTTCTTCGGCACCAACCCGTCGGATCAGATCAAGCTGTTGACCTCCAGCATCGGCCTGCTGGTTCTGCTGATGTATATCCCCGGCGGGCTGATCCAGATCGTCTATTGGATGCGCGACGGATTGTTGAACTTCATCGCCCGGCACCTGGATCGTCGCCAGCCGCGCCAAGTCCAGCCGGCCATCGCCAAGCCGGTGCCGGTGGCGCGCGACCGAGCCGTGCCCGAGTTGGCGGCGGGCCAACCCTGGCTGCAGACCCGCGGGGCGACTGTCCAGTTCGGCGGCAACGTGGCCGTGCGGGAGGTGGATTTCGCGGTCTATCGGGGCGAGCTGGTGGGGCTCATCGGCACCAACGGGGCGGGCAAGTCCACCTTGATGAATGCCATCAGCGGCTTCGTGCCGTCGCGGGGATCCATTGAGGTGCTGGGCCGCGAGGTGAACCACACCTATCCCTCCAAGCGGCACGGGCTGGGGCTGGGGCGGGGCTTTCAGGCGGCCACGTTGTATCCCGATCTGACCGTGCGCGAGACCATCATGGTGGCGCTTGAGGCCAGGGAGCGGTCGCTGCTGATTCCGTCCATGACGGGGTTGCCGCCTTCGCCCGGGGCTGAGCGGCGCAAGCAGTCCGAGGCCGATGAGATCATCGACTATCTGGGGCTGGATCGCTATGCCGACCATTTCATCGCCAGCCTGTCCACCGGCACGCGGCGCATCGTGGAGCTGGGCGGGCTGTTGGCGGTGGATGCCCGGGTGCTGTTGTTGGACGAGCCCACCGGCGGTGTGGCCCAGCGCGAGGCTGAGGCTTTCGGGCCGTTGATCAAGCGGGTTCAGTCTGAGTTGGATGCCGCGGTGGTGGTCATCGAGCACGATATGCCACTGGTGATGAGCATCAGCGACCGGATGTATTGTCTGGAGGCGGGCGAGGTGATCGCGCACGGCACGCCCGGGGAGGTGCGCGACGACCCGCGGGTGATTGCTTCCTATCTGGGCACCGACACACGAGCCATCGAGCGCAGCGGAGCGTTGGGCGACCCGGCTGGCGGCGCGGACAGTGGCGCGGGCGGCGCACGGGACGACCCGGGCGGCTAACATTGCTTGCATGGCTTCAGACGAACAATCCGGCGACCACACCGACGACCACTCCGGCGAGAGCGTAAACATCCCGGGCAAAGAGCCCACCTTCCGTCATCTGGACGACCCGGACGTCCCCTGGCAACACGTCCGCACCCAGCAAAATGCCGACGGCAGCACCTCTTCGGTCTATGAAAAGTGGTTCGCCTTTTCGCCCGATCCGATGTATCTATCGCTGTATGCCCGCTATGAGCCGCACATGATCGTGCGCCGCCACGGGCACTACAGCCCCCACATGGTGTTCGTGATTTCGGGCGACCTGTGGTGCGGCGACCGCCACTGTCCGGCCGGCACCCACATCGAGCTTCCGTTCGGCGCCGCTTTCGGGCCCTTCCGCGCGGGCAATGAGGGCTGCGTTTTATATGAATGCATGATGGGCGACCCGCGTTCTTGGGGCGACAACCCGCAGAGCTATCAGGATCTGTTGGACAAGCATGGCGTCACGCCGCTGCCCGACCCCGAGATTGAGTTCCCCGAGTGGCTGGAGGATCTGCGGGCGCA
>CAZERQ010000099.1:0-3873 GCA_964514465.1 uncultured Acidimicrobiales bacterium
TCCCGCAAAGTGATAGGGCAGGGTCGGCAACAGCGGATCCCCCACAAACGGATGCTTGACCCGCTCATAAAATCCCCGAGCCAAAAACTGCGGATGCTCCATCAGCACCCTCGGGTTGTGGCACCGCGCCGCAGGCACCCCCGCCTGGCGCAACTGCTCGGCCGTCTGGGCGCAGTCGCGTTGGCTGGCCCATTCCGACAGATGTCTGTCGATCAAATCGTGGGCTTGGCGGCGTCCGCTTACCCCATCCAAATCACGCTCCGACACCCAGTCGGGATCGCCCAGAACTCCAACCAAAGCCCGCCACTGCTCGTCGGTCATAACTGAAATCGCCAGCCATTCGTCATCGCCCACGCAGGCATACACATTCTGGGGCGCGCCATAGGGACAGCGGTTGCCCATGCGCGACAGCCGTCCGCCATAGGCACTGAACTCCACAATCTGTTCGGCCGCGCAATTCAGCGCCGCCTCCACCATAGCCGCCTCCACGAACACCGCCTTGCCCGTGCGTTGTCTCTGGCACAGCCCCAGCATCAGCGCGAACGCACCGTGCATGCCCGCAATCGGATCGCACGGCCCCCGGATGATGCGCGGCTGGTCGAATTCGTGGCCGGTCACCCACGCCATGCCGGTGACCTGCTCCATGGTCTGGGCGAACCCCACCCGTTCGCGCCATGGTCCGCTCAGGCCGAATGCCGGCATGCGCATATAGACGACCTCGGGATTCAGCCCCGCAAGAAATTCAAAGCTCAGGCCGAATTTCTCGGTTACCCGGGGCGAGAAGTTCTCCACCACCACATCGCTTTTGGCGACCAGGTCGCACAGCAGCTCGTGGCCCCGGGGCGAGTCCAAGTCCAGCGTCAGGCCGAATTTGTTGGTGTTGGCGGTCACGAACATATGGCTCCACTCCCACCACTCGGGCTGGCCGAACATGGCGCCGATGAGACGCATGCCGTCGGGGTGGGCGGCTGTTTCGATGTGGATGACCTCGGCGCCCAGGAGCGCGAAAAGATGGGTGGCGCACGGGCCGGCCCACCAGCTGGTGAGGTCGACGATGCGCAGACCTGCGAACGGCAGGGTTGGGTCGCCGGGTGCCGACGGGGATGTGATGCCTGGATTTTGCGCGGTGATGCTGCCGGGTGCCATCAGGTTGTCGGAGTTTGGATTGGTGGAGTTTGGATTGGTGGAGCCCGCTGACGGGTGCCGCGCCCATTCGTCTGACACTTGCTGTGTGTGCTCGCCCAACTTCGGGGCGGGTCGCAGGTCCCAGGTATCGCCGTCGCCGTCGCGTCTGTCGTCGCCGTCGCCGTCGCCGCGTCCACCGTCCCCTCCAATCAGATAGGGCGGCCGGGGCTGGCGAAACCCTGCCGGGTTTTCAACGAACACCCCACGCTCAACAAAGTGCGGCTCCTCCAGCACTGTCTCTCCGTTATGCACCGGCGCCACGGGTATGCGCAGCTCAACCGCCTTGTCGATGATCTCCGCCTGGGTGTGCTGTGTCGTCCAGGCATGGACGATGGCATTCCACTCGTCAATGTTTTCCATGCGCTTGCCGTAGGACGCCGGCCCCGTCCATTCGCCGCTTTCCAGCAGGTCGAACCGCTCGATCAGCACCAGAAAATTCTCCGCCTGCTGGCCGGTGTTGGTGTTGAAGCCGACCCAGCGGCCGTCCTTGGTGGGCTCGATGGACGGTAGCTCGACACTTCGGGTGGGACCAGCGAAGGGCCGGCTGTTGCCGTGGAGTTGCTGGGCGACTTCGGAATATATGGACTGCGATATGATGCCCGCCTCGGCCATGGACACATCCAGGTGCTGGCCGCGGCCAGTGGCGCGGGCCGAGATCAGAGCCGCCAGGGCTGCGGGCGCGGCGTAGGCTCCGGCCGTGTATTCGGTGAGGCGGCCGCCGGCGTGTATGGGCGGCTGGTCGGGGCGGCCCCGAAAGGCGATGGATCCGCACTCGGCCTGAACCGTGAAGTCCGACCAAGGGGCGTCTGCCAGCGGGCCGCTTCGGCCATATGGGGTGAGGGAGACGACCACCAAGTGGGGATGTTCTGCGAGGAAGTCGCACTGGTTGAATTGTTCGTTGGCGAAGTCGTTGACCACGATGTCGGCGCGGCTGAGCAGGGACTGGATGTGGTCGTCGGCGGGGGTGCCCAGGACTGAGCGCTTGGAGGCGTTGAGGTAGCAGAACAGGGCGGCCGGATCGGCGGGGTCGGACGCGGCGTTGGCGGGGTCGGCTTCGGAAGTCGCGGCGGGGTCGGCTTCTGCTCCCAAATCTCGAGTTCCCCTGAGCGTTGACGACCAGTTGCGCAACGTGTCCCCGTCGGCTGTCTCCACCTTGACCACATCGGCTCCGGCGTCGGCAAACAACTTGGTGCAGTATGGCCCGGCAATCTGTGACGAAAAGTCCAGCACCCTGATGCCCATGAGTGGCTGGGGGTTCGCGCCAGCTGCGCCCAGGTTCGCGCCCGCGCCTGCCGCGCCCGCGCCCACATTCGCGCCTGCGCCCAATTTTTTGCTCCGTCCATTCGTCATACCCACTAAAATAACATACATCACCCCAACACGCTTGGAGGCAACATGAAACTCAACGACATCGACCTGCTTGACCTGGACCGCTTCATGCGCCGTGAACACCACGACATGTTCACCCTGCTGCGCCAGGAGGCACCCATTTTCTGGCACGAAGAACCCGACGGCGGCCCGGGCTTTTGGTCGCTGGTCAAGCACGCCGACCTGGTGGAAGCCAACCGCAACGCCGAGGTTTTCTCCTCTGAGATCGGCGGCATCAGCCGCATGGACTACTACAAGGACAGCACCGCCGCATCCATGGACACCCGCGGCATCATGATGCTCACCACCGACCCGCCCAAGCACACCCGCTATCGGCGCCTGGTCAACAAGGGCTTCACGCCGCGCATGATCGGCAAGCTGGAGGAGGCTCTGAAAATCCGCGCCAAGGACATCGTCAACAACATCATCGAGACGGGCGAGTGCGACTTTGTGGTGGATCTGGCATCGGAGCTTCCACTGCAGGCCATCGCCGAGATCATGGGCGTGCCACAGGAGGATCGCATGCGGCTGTTCGACTGGTCGAACAAGATGATCGGCATTGACGATCCCGAATATGCCTCAGACGACGGCACCACCGCGGCCCTGGAACTCTATGCCTATGCGCACCAGCTGGCCGAGCAGCGGGCGGCCGAACCCCAGGACGACATCGTTACCCTGCTGATCAACGCCACCATCGGGGACGACCGTCTGACCGAAGAGGAGTTCGACGCCTTCATGCTGCTGTTGACCGTGGCCGGCAACGAGACCACCCGCAACGCGACCAGCGGGGGCATGCTGGCGCTGCTGACCCACCCCGAGGAGATGACCAAGCTGCGCGCCGACATTGACGGAAAGCTGGACGCCGCCATCGAGGAGATACTGCGCTGGAGCACCCCGGTGATGCATTTCCGCCGGACTTTGTCGGAGGACTACGAACTCAACGGGCACACTTTCCGCAAAGGTGAGAAAGTTTTGATGTGGCACGTGTCGGCCAACCGGGACGAGGACGTGTTTGAGGATCCGTTCAGGTTCGACATTGAGCGCGACCCCAACGACCACATCTCATTTGGCGGCGGCGGGGCGCACTATTGCCTGGGTGCTAATTTGGCCCGGGCCGAGCTGCGCATCATCTTGCGCGAGATACTCAGCCGCATCCACGACATTGAGATGACCGGCGAGCCGGCGTTTTTGCGCTCCAACTTCATCACCGGCATCAAGCATCTGCCCATCAGCTTTGCGCCCGGGGAAAAAGTTGAGTCGGGTTCGGCCGACCGTCAGGTGGGCGAGACCGTGTTCGCCGGGGCCACCACCGCCAGCTAG
>CAZERQ010000100.1:0-4334 GCA_964514465.1 uncultured Acidimicrobiales bacterium
TCGGAGCCGGCATCGTCATCGTCAGATGAGCAGGCACTGGCAACAAGCACGACCGACAGCGCCACGGCCACCAGACCGATGAGCGACCGCTTTGACTTAGAGAAATCTGTGTTATTTGGCATAAGTGAAAATTATAGCGCGGCGGCGAGCGGTTTGTCGCGGAAGTTGAACTAGCCGAATTTGAACTTGCCCAAAATCTCAGACGCAGCCTTGGGTGCAGACAGCTTGCCTTCGGCCACCTGCTCAACAATCCCATCCAGCACCGAAGCCACCCCCGCGTCCTGGTTCAGCGCCGCCATCAGCCTGTCCTCCACCAGCGACCACATCCAGCGCACCTGCTGGTCGCGTCGCTTGGCTTCCAGCTCGCCCGTCTTTGATAGCTCCAGGTGATGCGCCTGCACAGCCTGCCAGATCTCGTCCAGCCCGGCCCCCTGCAGCGCACTGCACACGCCCACCTGCGGCTGCCAGCTCTCGGACTGTGGCGTCAGCAACTGCAGCGCGTTGCGATAATAGCCCGCGGCCTGCTCGGCCCCCGCCAGATTGTCGCCGTCTGCCTTGTTGACCGCAACATAGTCGGCCAGCTCCACCACGCCCCGCTTGATTCCCTGCAGCTCGTCGCCCGCCCCGCCGATCAGCAGCAGCAAAAAGAAATCCACCATCTCGGCCACCACCGACTCCGACTGGCCCACCCCCACGGTCTCCACGAAAATCACGTCATAGCCGGCCGCCTCCAAGATCAGCATCACCTCACGGGCGGCACGGGTCGCCCCGCCCAGCTTGCCCAACGTGGGAGACGGACGGACGAATGCCTCGGCACTCTGCGACAGCGAACTCATGCGGGTCTTGTCGCCCAGAATGGAACCGCCGCTGACCGAGCTGGACGGATCCACCGCCAGCACCCCGACCCGGCGGCCGTGGGCGATGACCAGCGACCCGAGCGCATCGATCAGCGTGCTCTTGCCGGCGCCCGGCACTCCGGTCACGCCCACACGATGCGCCCCGCCGGCCAGCGGCAGCAACAGGTCAACCAGCTCGGCGGCGGTCTGGCGGTCGGACGGGTGGGTGCTCTCCACCAGGGTTATAGCTTTGCCGATCCAGCTGCGGTCGCCCTGGCGGACGCCGTCGTGGTATTCGGCGGCGGAGTGCGTTGGGGCGGACGGACTGGGCGAAGCAGCCGAGCCGGGAGGTGCGTCCGTGCCAGCGTCAGACAAAACAGCTACCCAACTCGCCCGGCTAGCCCAAGATGTCGAGTATCTCTTCGGCAGCCTCGGAGATGACCGAGCCCGGTGGAAACACGGCCGCCGCCCCCGCCTCGCGCAAAGCGCCAACATCGCCCGGCGGGATGACGCCGCCCACCACGATGACAATGTCGTCTCGCTTCAGCCGCGCCAGCTCGGCTCGCAGCTCGGGCACCAACGACAGATGCGCCCCCGCCAGCGATGACACCCCCACCACGTGCACGTCGTTCTCCACCGCCTGCTGGGCGACCTCAGTGGGCGTCTGGAACAGCGGGCCGATGTCCACGTCAAAACCCAGGTCGGCATAGGCGGTCGCCACCACTTTTTGGCCCCGGTCGTGTCCGTCCTGGCCGACCTTGGCAACCAGAATGCGCGGACGCCTGCCCTGCGCCGCCTCGAACTGGTCTACCCGCTGGCGCACCTGGGCGATGCTTGCGTCGCCTTGTGCCTGTGAATCATATACCCCTGAAATCATTCGTATATCTGCAGTGTGTCGGCCCCACGCCCGCTCCAGGGCATAGCTTATCTCTCCTACTGTAGCTCCCGCACGGGCGGCATTGACGGAAAGCGCCAATAAATTGCCGTCCTCGGCGCGGGCGGAACCGGCGCGGGCTGAACCGCCGGACGAACCGACAGAACGCACACCGTCGCGATCCCCCGCCGCCACGAACAACGCCTCCAGCGCCTCATCGCACGCCTGCTGGTCACGCTCAGCCCGCAACCGCTCCAAATTGGCCAGCTGCAACGCCCGCACCTCGGCATTGTCGATCCGCAGAACCTCGGGCGCCACATCCTCATCCAAGCGGAACTTGTTGACCCCGATGACCGGCTGGCTACCAGTGTCGATCCGAGCCTGCGTGCGCGCCGCCGCCTCCTCGATGCGCAGCTTGGGGATGCCCTGCTCGATCGCCACCGCCATGCCCCCGGCCTGCTCCACCTCCACGATGTGCCCCCAGGCCCGCCGCGCCAGCTCCCAGGTCAGCCGCTCCACATAATAGCTGCCGCCCCACGGATCGGCCACCCGGCACAGCCCCGTCTCCTGCTGCAAGAAGAGCTGCGTGTTGCGCGCCACCCGCGCAGAAAAATCGGTCGGCAGCGCCAGCGCCTCGTCAAACGCATTGGTGTGAAGCGACTGGGTGTGCCCGCTGGCCGCCGCCATCGCCTCCAGGCAGGTGCGCACGATATTGTTGCGAACGTCGGCGGCCGTCAGACTCCAACCCGACGTCTGGCAATGGGTGCGCAGCGACAGCGACCTGGGATCCTGCGGCTCGAACTGGCTCATCAGCTTGGCCCACAGCAGCCGTCCGGCGCGCAGCTTGGCGACCTCCATGAAGAAGTTCATGCCGATGCCCCAGAAAAAACTCAGCCGCGGCGCGAAGCTGTCCACCTCCAAACCGGCCGCCAGCCCGCAGCGCACATATTCCACCCCGTCTGCCAGGGTGTAGGCCAGCTCCAGGTCGGCGGTCGCTCCTGCCTCCTGGATGTGATAGCCCGAGATGGAGATGGAGTTGAACTTGGGCATCCGCTTTGAGGTGTAGGCGAAGATGTCGGAGATGATGCGCATGGACGGACGGGGCGGATAGATGTATGTGTTGCGCACCATGAACTCCTTGAGGATGTCGTTCTGGATCGTGCCGGCCAGCTTCTCGGGCGCCACGCCTTGCTCCTCGGCGGCCAGGATATACAGCGCCATGATGGGCAGCACCGCTCCGTTCATGGTCATCGACACGGTCATCTGCTCAAGCGGGATGCCATCGAACAGGATGCGGGCGTCGATGATGGAGTCGATGGCCACGCCCGCCATGCCCACATCGCTGGCCGCCCGTTCGTGGTCGGAGTCATAGCCTCGGTGGGTGGGCAGGTCATAGGCGACCGACAGGCCGCGCTGTCCGGCAGCCAGGTTGCGGCGGTAAAATGCGTTGGACTCCTGGGCGGTGGAGAAGCCGGCGTATTGACGGATGGTCCAGGGGCGGGTGGCATACATGGTGGCGTATGGGCCGCGCAGATAGGGGGGCAGTCCGGGATAGCTGTTGACGAAGTCCAGGCCGGCTGTGTCGTCGGGGCCATAGGACGGCTTGATGTCGATGCCCTCGGGGGTGTGCCAGTTGTGGCCGTTGGGGTCGGTCATTGTCGGGCCGCCTTGTTGCCGCTGTCCCGCTGTTCAAATCTGCTGAGCAGCCCGTCCAGAAATCCCACTGCATCGCAGCCGGCATGAAGTGAGCCGTCGAAGTTTATCTGGCTCAGCTGTTCGCCTTTGATCTTGCCCGCCAGATAGACGCCCTGGCAGCCGGTCTCGCGCAGTGTGTCGGTGGCTTGGCTGGCCTGGTTTTGGTATGTTTCATCGGATGAGCAGATGACGGCGATGGGTGCTTGGGACGACTTGAACTCGGCTGCCAGATCCTCGCCCGAACCCAGCACCGCCACAATCCCGCCCGCGGCCAGCAGGTTCTGGGCAAAGCCGACCCGGGCCGAGGCTTCGGCGAATGTCCCCAGCACCGCCAGGAATACTGTGGGTGGCTGGCCCGTGGCTTGGGCGATGGTGGCGGCGCGGTCGCGCAGGTTTTCATATGGCTCGGACAGCCGGCGCAAGGGAAACGCGGTTTCGGTGTCGCTGGCAACGCCGACCTCGCCTTGGGCAACGCCGACCCCGGCAACGCCAACCCCGGCAGTCGCGGCACCAACTTCGCCGACAGCCCCCACTTCGTCCAAATCTGGAAACTCGCTAACCCCGCAAATCGGCTGGCGGCGGTGTCTGATGTCCAACAACCTGCGCTGCCAAGTTTCCGCCACCCACTCGGCGGCCTCTCCGTTTTCAAGCACAGCCACGATCCCACCTTTGTCCTGAATCTGGGCGAACACCTCCCAGGCCTTGTCGGCCAACTGCCCGGTCAGCTCCTCCACATAGCCCGAGCCGAATGCCGGATCCGCCACTTGCGCCAGGTGCGCTTCGTCCAACAGAATGTGTGAGATGTTGCGCGCCAGGCGATGCGCCCCGCTGTCTCGGCTCGCCGCTCCGACGCCCCGCGCCCCTCGTCCCACAAAGTCATGCGGTAGCACGCAGATGGCATCGGCACCCCCGACGGCCGCCCCGAAAGC
>CAZERQ010000101.1:0-5481 GCA_964514465.1 uncultured Acidimicrobiales bacterium
GGCTGGCGCACCAGACTCGAAACCCGAGCCGGCGCATCGCCGCCAAAGGTGTGCAGGCTGTATCTCGGCTCCAGCGACAAACTGCCGCTTGCCTCGTGTGGCTCCAGCAGATCCGCGGGCGAATAGGTGATGGTCACATCACTGTGCACATAGGCCATGACCGTCTGGCCCTGCGCAAGCTGCGACAGCCCCACCTCGCCGTGCCGGGCAGTCCAGCCCAGCCAGCTCTGCAAGCCCGTGTTCCACACCCACAGAGAAGACACCGCACCGCTCAGGGCTCGGGCGAACTCATCGGGTGAGGTGCCGGTGGCTCCGTTGAACGGCAAGGTCATCCAACCCTGCGACAGCGACACGCTGCCCTGGGCAACTTGGGTCATCACGTCTGGGCAGCTGAAGCTGGCGGTCAGGTTAAAGCCAGTGGCACCTTGCGACCAGACAGACTCGATGTATGACCGGCCTTGCCCGTCCACACCGGCGGCTCCCACCAGCGAACATCCCGGCGGGGCGGCCAGCACACTAACTCGCACTGCGCAGGCTTCGCGCCCGCCAGCGCCGTCAACATAGGGCGGCAGAGAATAAGACGCCTGGCGGTTCACCAGCGAAGCGCCCTCGCCCACCGCCACGACCTGGCCGGCGCTGCCAACAGCCGGCGCGGCATAAGCCACACCAGCCGAAGCGGGCACGCCGCCGAACAAGAAGGTGTCGGTTCCGCAGGCGCCGGGCACCCACACCAGAATCTCAAAGGCATCGCCCAAAATAAACGCACCAGACGGCACCGCCAGCGCCACCTGCACGGGCAGTCGCTCCACTCCCCGGTTGGCCGACATCAAGGGCACCGGATCAACCCGCACCCGAACGGGCGGCGCGGGTGGAATGGAATAGTTCAGCACCAGCGCATCGGCCGCGGTCAGCTGCGTTAGCGTGCCGGCGGCCACAGGCACACTCACAGCCTCGGTGCCGGCCGGAGCGTCAGGCGCGACAGCTGCTGCCACCGCCTCGGGATAGGTCAGCGCATAGACACAGCGCGCGTTCACGCCGGTGGGTCGATCCACCAGCGAAACCGCGGCAGAAGACGCGTCCAACGCCAGCGCGCCGTCAGCGCCGACCGCATAGGTCTCAGACACAGCCGACGAGCAGTTGTCGTCGGAGCCGTCCACCGGGGCATAGCCGACTTCCAGCGTCACGCCGGCCAGGTCGTTGGCATCGTCTTCGTCCTCGTCCACCAGCTCAACCGAACCAGAAACAGCCGGCTCAAAGTTGCTGGTGGGCGCCCAATATTCGGCCGTCAGGTCGCGGTCTCCGGCGCTGGCCGCGGTGGACGGGGTTGCGGCGGGAGCGGCGGTCTGCAGTGCCAGCTTCGGCGAAGCGCCCGCGCCGACCTCGTTGGCCGACCACACCAGCGTGTAGGTGCAGCGGGTGGATTCGGCCTGCGGATAGTCAACCAGCGTCAGCGAATCTGAGGTTGAAACCGAGCCGTTGGCGCCGATGGTGTAGGTGATGGTGGTGGCGTCGGCCGTGCAGCCTGTGGCCGGGCCGGTGTTCTTGGTGATGGTGGCCCTGATCTGCTCGCCCGCAAAGGCGTTGCTGGCGGGGTCGTCATCGCCGTTATATTGCGGCACCGTGATCGCCGGGGCAAGATCAAAGGTCACATCGCCGGCCAGCACATAGCTCACCGTGATTGCCACCGAGCCGCCCGAGACTGGCTGGCTGGCGGCCGAGTCGAGATCCAGCTGCCACGAGAGGGGCGAGCTGGCGGGCGAGCTCAGGCTGGCGGGCGAGATGGTGGCGGTGTAGGCGCAGCGGGTGGTCTGCATCAAGGGCACGTCCACCAGCGTTTCCACCTCCGGGGTGGCCTCAAACGTTCCGGAGTCGCTGACGGTGTAGGTGTGGGTCACGGCATCGGAGCAGTCAGCGTGCGAACCCGCAACGGGCGCAATGCGGAGCGTGAAGCTGGCGCCGGCGAACAGGTTCGCCGCGGTGCCGCCCGAGGGAGCCAGGCCCTCACGGCCGCCCGGCAGCGCGGTGCTGACCTGCGGCAGGAAGTTGGAGGCGTCCTCGAAAAAGCTGGTTGAAACCGACGGGTTGGCGGCGGTCAGCGCGGGAATAGCTGACTGGTCGCGGTTCAGCGTCCAGGTGGGCGTCACCGAGGCGTGCGGCGTCAGCGAATCGGAGAACGTTACCGCATATTCACAGTTGCCGGTTTCGCCTCGGGGCTGGTCGATCAGAAATATTCTGCCGATTGTTGGTTCAACCGTGCCGTCAGCTTGAATTCCAAACTTCAGGTTGTTCAGAGTTGAACATCCCGAAGCCGGGCCGCCCGAGCGCGCAATGTTCACCAAGATGAAAGTTCTGGTCGCACCATTGGGGTCATGGAATGCGCTCTGGTCGGTCGGCATTCCGTTGGCGTCCAGGGTCTTGCGCGGCGACACCGAGATGTCGACGTTGGCTTCGAACACCGTGCCGGTGCCATAGGCCGCGAAGATGTCGCCGGTGGCGCCGTCAAACTCCAGATTGTCCTGGGTCACCAGATGATAGGTTTGGGTTGAGCCGGAAACCATGTGGTCGAAGCTGTCGGCGAAGTTGGCCACATAGCGGCAGCGATTGGTCTGGCCGCCAGGTATGTCCACCAGCGAAACCAAAGCCTCGCTGCTGACCACGGTTGCGTCACCACCCGCAGCGTGTGAGCCACCAATGCCAACCTCGTAATTCTGGGTGGTCGGAGTTGCCACGCAGGCAGCGTGCTGGCTGGCGGCGGGAGCATATTCAACGGTGAAGGTGGCGTCTTCCAGCAGGTTGTCGCCGTTGTTGTTGGGATCGACGAACGGCACCCAGATTTCGTTTGCCGCTCCGCCCACATAGCTCGGGCTGAACAGCGAGTCATAGAGCACCTCGGCGTTGGCGGTGTCATATGCCACCGTGTGGGCGGCCGTGCTTGCGCTCGACAGCGACAGCCGCGCCGGGTCGCCGACTTCGGCCGGGGTTTCGTTGTCGGGGAAGGTTATGGTGTAGCTGCAGCGGGTGTTCTGGCTCACCGGATATTCGATGAAGTCAAAGTCGGTGGTGACCGTGCCGTCGGTCTGCACCGTCCAGACAGCATCGCCGCTGGAGCAACCAGAGGCCGGCCCGGCGGCCCGGGCGACTGTGGCTGTTAGCTTGGCGCCCGCGTAGGCATTATCTGCCGTGCCCTCACCGCTGACCTGGGGAACCCGCACGGTGAATGGCGGAGCGAACACCTGGTTGTAGCGAGCTCCTCCCCCTTGTGCTAGACCTACGCCTATCAATCCATCCGCTGGCAACAACTCACCCAGCTTCAATGTCCAGGCCGGCGTCACCCCGTCCGCGGATCGGATATATTCAGGGTAGACCATTTTATAGACGCAACGGTCGGTCTCTCCCCCCGGTCGGTCAATTAACTGCGGAGTTGTGGTGCCAGTCGAGCCGCCGACTTCATCTCCAAATGTGAGTCGCCGTCTGGCATTTGAGGAATCCGTTGAAACTGACGAACACCCGGATGGAGAGTCATCCGTGGGGGCAACCTCAACATTGAAGCGAGTGTTATGATACAAGCTGTTGGAGCCTTCCACCACACTAGGTGGTAAAGCACTGAAGCTCCCGCCGAACACAATATTGCCCGCCTGGTATTCCCGGCTCAGCTGGAGGCTGGTGGGCGCATTGAGGTTGTCGACCGTGCCGGTCGCAGTGTTGGCATTATCCACCAGGGTCAATACATATTGCTGCCCGCTGCTTGCGGATGCCCTGCCAGTTTCCGGGAACCTGGTCGGGAATGTTACTGTGTAGACGCAGTGTTCGGTGTCGCCCGTTGCGTCCTCTTCCCCGTCGGGCACATCAATCAGAAACGGAGCTGCGCCGCCCACTGGTTGCGCCACGCCTGCGTTGGCGTTGCCAGACACCTCATATGTGACCGCGTTGCTGCCCGTCAAATCCGAGCAGCCGTCGGCTGGCCCGGCCGAGCGCGCAAACTCGACATCGAACGAGACGGTTTCATAGAAGTGCATGGTGTCGTCACCATCGTCTGGATAATTCGGCACCTGAATGGTGATTTGTGGGTCAAAGGTTGTTCCCGGCGAGTCAATGTAGGTCGCGCTCACCATCTCGTTGCCTTTGCGGACCTGCGTGTCGGAATTGCCCGTGTCCACTCTATATCCCGGCACTTCCGGCCAGGTGATGTCATAGACGCAGGCTTCGCTGGCCATTGTGGTGCCCCGTGGGAGATCAACTACGTTGGGCTCAAATGCCTTGTGTTTCATTTCGGGGCCGTTCCATACCATCGTCTCGGTGAACGCTGTGCAGCCTGCGTGGGGATCCGTGCTTGCGTCCGGGCCCACAGGCGTGAATGTCGTCACATAGGTTGAACTCGCACCATCTGGATGCCCCTCGGGAAGCCCGTTGACCTCAGAGGCAACGTTGATGGGTTTCTCGGGGCGCTCATAGGCGGAGGAGGCGTCTCTGCTGGTGTGTGTCACCTCTGCTGTTTCGGCGGCGCCAGCAACCCTCACCAGCTTGTTGCGGGCTGGGTCTGTGTCGGGGAACGTCAGAACGTAGGGGCCGCAGTCGTTCCTTGAGCCCGCCGGCTGTTGAAACAAAACACTGTCGTCCGACAGCGATGTCGTGCCGTCTTGGTTGACAATCACCTGGATTTTCCCGCCGCAACCCATATCTGTGTCTGCCTGATTTTTGGGTGCCACTCGCACATCAATTTTGGTGCCCTGAATGGAGGCGTCGCCGCGGCCTGTTATTTCGATTGGCGGCAGGGTGAGGGTGATGTTGGGGACGTATGTGAGGATTTTCTCATATGACGTGTAGGCAGTCCTGTTGGTTTCGCTACCCGGTATAATGGTAAATTTCCCCGGCAAGTTGAACTGCTTATCGTGTGGCCCATACCAAACCGTCTCACCCGACACGGTATTGCTGGCGAGCAGGAATTCCACATCATATCTGCAGTCAGCTCCTGCTCCCATTGGTCTGAGCACTAGCTGGTCAGATGCTCCACTGGCGTGCGTCCATATCAGCGCAGTCCCAGACATTGCTTGATCCGATGGATCATTATAGGTTCTTTCTGCTGTGCAATCCATGTGGCTGCCTGCCTGTGGCTTGATAATATAAGGTATCACGACCCCATCCGGAACTATTCTGGTTGGCCGATGCTGTACCAAATGGTTTGCCGTGCTAAAGTCAGGATGGTTCATGTTATACGCTTCAATTATCCCCCCCGGATCGTAATAGGATGTCTGCTGGGCATGGGCTGGGTTGGCAGTCGGGGCGACCAGTGTGAGGACGGATGCCAGCAGTGCCAGTGCGCCGGCCAGGGCGACTGTTGCTGTTCGTTTGGTTCTGGTGGTTGCTGGGCGCGCGGTGGCGGTTGTGCTTGCGGCGGCGGGCTTGCTGGTGGCCGGGCCTGCCGACTTGCCGAATGAGTTTCTGATGTAGTCCAACACTTTGGTTCCTCCGAGGTTTTGAGAT
>CAZERQ010000102.1:0-9289 GCA_964514465.1 uncultured Acidimicrobiales bacterium
CCCCCCCAACCCCCCGAACCACCTAACCCTCCAGCAGCGACTTCGGCATAACCTCCGACATCTCCACGGGCCGCCGCTTCTCAATCGACAAGTGTCCGGCCTGGCCCACCGCCACCGCCCACAACCCGTCCAGCAAAGTCACCTCAGGCTCCCGCCCGCCGGCGATGGCCTCCACAAACGCCAGCAGTTCCAGATAGCTCGAGCCGCTGTGCCCGCCTTCAAAGGCAACCCGGTCGTCGGTCACCTCCTCCGTCTCCACCTCCCCGATCCAGTGCTGCCCGCGCCGGCCCTTGCGCACGATCCCCTCGGGCACAAACGCCTCCACCTTGCCTCGATCGCCAACCGCCACCACCTCCTCCTGGTTGTGCGTGGCATCGGCGAACATGCACAAGTCCAGCATCCCGCGCACGCCGTTGGCATAGTCCACCACCACATAGGCGTTGTCCAGCATGTCCGGGCACTCCCCGCCATAGCGCTCCTCCAGATGATTGACGGCTTGTGACCCGGAAGCGAAAACCTGCGCCGGCCGAGCTTGTGCGATGATGTCCATCAGGTCAAAAAAGTGGCAGCACTTCTCCACGAAAGTCCCGCCCGTGCTGCGACAAAACCGGTTCCAGTTGTCCACCTTGTCCAAAAATGGAAAGCGGTGCTCTCGGATGGCGACCATCTTCAGCTGGCCGACAAGTCCGTCTTGCACTTCCTGGATCAGACGGGCAATTGGCGGCATATAGCGATATTCCAGGCCCACCCAGGCCAGGCCACCGTAGTTGGCTTTCTCGGCCAGATCCATAATCTTGAGGCACTCCTTGACGTTGAGGCCCAGCGGTTTTTCCACCATCACATGACAAGACGTGGCGAGCACATCGGCCATGACGTCGAGGTGGGTGAAGTTCGGAGTCGACACCACCACCGCATCGCACAGATCGGCCGACAGCATGTCCCGGTGGTTGTCGAATTCGGCCAGCGGGGGTCGGTCGCTGTTGCCGCCGCGAACGTCGGCCCTGCCGCCGTCGTCGCCACCACCGCCACCTGGACGGATGCCGCGAAGGGCGCTGCCACCCACTCCACCCGACCAGAGGTTTCGCATCTGCGCGCGCGACGGCTCATGCGGGTCGGTTATGGCCACCACTTCAACGCCCGGCAGAGCCATCAGGTTGCCCAGGTGCTCCTGGCCCATCATGCCCACTCCGATGAGGCCGAATTTGATGGGGTCAGGTGCAGACATCTGGGTTTGGGGTGCTTGGGTTGGGGGTCGGGGTCAGGTCGGAGTGTGGGGGTTCGTGCCGGGTCGCGGTCGGTGTGGTTCAAGGCACGCCAATCGCGCGCCAGCAATTCCCGAACCTAATTTTATACTGTGCTTTGCCAATCCCAAACTAGCATATCAATAATGGATTCCATAGTTTCAACCGACCAAAGAAAAATCGGCAGCGACACCTGCGGCCCGCTGGCGTTCGGCTGCTGGCGCATGACCGACCCGGACCTGTCCAAATCCCAGCAGCTGCTGGAGACCGCCCTCGAAGCCGACATGACCCTGATCGACACGGCCGATGTCTATGGGCTGGACTATGGCGGCGCTGGCTTCGGCGACTGCGAGACCATCCTGGGCAAGACCCTGGCCCAAGCCAAAGGCCTGCGCGACAAATTCCTGATCGCCACCAAGGGAGGCATCCTGCCGCCCCAGCCCTATGACTCCTCCAAAAAATATCTCACCCAAGCCTGCGACGCATCGCTGTCCCGGCTGGGCATTGACGTGATCGACCTCTACCAAATCCACCGCCCCGACATGTTCGTCCACCCGAGCGACCTGGCCGAGACGCTGGAGGGGCTGCGACAGGCCGGCAAGATCCGCCACATCGGGGTGTCCAACTTCACGGTCGCCCAGCACGAGGCGCTCAGCCAGTGTCTGTCGGAGCCGCTGGCCACCAGCCAACCCGAGTTCTCCGCCGCCACGCTGACGCCCATGATGGACGGAACCTTCGACCGCTGCATGGCCCAGGGCATAACGCCGCTGGCATGGAGCCCTCTGGCGGGCGGGCGACTGGCCACAGGCGATGACGTCAGCGCCGAGCTGGTTGCGGTGCTGGATCGTCTGGCCGAACGCGAAGGCGCCGATCGCAGCGCGGTGGCTCTGGCTTTTGTGCTGGCGCATCCCAGCCGTCCCGTCGCCATCCTGGGCACCACCCGCCCCGAGCGACTGCAGGCCAGCACCGCGGCGCTGGGGGTCAAGCTGGATCGCAACGACTGCTATGACATCATCGAGGCGTCCCAGGGGTATCCGCTGCCATGACCGCTGCCAAAGCCGAAGTCGCGGCTGGGGGTGACGCCGGCAAATCCGCCGCCAAATCCACCGCCAAAGCCGAAGTCGCCTGGTTCGCCGCGCTGTGCGATGACGACTACGAATTCCTGGGCGTCCCCGACCCCAAGCTGGCCAGTTCCTTCCCGCACTGCCGCAACATCACCCTGGCCGCCGACCGCTGCGGCTTCGACAACATCTTGCTGCCCTCCGGCTACACCCTGGGCATCGACAGCGTGTCCTTCGCCGGCGGCGTGGCGCCCGACGTCAAGCAGATGCAGCTGCTGCTGGCCGTGCGCATGGGGGAGATGTGGCCGCCGCAGCTGGCCCGTCAGCTGGCCACCCTGGATCAGATGCTGGATGGCCGACTGACCATCAACATCATCTCAAGCGATGTCCCCGGCGAACAGCTGGAGTCGGCGCCGCGCTATCAGCGCGCCCGCGAATGCATGCGGGTGTTGCGCGCCCTGCTGGACGGCAAAGGCGTGGACATGGACGGCGAGTTCCTCAAGTTGTCGGTCGAGCCGCCCCGCGCCCGCACGGTCTCGGGCAAGTGTCCGCCCTATTATTTCGGCGGCTTCTCCGATGACGCCAAGGACACGGCAGCCTCAGATGCAGACGTGTTCTTGAGCTGGCCCGACACGGTGGAGGCGCTGGGCCAGACCGTAACCGAGATGCGCCAGCGCGCCGCCAAATACGACCGCACCCTGAAGTTCGGACTGCGCACCCACATGATTGTGCGCGAGACCGAATCGCAGGCCCACGAAGCCGCCGCTGATCTGCTGAGCAAGCTCGACCCCGAGGAAGGCGAGCGCATCCGCAAGCGTTCGCTGGACGCCGCTTCCTATGGAGTGCAGCGCCAGGCCGAGTTGCGTGAGCAGGCCGACGAGGATCATTTCGTGGAGCCCGGTTTGTGGACCGGCATCGGCCGCGCCCGCAGCGGAGCCGGAGCCGCTTTGGTGGGCGACCCGGATCAGATCAGGGCCAAGCTGGAGGCCTATCAGTCGGTGGGGGTGGACGCCTTCATCTTGTCGGGCTATCCGCACCAGAGGGAATGCGAGCGCTTCGCCAAGTTGGTGCTGGAGGACTTCCCGCACGCGCCGCTGCCGCGCTAACCCCGCCCCCGCAACTCCGCCGCTACCGCCCCCCAACGCTCCAGCACATCCGGATCCCGGGACACCTGCGACATGGCCGTATAGGTCATCAGCCGCACACTGGGCGCCAACCCCTCATACCTCGCCGCCAGGCTCGCCGCCAAATCGTCCCAGCCGGCCGTCACCACATAGTTGTCCAGCACCTCGTCGGTCACCAGCGCCAGCTGCCCCTCGAGATCCCCCGCCTTTTGCCGGCTGTGCAGCTGGGTGCACAAGTCGTCAAATCCGTGCTGCTCAAACACCGAGGCATACGCCCGGGTGGTGCCATAGAACGCAATCATCGTGCGGGCGTGCTGCCGTGTGCGATCCAGCTCCTCGTCGGTGTCGCCCACGCAGATCATCACCGGTATCACCAGCTGCACCTGCGCCAGACTCCGCCCCGCCTTCGCCGCGCCCCGCTCCACATGGGGCAGCATCTGCTCACGGATATAGTCGGGCGAATGGAACGGATGCACGTGCAGCCCGTCGGCCACCTCGCCGGCCATGGCACACATCCAGGGCCGCACCGCCGAGACATACACCGGCACCTCGGGATGCTCAATCGGCCCCGGATTCCAGACGGTGCCCCACAGCTCGTGGCGGAAGTGCTCGCCTTCAAATTTCAGGTCGGTCTCGTTCTGGAACGCCTCGAAGATGGCTTTGGTCGCCAGCACATATTCGCGCAGACGAGGCCCCGGCGGGTCAAACGGCATCGAAAAGCGCCGCTCAATATGCGCCTTGATTTGGGTGCCCAGCCCCAGCACGAAACGGCCCCCGCTGGCTTGGGCCAACTCCCAGGCAATCTGCGCGGTGATCATGGGACTGCGCGGGAAGGCCAGGGCGATGGCCGTGCCCAGGGTAACCCGCTCGGTCGCCAGGGCGGCGGCGGCACAGCTCAGATAGGCGGTGCGCCCGCCCTCGGTCAGCCAGATCCCGTCCAGGCCGGCGTCTTCGATGCGCTTGGCCAGCTGTTGCATGTCGGCCAGCGGCAGAGACGATGCCATAACATCCAAATGCATAAGCACAATATTATAGGCTGGATTTGTGGGCAAAGGCGAAGGCAAACGCAACCGCGCAACCGACAACCGCGAGCAATGGCAACCCTGGCTGGCCGAACTCGCCGCCCGCCGCCAGGCAGCCCACGCCATGGGCGGCCCCGATCGGATCGAAAAATACATGCACTCCCAGGGCAAGCTCACCGCCCGCCAGCGCCTCGAGCATCTGTTCGACCCCGGCACCTTCGTGGAGCTGGGAACCCTGGTCGGCACCCAGGACAACATCGCCGCCGACGCCTTCGTTTGCGGCCACGGCAAGATCAACGCCCGGCCGGTCTATGCCGGAGCCGAGGACTTCACCACCCTGGGCGGATCCATCGGCTCGGGTGGCACCGCCAAGCGCCATCGCATAGCCGAGCTGGCCGCCCGCCACGGCGCGCCGCTGGTGATGATGCTGGAAGGCGCCGGCCACCGTCTGACCGACACCGGCGGCAGCCGCGCCCCCAACGATCTTTTGGCGCTGGCCGATCTGGGCGGGCAGGTGCCGATGGTGTGTCTGGTGATGGGTGCCTCGGCCGGCCACAGTGCCATCACCGCGCCGCTCAGCGATTTCGTGGTGATGACCGGCTATGGCGCCATGTTCACCGGCGGCCCTCCGCTGGTCAAGGCAGCCACGGGCGAGGAGGTAACCAAGCAGGAGTTAGGCGGCCCCCAGATCTGCGCCGAAGTTGCCGGCACCGTCCACAATGTCGCGCCTGACGACCAGTCGGCACTGGACATGGCGCGGCGCTATCTGTCGTATCTGCCGCAGAGCTCTCGCGGCGCGACCCCTCGCCTGTCGGGCCCCCAGACGCAACCCAGGATTTGCGAGGAGCTGCTGGACATAATCTCGCCCAACGACCGCCAGCCCTACGACATGCATCAGGTGATCGAGGCAGTGGTGGACGACTCCTCCTTTTTTGAGATACAGCCCGACTTCGGCCGCTCGCTGATCTGCGGGCTGGCTCGTCTGGGCGGGCACGCGGTCGCGCTGGTGGCCAACAATCCGGCTCACCTGGCGGGTGCGCTGGACAGCTCGGCGGCCATCAAGGGCACGGACTTCATCGGCTCCATGTCGGCTTTCGGTCTGCCGGTGATTTTTCTGGCCGACAACCCTGGGGTCATGGCCGGCACGCAGGCCGAGCAGTCCGGCATCTTGCGCTGGGGCGGACAGATGTTCAAGGCGCAGCGCCGCATGAAAAATCCCAAGCTGCAAGTAACCATGCGCAAGGCCTTCGGTTTCGGGGCCGTTACCATGGGGCAAAATCCGTTCGACAACCAGAGCCTGACGTTGTCCCTGCCCAGTGTCAACATGGCCGCCATGCCAGCCGACAGCGGCGGCCGCTCCGCCAAGCTGGATCAGCAGACCCAGGCCGAAGTGGAGGCCAGCCAGCAAGCCGGGCCCTATCGTCTGGCCGACCGGTTGGGCACCGATGAGGTGATCGATCCCCGGGAGCTGCGCAATGCGTTGCTGTCGGCCGTGGAGCTGTGCGCGCCGAGCTAGCACGCCGGGCTAGCGCCAAGTCTGGTCAGTCTCAGGTAGATTGAATAGATATATCTAAGCAACCCCATCCTTGAATTTTGAAGTTATTCAGGCCCAAAGCGGCCACCCCAACAATATTTCTGGCGGCAGTCTTTATGGCAGCACTGGTTTTCGCCACGGCTTGCGGAGGCGGCGACAGCACCAGCGACACCTCGGCTACCACCCAGCCGGCAGACACCCAGCCAGCCACTACCCAGCCTCAACAAACCACCACCTCCGACTCTCCAACGCAAGCCACCGAGCCGGCCCCCGCAACCACCACCGAGCCAGCCGCCGCCGCGCCGACCACCACCGAAACCGCCACCACGACGACCACCGTCCCTCCGTCCACCACCGTTGCGGCCACCACGGCACCGCCGCAAACCACCGCTCCCGCCCGCCCGATCCCCACAACAACGTCCACGACCACCACCACAACCTCGACCACAACGACCACCACCACAACCACCATCCCGCCCAGCATCCAGAGAAGAATCGTCTATCCCACCGCCACAACCATCTTCATCGACCGAAGCATCCCCGCGCCAACCACCACAACCACCACCACGACCACCACCACGACGACCACCACAACAGTGCCAATCGGGGAAGACAACGTTCAGCCTCCCCCCACCATTCCGACAATATCATTTGGCGATGTTAGCCGAGTTCCCTGTCGGCCCAACATCAGCGTGCAGATTGCGGGCCAAGACGTCAGGGGAGGCGACCTCAGCTATCAGGTTGAGGTGGGCGACTACCTCGAAATCTCCATCTCAACTGTCGGAACCTTCGGGTTGCCACGGCTGGGTCAAATTGAGATTGAGGAGTTGAATTTGCGCGAACAGATAACGGCTTTCACCCGTGAGGTCTGCCTGATAATCGAGCGGGCTCAAGAAGGGGTCTATGATGTGGATTTTTTGGATACGGCTGGCGTGCGACAAAGGCTGTTCCAGCTATTTGCCGTGGGGCCGACCGAGGAGGGTTGATCTCGCCCGCCTCAATTGCCGGGCCTCGTTCCGCCAAGTTAGGGGAAGTGCTAGGTAGATTGTATATATATTGTCAGGCAACTTAGCATCAGGATTTTGAGGACTTTCAAGCCCAGGGCGGCAACTTCGACAACAACTGTGGCGACATCAGCAACCGTGGCGGTGGCCCAGTTTTCGGCGCGGACTCTTGCTGCGTGGCTTTTGGCTGTGCTGGCTGTGGTGATGCTGGCCTTTACGACGGCTTGTGGCGGCGATAGCAACCCCCAAACCCCAGCGACCGAACCTATTCCCGCGGCAGAACCAACCACCACGGCCGCCGAACCTGTCACGACGACCGCTGCCCCCACCACGACCGCCGCGCCAACAACAACCACCACCACGACCACCACCACAACAACCACAACCATCCCTGAACCCACAGCCGACATCCGCATTTTTGTGGCTGACGGTGAAATAAACCAAAACATCAATGGCCAGCTTCAACCAGCCGAGCGCCGCTATGAAGCCAGTCTGGGCGACAATCTGGTGATTGAGATTTTCTCCGACCAGCCCAACCAGGAAGTCCATCTGCACGGCTATGACTTGACTGCTTATGCCGGGCCCGACACCCCCGCCAGCTTTGACTTTGCAGCCGACATACCGGGCATCTTTGAGGTGGAATTTGAAGCCAACCACCAGCTCATCTTTGAGTTGGCGGTGTCCTAGCTGGCACAGTCTAAACCAACCCAGTCATGCCAGACAACGACAATAAAACCACCTTGAAAACCAGGCTGGTTTTCGCCGGCACAATTTTGCTGGCGGTCGGCATTGTCGCGGTGTTCTACCTCATCTTCGGCACCGGCGGCAACGACACCGAGACGACAGTGCTGCCCAATCTTTCAGTAAGCTCCACGACCGCCTCGGCGGCATCCCCGACCACTGCCACCGCAACCACATTCCTCCCCATAGGCGACCCCGACGCCACCACCACAACCACGACGACCACAACCACCACAACCACGACCACCACAACCACCACAACGACAACCACCGTCCCACCCACAACCTCCCGTCCGGCCACAACCACGCCCCCCACCACCTCTCGCCAGACGACGACCACCACCACCACGACGACGACCACAACCACGACAACAACAACCACCACAACCCTTCCGGAGATCACAACTGGTGACGTCATTAGCGGCAGAAGAGTCGTCTATCCCACCGCCACCACCATATTCGTTGACAGAAGCCTTCCACCGCCAACCACCACCCGGCCACCTGTCGTCACCTCGCCCCCCACAACAGCATCCAGCGAAGACGGTACCCCCCCCTCTCCGCCGTCAATTTCAATTGGGGATATCGGCCAGGTACCTTGTCGCCCAAACATCACAGTGCGAGTGGAACAAGGGGGGGGCGAAGGACAAGAGTTGAGCTATCAAGTCGCATTGAACGATGCATTTGAAATCTCGATTATCACCACAGGCTCATTTGGGCTGCCTCGGTTGGGCGTTGTTGAAATAAGTGATTTGAATTTGCGCGAACAAGTCACGGTTTTCACTAGACAACTCTGTCTCAAAGGCAGACTGACCGAGCAAGGTGTGTATGACGTGGACTTTGTGGATACCGCTGGCCGACGCAATAGGTTGTTTCAGCTGTTTGCCGTGGGGTCGTCCGAATAGAGTTTGCTTGCCTCGTTTGTTTGTTCCGGACCGCTATATTTAACGGAACCCAATCTGAGATGAGCGCACATTTGTTGGCCCACGGCATCGGCGGACGATCCGACCTGCCGCTGCCCACCTGGTTGTTCGCCAACAGCGCGGTCGCCGCTTTGGTGATCTCCTTTTTGCTGCTGGGATTTTTGTGGAAGCGACCTCGGCTTGCCCGCGCCAGTCAGGGTCGGACTTTCAGCGCCCGGCCCGTCAACTCCGGTGCCAGCTTCGGCTATGTGGCTTTGCAGGTGCTGGGGTTGGTAATGTTTTTTGTGGTGCTGTGGGCGGCCCTATTTGCGCCACTGGGGGAGGGGGCTTCCATCGCTCCGGTGGCGATCTTCGTTGTGTTTTGGGTGGGCTTTCAGATTGTTTCGGGGGTTGTGGGCAATGTCTGGCGGGTGCTGAGCCCGTGGGAGACATTGGCCGGACTGGGGTCTGGCGATTGGGGCGATACCGAATACGCGCCCCGCGCCGACCATCGCGGCTGGCACGCCCGCCACGACCAGCGCGCCGCGCCCCACCCGATCATCTCCGGCGGCTGGCTGGGTGTGCTGGCGGTGGCTGTATTCATGTGGCTGGAGCTGGTTCATCCCGATCCCGCCGGCACCCGCTGGCTGGGCTGGGGCATCG
>CAZERQ010000103.1:0-34943 GCA_964514465.1 uncultured Acidimicrobiales bacterium
CTTGCGAACCCCTTTGGCCACCCCCCGCAACTTGCCGCCTTGCTGGGAGAGCAGCACCACCACCCGGTCGGCCTCGCCGAATTTGTAGGTGCGCAAAACGATGGACGGGTAGCTGGCGGTCGGCATCAGTGTCCGCCATAGCGCCGCTCGCGCCGCTGATATTCGCAGATGGCTTCGAACAGATGCTGGCGCCTGAAGTCCGGCCACAGCACATCGAAGAACACCAGCTCGCTGTAGGCAATCTGCCACAGCAAGAAGTTGGAGATGCGGCTTTCGCCCGAGGTGCGGATCACCAGGTCGGGGTCGGGCATGTCGGGGCAATACAGATGCCGGCTGACGGCTTCCTCGGTGATGTCTGCGGCCGCGCCCGGCTCGGTCGCCGCACCCGACACATCCAACTCGGCCACCAGCGACCTGATGGCGTCCACGATCTCGGCCCGTCCGCCATAGTTGAACGCCACGGTCAGGGTCATCCTGTCATTGTTGCGGGTCAGCTCCTCGGCCTCGTTTATCTCCGCAATCAGGCTCTCATCCACCGGCTCACGCCGCCGCCCGATGAAACGGATGCGCACATTTCGCTGGTTCAGCTCATCCAGTCGCTTGCGCAAAAGATGGCGCGAAAAGCCCAGCAGATAGTCAACCTCCTGAGCCGGGCGCTGCCAGTTCTCAGTTGAAAAGGCATACACCGTGAACCAGCCGATCCCCAGATCCAGCGCGCCCTCTATGGTGTCGAACAATGCCTCCTCGCCGGCGCTGTGCCCTTGCGTGCGCGCCAAACCCTGCTGGGTTGCCCAGCGCCCGTTGCCGTCCATGACGCAGGCAACATGGTCGGGTATGGCGCCTCGCAAAATCTCTGTCGGTATGTCCGCTGCAGCTCCCACTTCTTTCAGCGTAGCTTAGGGAACGGCCACCTTGACCCGGGCAATCCGCTGCCCCACGATGCGCTCCACATGGAACAGGCACTCCCCGATCAGCAGAGCCTCGCCCTCGGCTGGCAGATGTCCCACATGGGTGAATATAAGACCGCCGACCGTGGTCCAGTCGCCCTTGGGCAGCTCGCGTTTCATGACCAGCTCGAGTTCCTCTTGGGTGACCCGACCATTGACCCTGAAGGCTCCGTCCGACAGACGCTCGATCAGCGGTTCCTCCACGTCAAACTCATCGGTTATCTCGCCCACCAACTCCTCAATTAGATCCTCCAGTGTCACCAGGCCGGCCGTGCCGCCGAACTCGTCAATCAGTACCGCCAGATGCAGCCGTTTTTCTTGCATCTCGCGCAGCAGGTCGGCCACCGGTTTGGTGTCGGGGATGAATATGACCGGCCGCAGCACTGAATTGACGGTCTGCGCCGCGGGGTTGGTGGCCGCCCCAGACGCGAGGGTGTCGGCCGCGGGGTTGGCCGCCGCGCCACCGGTTGCCGAAGTCTGGCGCACGGCCAGCATCAAGTCGCGGGTATGCACCACCCCGATGATGTTGTCCGCATCCTGACCCACCACCGGGAACCGGCTGAAGCTGGAGCGCAGCGACTCCTCCAGGGCAGCCTCGACATCCTGATCGCGGCTCAGCGTGACCATGTCGGTGCGCGGCACCATCACCTCGCGCGCGGTAACGTCGCCAAACCGCAAGATGGCTTGTATCAGATCGCGCTCCTCTGTCTCAATGGAAGCGTCGGCCTCGGCTTGTTCGGCCAGCGCCAGCAACTCTTCTTCTGAGACGATGGCCGCCGAGCTGCTGTGGTTGCCGTTGCCCAGGTTCAGCTGTCCCAGCCGGGTTACCCAGCCGAACAGGGCAGTCCTGTTGACGAACTCGAGCAGCGAGGCCGCCATCAGCGGAAGCCTCTCGGGACGGTGCAGGGCAGCCAGCTTGGGCAGCAGCGAAGTTACCAGATAAGACATCAAAACGGCCGACCCCATGGCCAGCCAGAAGCCCCCAGCTCCCCAGCGGTCGAACGCGAAATAGCCCACCAGCGAGATGCCGATGATGCGGGTCAGCAGGGTAAACAGCAAGATGGCGGCCAGTGCCTGCGATCGGTTGGCCAGCACCGCGTTCAGCTTGACGGCCCGGCGGTTGCCCTCGTCGGCCAGGGCTTCGATCTTGGCGCGGCTGACCGAAGTCAGCCCTGTCTCAAGCGCGGCCGAAATAGCGGCCAAGCCGGCCAGGGCAGTTGTGCCGACGATGACTGCAAGCGCCTCCAAGCTCAAGGTTTTCGCCTGCCCCGCGATTGCGCAAAATAGTTTGTCAGATAGCTCTGCTGGAGTCCGAACATTATGTCCCGTTCGTCTGGGTTGCCGTGGTCATAGCCACACAGGTGCAGCACCCCGTGCGCCAGCAAGAGCGCGATCTCAGCTGATGTGCCGTCAAGTGTCTTATGTTCATAGTTTAGGGCATTGTGCTCGCGGTTTGGGGCATTGCGCTGCGCCACTCGGGGACAGATGACAATTTCGCCAATCAGCAGGGGGGCTTGGTTTGGCGGCGGTGTGGGCTTGGGTTGCGGCGACGGCTCGGGCTGTGGCTGACCAGATGACCGGCGCCGGGCCTGCTGCCAAGTGTCGTCAATCGGGAATGCCAGCACGTCAGTGGGCCCGTCCTGTCCCATGTGCGCCAAGTTCAACTCCGCCATCTCGTCGTCATCCACGAAACTCAGCGACAGCTCGCTGCCCCGCGGCGCCGACTCACCTGCCAGGACATAGCCGGCCAAGTCCGCATATCGCGCACGCAGCCGGCGGTCAATCGGCCAGAAATCTTGGCGGTTGTGGACGGCTATGTTAAACGGCTTGGCGTTGCGACCGCCACCCAGCCGCCGCCAGACCAGACAGCGCCGCCAGCCCAGACGGCGAAATTGCCGCTGCTTCACCGGCTACCTCGTCTTGGCGGACGACCTCTTGGAATGCTTCTCATAGGCACCGATGATGCGCTCAACCACACTGTGGCGCACCACATCGGACTTGTCCAGATTGACGAACTCAAGCTCGTCTATCCCGCCCAGAATCTTCTCCAGTCCGACCAGCCCGCTCTTGCCTCCGGGCACGTCAATCTGGGTTATGTCGCCGGTGATGACTGCCCGGGAGTTGAAGCCGATGCGGGTCAAAAACATTTTCATCTGCTGCGGCGTGGTGTTCTGCGCTTCGTCCAAAATGATGAAGCTGCTGTTCAGCGTGCGGCCGCGCATGAACGCCAGCGGTGCCACCTCCACGATCTCCTGATCCAGCCAGCGCTGCGCCTGCTCCCGGTCAACCATGTCAAACAGCGCGTCCTTGAGCGGTCGCAGATATGGATCCACCTTGGAGATCATGTCCCCCGGCAAGAACCCCAACCGCTCACCGGCCTCCACTGCCGGGCGGGTCAAGATGATGCGCTCAACCTCCTTGGCCGACAGCGCCGCCACCGCCAGCGCCACCGCCAGCCAAGTCTTGCCGGTGCCGGCCGGCCCGATGGCGAAGGTGATGACGTTGCTGCGCACCGTGTCGACATAGCGCTTTTGCCCCCGCGACATCGGATAGACCGGCTTGCCTTTACGGGTGCGGGTGACCTCGGCCGTCAGCACCTGGCTGGGGCGCTCAGACAGATTCACCATGTCGATGGTCTGCGATATGCTGCGGGTGTCGGGGATGTGGCCTCGTTGCAGCAGCGAAATCAGCTCTTCGAACACGTTGGTGACCTGGACGACTTCGCTGCCGTTTACTTCCACTTCGTTGCCGCGGACGTCAATATCGGTGCCCGGGAAGGCGGCCTGGATCTGGCGCAGGTTCTCGTCTCGTTCGCCCAACAGCCCTGCCATCAAGTTGTTGCCGGGGACGACTATCTTGGTGCTCAAGCGCTGCCCTCCGGGGAGTGGGCCGACGCGCCCGGCGGCGGCTCTGGCGGCGCAACCGGAGGCGAGTCAGTCGGCGCTTCGGGCACGGGATCGGGCTCGCCCTCGTGCTCTTGTGGCCCGAAAGCCTTTTGCAGCATCCGCGCCGCCACCGCCACCAGCAGGATGCCGAACATGATCTGGCTTGCGGTCTCTGGCAGCTGGCTTGAGATCCAGGCACCCAAGATGGCCATGGGTATGCCGCCCAGCCCCGACGAGATGCCAATCTTGAAGTCGATGTTTTGGTGCTTATAGTTGCGGTAGGTGCCAATCAGCGCGGTGGGAATAATCACCAGCAGCGACGTGCCCTTGGCCACCACCGAAGCGAACTCCAAAAGCACCACGAAAGTCGGCACCATCACCACACCCCCGCCGATGCCCAGCAAGCCAGACAAGGTGCCGGCCACCACCCCCGTCAGGACAAATGCCAGCACCACCAAAAAGCTGAAGTCATAGCTGCCCACATCATCGCCGGCGCCCAAGAACAGCCGGGCGGCACCCACCAAAATAACGGCCACGAACACCAGCGTTAGCACTCGCAAATTTATCTTCGACAACAGCTTGGTGCCCAGCATCACTCCCCAGGACGAGCCGGCGAAAACCAGCGGAGCCGCCACCCAGTTGATGGAGCCATCCAGGATATAGACCACCACGCCCGAAGTCGACAAGAACACGCCCGGCAACAGGGAGCTGCCATGTGCCAGCCGCTGGGGCAGCTTGGCGAACAGGATGAACGCCGGCACCATCAAGACGCCGCCGCCGATGCCGAACAGCCCCGAGAACAGGCCCACGACAAAACCAATCAGCAGGGCCGGGACGCTGAACTTCACGCCACCATCTCCCGCAGCCGGTATTTGAGCACCTTGCCCGAAGCGTTGGTCGGCAGCTCCTCCAAAAAATTGACCGTTCTGGGCACCTTGTAATTCGCCATTTGCATCTTGCACCAGTCTAGGAACTCCTGGGCATCAATCAAACATGGCTGGCCGTCCGGATCCAGTTTGGGCACCACGAACGCCGCCGCCACCTCCCCCATGCGCTCATCGGGCACGCCCACCACCGCAACCTGCGCCACCGCCTCGTGCGCCAAAATCAGGTTCTCGATCTCGGCGGGATAGGCGTTGAAGCCGCCCACGATGAACATATCGCCCTTGCGGTCGGTGATGCTGACATAGCCGGCTGCGTCCATGGTGGCGATGTCGCCGGTGCACAGCCAGCCGTCCGGGTCGATGGCATCGGCGGTGGCTTCGGGGTCGTTGTAATAGCCGGCCATGACGTTATATCCCCTGACCTGAATCTCCCCCGGCTCGCCGGGCGCGACCTCCTGGCCGTCGTCTGACACCACCCGCACCTCCACTCCCGGAATGGCGCGCCCGGAGGTGCGTGCGATGGTCTGGGGGTCGTCATCGTGGCGGCACATGGTGGCGATGGCCGAGCTCTCGGTCAGGCCATATCCGGTCACGACCGTCTCAAAGCCCAGCTGGTCGCGCATCTGGTGTATGAGCTCGACCGGAATGGCGGCCGCCCCGGTCACTGCCAGGCGCAGCGAGCTCAGGTCGAAGTCGGACAGACGGGGATGGTTGAGGATGGACTGATACAGCGTGGGCGGGCCCGGCAGCATGGTGATCTGGTGATCGGCGATTTTTTGCATGACCGCTTCGGGGTCGAACACGCTGTGGGGATAGCAGGCGCAGCCGGCCATCAGGGTTGCCAGCCAGCCGGCTTTGTAGCCGAAGCCGTGGAAGAACGGGTTAACAATCAGATAGCGGTCGCTGGCTCCCAGTCCGACCAGGTCGCTCCACACCTTGAAGCCGCGCAGCGATTGAGCGTGGGTGGTCATCACGCCTTTGGGCATCCCGGTGGTGCCTGAGGTGAACAAGATGTCAGACAGATCCTGGCCGCCTTGCTGGTCGATGCGGTCGTGCAGCTGGTCGTCTGAAATGTCGTCTGAGCGGGACAAGAACTCCTGCCAGCCCAAATCGGCTCTGCCGCCATCGCCGTCGAAGCGGACGATCTCAGCCAACTCCGCCAGCCCCTCTATTGGACGAGTGGATGTGGCCGGCCCGTAGGCCTGACGCAGCAGGTCGGCATAATCTGTCTGCAAAAACTCCCGGGGGCACAACAGCATTGACGCCCCGCTCTTTTCCAAGATGAAGCCGGCCTCTCGCCCTTTGAGGCGGGTGTTCAGCGGCACCAGCACGGCACCGGCGGCCTGCAGGCCGACAGCCGCCACGATCCACTCGGCCATGTTGGGCGCCCAAATCGCCACCCGGTCGCCGGGTTTGACGTCGCTGGCCACGAACGCTTTGCCGGCCCGGTAAATCTGTTGCCACAGCTGTTCGTAATTCAGCTCGATGTTGCGGTCGGTGTCGGCCACGGCCAGGGCTTGGGGTTGGCGGCTGACTTGTTCGCGCACCAGCTTGGGGATGGTCTGCCACAGCAAATCCCCTCGGCTGGAATCAGGCTGCCGGCTGGAATCTGACGAAGCGGTCATCCAGATGTTGGTGCCGGGGCCGCGCCGGTGCCGAAGCGCCCCTTGATGCATAGGTGTCCGTGCGATACCTCGTTGTCGGACGGCGAGGTAACCCGCACGACAGTCTCGTCTTGGGTCAGTATCTCCAGGTTGCAGCCGACCCCGCAATAGGGGCAGATCGTGTTGGAGGTTTCCTGCTTGGATTCGTCCCACTGTCCGGATTCGCGCAGCTCGAATTCGGTGTTGAATATCAGTGCTCCGGTGGGGCAAACCCCGATGCAGTTGCCGCAATAGACGCAGGCGGATTCCGGCAGCACCACGTCGTATTCGGTGGAGATGGTGGCGTCAAAACCACGCTCGGCGACCGTGATGGCAAAGGAATGCTGCGCCTCCTCCCCGCACGCCTGCACACATTTATAGCACAAAACGCAGCGGGAATAGTCGCGCACATACAGGCTGTCTTGGACTTTGGCCGGCTGGGCCACATTTGCGGCGTCGGCGCCGTGGCGGGCAGGTTGGGAGCCGTAGTCGTCAAGCCAGCCTTTCATTTCGCCGCTGGCACGCGACAGATCCACCGATGAGCCGAGCAGCTCCAGCACCATCTTGCGGCTGGTGAGCACCCTCGGGCTGTCGGTTGAAATGACCATGCCTTCTGACACCTTGCGCGAACAGGCCGGCACCAGCGCCCGCGAGCCTTCCAGTTCCACCACGCAGACCCGGCAAGTGTTGATGGGCGAAAGGTTGGGGGCATAGCAGATGGTGGGCAGGTCGATGCCGTTGGCCTGGCAGGTTTGCAAGATGGTGTCGCCGGGGTTGGCCTGGCACTTGGTGTTGTTGATCTCCAGTTGGACGGGGGTCTCTTGAGCGGAGGTCGCGGCAGACGGGGCAGGTGTCGGTGTGGGCTGGTTCATGATTTGTTGTCCAATAGGTTGAGGCGGATGGCTGAGCGGATGGCTGACGCGGCTGTCTGGCCCAGACCGCAGATGGAGGCGTCGGTCATGACCGAATCCAGATCGGCCAGGATGTTGAGCTCGCGGTTGCCGTCTGGGGCTGCCGAGCTGGCATAGAGCCGGCCAAGCGATTCCTTTTGGCGCACTGTGCCGACCCTGCACGGCACGCACTGCCCGCATGATTCGTCCACAAAGAACTCGGCGATGTTGCCCAGCAGGTCGGCCATGTCCGCGGCTGGCGGCACCACGATGACCGCGCCCGAACCCAGCGTCAAGCCAGCCTGCGCGGTGCCCCCAAAACTCAGCGGCACATCCAGCTGGTCGGGCCCGACGAAAGCTCCCGCCGCCCCTCCCAAAAGCACCAGCGGCTCATCGGTGTCGTGCACCTGGGCGAAGCGCAAAAGCTCCAGCAGGCTGGTTCCCAGCGGAACTTCATAGACGCCCGGCTGGTCGCAGGCGCCCGATATGCAGAACAGACGGGTGCCGCTGGAATCCTGGGTGCCGATTTGGGCGAAGGCTTGGCCGCCGCGGGTCAAGATGGGCAAGATGTTGGCGAATGTCTCAACGTTGTTCACCAGGGTGGGTTTGGAGAACAGACCGCTTTCGGTCGGGAATGGCGGCTTGTTGCGGGGTTCGCCCCGATAGCCTTCGATTGAGTTGAACAGGGCGGTTTCCTCGCCGCAAATGTAGGCCCCGGCGCCGCGCCGCAGTTCAAGGTGGAAGCTGAAGCAATCGCCCGCGCCGTCCAACGTGATATTGTCGCCCAGCAGTCCGGCTGCCTCGGCTTGCGCGCAGGCCGACTCCAATATCTGGATCATCTCTGGGTATTCGCTGCGGACATAGATGTATCCCTGCTGCGCGCCGGTCACATAGGCGGCGATGGTCATGGCCTCAACCAAGGCAAACGGGTCGCCCAGCGCCAGCACTTTGTCCTTGAAAGTGCCGGGCTCTGATTCGTCGGCGTTGGCCACCACAAACCGCTGGGTAGCCTCGGCTTGCGCCACCGCGCGCCACTTGACCGCGGTTGGAAAGGCAGCGCCGCCGCGACCTCGCAGGTTGGCCGCGTCCAACTCGTCCAGCACCCACTGCGGGCCGCGGCTCGTGGCCAGATTCAGTGCCTCATAGCCGCCGTTTGACCTGTAGTCAGCCAGGCTCGGGGCCACGCCATCGACAATGCGCTTCACCAGGTTGGGTTTGCCCAGGCTGTATACCCGCAAATCGGTCGCGGGGGCGGACGCAGACGCGGGGGCGGACGTGGACTCGGTGACGGGCGTAGACGCGGGGCCAGACGAGGGCGCACCGACCGGCTGGCTGCCGTTCAGAGCAGCGGCGATTCTGGCCGTATCAGCTTCGGGCACCTCAACTCGCCTGGGGACATCGCCGGCACATTCTACGAAAGCCGCCGGCGCAAACTCGCATTGGCCCAGGCACGGGCTGGGGTGAACCGCCACCGCGTCGCCATCCACCGCATCTCCGCCCAACTCGCTTTGGGCCTGGCCCAGCAAATCCTCGCCGCCGGCAAAACGGCACGCCATATTGACACAGACATGCACCGCCTTGGCGGGCTGCGGAGTGGTGGGCAGCAGCGCATAGAAAGTCGCCACGCCATAGATCTCGGCGCGAGGCACCAACAACCGCTCAGACAATTCCTCCAGCGCGCCCTGGCTGATCCAACCGACCCTGTCTTTGATGGCATTCAGTGCCGGCAACAGCAAAGTCCGCCGCGACGGGCCCCGTCTGATAAGTCGCTGGGTGCCGCTTCGGATCAGATCTCCGGTGGCCGAATCCTGCCGGTCGTCCGACAGCACTTCGTCTATGGCGGCCAGCTCGGCCGGGCTGGCGTGCGCGGTTCGCTTGGTCAGTTCCATCCCACTGCCCTAGCTGGCGGCAACTTTTTCGCGGGCAACAACTTTATCGCGGGCAACAGCTTTATCACGGGCGGCAAGTTTTTCGATGCGGATGGCCGTGGCCTTGAACTCGGAGGTGCCCGACAGCGGATCCCAATCGTCTGGCACCAAAACGTTGGTGTCCACCTGGTCGCTGAAATGCAAAGTCAAAAAAGCCAGCCCCTCACGCAGGTTGTCGGCCACCCGCACGGGCGCGGTGAGGCTGCCCCGCCGGGAGAAAACCTGCACCATCTCGCCGTCGGCCAAATCCAGCTGTTCGGCATCGGACGCGCTTATCTCCAGCGCTTCGCGATCCCGCTTGGGCGAGGCATAGCTGGCGGTCTGCACGCCGGTGTTATAGGAATCCAGGCGGCGCCCGGTGGTCAGACGGATGGGATATTCGCTGGTCAGCTCGTCAATCGGCGGGCGCCACTCCACCGGCTGGAACGCAGCCTTGAGCCCGGTCACCGGCCGCTCCCACAAACGTCCATGCAAAAACAGGCTGCCCGGGTCGTCCTCGTCCGCGCACGGCCAGCGTATTCCCCCCAGCTCCTGCAGGCGGCCATAGCTCATGCCGGTGTGCATGGGCGACACCTGGCGCAGCTCGTCCCATATTTCCTGCGCGCTGGGTTCGCCCCAGTCGGCTCCCATCTGGTTGGCCAGACGACAGACGATGGTTATGTCGTCCAGCGCCTCGCCGGGCGGCTTTTGCCCAGGATGCATCAGCTGCACCCGGCGTTCGCTGTTGGTTACGGTTCCGGCCATGCCATCGATCGCGGTCTCGGTGAAGCAGGCCGCCGCCGGCAACACCACATCGGCCAGCTCGGCTGTCTGGGTGTGATAGATGTCTTGCACCACCAGAAAGTCCAGCCCCTCCAGCAGCTCGCGGGTGTGCGTGGCGTTGGCTTCGGACGCCGCCGGGTTCTCCCCGATGACATACAAGCTGCGCAGCTCACGGCGCTCCATGGCTTCGAACATCTGCGACAGATGCCAGCCCGACTTAGCCGGAATGTCCGCCCCCCAGATGCCCTCGACTCGGCTGCGGATGGTGTCGTCCTCCACGCTTTGAAAGCCCGGCAGTCGGTTGGGGAGCGCGCCCATGTCGCCGCCGCCCTGGACGTTGTTCTGTCCGCGCAAGGGGCACAGGCCCGAGCCATAGCGCCCCACGTGCCCGCACAGCAAAGCCAGGTTGATGAGCGAGAACACGTTGTCCACCGCGGTGTGGTGTTCGGTGATGCCCAGCGTCCAGCAGATCTCGGCCGTGGGGGCGGTGGCATAGCTGTGGGCCAGCTCGGCGATGCCGGCTGCGGGGACTCCGGTTATCTCCTCGGCGCGCTCCAGGGTGTAGGGCTCGACCGTGGCGCGGTAGCGTTCGAAGTCTTCGGTCGCGTGTTCGATGAACTCGGGGTTGTGCCAGCCTTGGGCAATTATCTCACGCCCGACCGCGTTGGCCAAGGCAATGTCTGATCCCACGTCAAGGCCCAGCCACAGATCCCCGAACACCGCCGTGGAGGAGAACCGCGGATCCACCACGATCATCTTGGCGCCGCGCCGCTTGGCGGCCAGCATGTGATGAAACATTATGGGGTGGGCGTCGCGGGCGTTGGAGCCCCACAGGATCAGCAGATCGGTGTTGGCCAACTCCTCATATGAACTGGTGCCCCCTCCGGCTCCGAAGACTGTCGCCAGACCGACGACGCTGGGAGCATGTCAAGTTCGGTTGCAGCTGTCGATGTTGTTTGACCCGACCACCGAGCGGGCGAATTTCTGCGCCAGATAGTTCAGCTCATTGGAAGCCTTGGAGCAGGAGAACATGCCGAAGCTGGTGGGGTCAGACGACTTGGCTTGGGCGATGCCTTGGGCTGCTCGGGTGAGGGCTTCGTCCCAGCTGGCTGGGCGCAGTCCGCCGGCATCTTTGACCAGGGGGGTTGTTAGTCTTGGTTTTGGCATTTTCTATAGTTTAGGCGGGATTGTGGTTTGGGGGAGATTTTTGGCCTGGGACAGTTCTCAAGTCTGGAACGGCAGCTCGCAGATTTCGGCTGGCTGGCCGTCTTGGGTGGACAGCACGTCTTTGGGATTGACGGATCTGTGGACCAGCGCCAGGGCGATTGCGCCCAGACGGGGAGAGTTGACCTGGGTGGTGATCTGGGCTTTGGGCTGGCCCTGGTGATATAGCTGTGCGGGGTCGGCTTGGGTTGGTGGGGCTGGCGCGGCCGGGGCGTCGGCGCCGAACCTCACACCCAGCAGTCTTTGGGGCGCGCCGCCTTGTCGGGCGTGCATGCGTTCCACCAGCTCTTGTCCGACATAGCAGCCTTTGGTGAAGCTGACCGCTTGCTCCAGAGTTTTTTGGCCGGCTTCGGCGGGTATGGAGTCGGGCATTATTTCTCGTCCCAGTTGGGCTATGCCTGCCTCGACGCGCAGAACCTCCAGCGCCTGTGGATCGCATTCGGGGATTTCGCCTGGCAACCGCATCGCCTCCAGCTGCGACAGATCCAGCTGCGGCCCAAGCAAGTCAAATCCCGCTAGCTGCCCCCAGCGGACTTCGGCTACCAGAACCTCAGGGGCGTCCGGTGTCGCCATCCCAGCGTCAGTTGCCGCCAATCCAGCGCCAGCCAAACCAACACTGTCCGGCCCTCTGAAGCAGCACATCTGCCAGGCATGCATCGTCAATTCGCAATCCACCCGCAGCCAAAATCGCTCCAGTCGCTCCTGCGTGATCTCGCCCCAACCAGACGGAAACTCCAGCACAAAGCGCTGTTCGCTTGCCCGGTGAAGCCGTCCATAGGATGCAACTTTGCCGCTGGGTTGCAGCACAAAGCTGTGGGTGGCCTGCCCCACGTCCAGACCGTCAACGTCACAGGACAGCTGCCCGGCAAGATACGTCTGCGCATCCGGCCCCGAGATGACGACCACTTCGCAGCTCTGTCGCACGCAACCCGCATGGTCGCGCAGTTGGTGGTAGTCCCGCTCAAACGTCATGGTGTCTCAGCCACTCGGCTCGGCCCGGCGCAAAGCCGTCATCTGGCGCGCCGGAGCCACCGCCGCCAAAAGCGCCTGGGCTTTGTTGCGGCACTCCTGTTCTTCATCCTCGGGCACGCTGTCTGCCACGATGCCGGCGCCGGCCTGGACGCTGGCCCGGTTGCCCCGCACGATCATGGTGCGGATGGTGATGGCGGCGTCAACGTTGCCGTTCAGATCGACATAGCCCACCGTGCCGGCATAGGGCCCGCGGCAATCCGGCTCCAGCGAGTCGATGATCTCCATGGCCCTGACCTTGGGCGCACCAGAGACGGTCCCCGCCGGAAGCGTCGCCCGCAAAACGTCCACCACGCCTTTGTCCTGCTGCAGGTCGCCCGACACCTGCGAGGTCATATGCATCACATGGCTGTATCGCTCCAGGGTCATCAGTTCGTCCAGCCGCAGCGAGTCGAACTCAATCACCCGGCTGATGTCGTTGCGCGCCAGGTCGACCAGCATCACATGCTCCGCCTGCTCCTTGGGATGCTCGACCAGCTCGGCTGCCAGACGTGCGTCATCTTGTTCGCTTTGGCCCCGCCGGCGCGTGCCGGCAATGGGGCGCGAGATGACCCGTTGCTGCGACACCTGCACCAGCGGCTCGGGCGAGGAGCCGACGATGTGGGTTTCGGGATCCAGTTCGGGGAAGCGGAAATAGAACATGTATGGGCTGGGGTTGATCTGGCGCAGAACGCGATATACGTCCAGCGGCTCGGCGTCCAGGTCAAAGTCAAAGCGCTCCGACAGCACCACCTGGAAAATGTCGCCCTCCAGAATGAACTCCTTGGCCGCTTCGACCGCCGCGTGATATTGCTCGGCTGACACGGAGGCTTCGGTGTGGGGCAGGTCAAGCTGTGGGTCGGGCGGCGCAAACAATGTTTCGGGCGGGGCTTGGGTGCCGAGCCGGGCGAACTCCTCCAGCTGCTTGGCGGCGAGGTCATATATTCGGTCAAGCTCCTCGGCCGGGGCGCCGGGGGGAACCAGCACATTTTGCACCAGGGTCACGTTTTGCTTCCAGTGGTCGAAGGCAGCGACTTGGCCGGCCAGACAGAGGTAGGCATCGGGGAGATGGTAGTGCTGCCTGGGGCGGTCGGGCAGGTGCTCGATTTCGCGCACGATGTCATAGCCCAGATAGCCGACCAGCCCGGAGCAGAATCCTTGCAGCTGCGGAATCTGGGGTGTCTTCAGGTGCGCCAGCAGATGTTCCAGCGCGGCCAGCGCGCCCTGGTCGGTCGGCATCTGCGCCAGCGCGGGGTGAAGCGTGGCGGGCCCGCCAGCAAGCCCAACCTGTGGGCCGTCCGACCTCAGAATCGCCAGCGGCCGGCGACCCAGAAACGAGCGGCGCCCCCAGTTCTCCCCGTGCTCCACCGACTCCAGCAAAAAGCCGTGCTCGGCGCCGACCACCCTCTGATAGGCGGCCAGCGGAGTTGTCTGGTCGGCCAGCAGCTCCCACCACAGTGGTATGACCGAATAGTCGGCCGCAAAGCTATGGAACTGTTCGCGGGTTGGCTGTATCATCTTGGTTGGTTTGGGCGGTTTGGCTGGTTTGAACGGCTCAGTCGTCTTGGCCGACGCTCGCCTCAAAACTTCTGAAAAAACATGACCACTCCCCCGTGTGGCAGGCACCCTTGCCCTGCTGGTTCACCTTGAACAGCAATGTGTCGCCGTCGCAGTCATAGTGCGCCTCGGTCACATATTGGCGGTCGCCCGACGTCTCGCCCTTGCACCAGTATTCTTGGCGCGACCGGCTCCAATACCACATTCGCCCCGTGCTGAGCGTGCGGCGCAGGGCTTCTTCGTCCATCCAGGCCAGCATCAGCACATCGTTGGTGTCGGCTGCCTGCACGATGGCCGGAACCAGCCCTTCGGAATTGTAGCGGACGTCTTGCATCTGGGATTGCTCGGCCTGTGGCTGGGGTTGCGCGGCCGACGACTGGGGTTGTTCGGCCGACGGTTGCGGTTGCTTCGTGTCATTCATAATCTTGGTGCCTCGGGGAGAATTCGCCTTTGCTTCAGGCTAACAGCCAAACGGCCTCACCCGAATTCCGTCATCTGCCAACTGCTGCTTGGCCTGGGCGATGCTGAACTCCCCATAGTGGAAGATGGAAGCCGCCAGCACCGCATCGGCCCCGCCCGCCAGCACCGCTTCGGACAGATGCTCCAGCTGGCCCGCCCCGCCGCTGGCGATGGTCGGAATCCGCACGGCCGAAGTTATGGCTGCTGTCATGGCGATGTCATAGCCGTCCTTGGTGCCGTCCGCATCCATCGAGGTCAACAGGATTTCCCCGGCGCCCAGATCCTGTGCCCGCTGCGCCCAGCTGACGGCATCCAGCCCGGTGGGGGTGCGCCCGCCGTGGGTGGTCACCTCAAAGAACTCGCCGCCGTCATCGTCTGCATCGCCGCCGCCGCCAGTGCCAGCGCCAGTGTCTGCGCCAGATCCGGCTTGCTGCGGGCTGCGCTTGGCGTCAATGGCGACCACGGTGCATTGCGCTCCAAACTCGGCTGAAACTTCGCTGATCAGCTCGGGGCGATTGACGGCCGCGGTGTTGAGCGACACTTTGTCGGCCCCGGCCTGGAGCAGCTTGCGGGCGTCCTCCACGCTGCGGATGCCGCCTCCGACCGTGAAAGGAATGTGAACCTCATCGGCGGTCTGGCGGGCCAGATGCAAGATGGTGTCTCGCTCGTGCGCCGATGCGGTTATGTCCAAGAACACCAGCTCGTCTGCCCCTTGCTGGCTGTAGAGCTCAGCCAGCTCCAGCGGATCGCCAGCATCGCGCAGCGACACGAAGCGGGTGCCCTTGACCACCCTGCCCTGGTCGACGTCCAGACATACGATGACGCGCACCACTGTGGCGGGATGTATGCTCATCGGCTCGGCTCCGCGCCTGGCTCCTTCGCCGCTGCCAGCGCTTGCGCCAGGCTGAATTCATTCTCATACAGCGCCTTGCCGACTATCGCACCCGACAAGCCCGCTGCGGCCAGCGTGCGCAGATGCTCAAGCTGTGACACTCCGCCTGAGGCGATGACGTCCCAGCCGTCTTGCGCCGCGGCCCCGTGCGCCATGACCTCCTCATACAGCGCATGGTTTGGTCCAGACAGCATTCCGTCGCGGGCGATGTCGGTGGCGATGACGCACTCCAGCGCCGTCCCGCTGAACTCCCCCAGCACCTGCTCCAGTCCGGACTCGCTTGACTGCTGCCAGCCCCGGACGGCCACCTTGCCGTCGCGCACGTCAAGCGCCAGGGCTGTGGGCATGGACTCGGCCAGACGCCTCACAAAACCCGGATCCTCAATGGCTGATGTCCCCACCACCACCCGGGCCACGCCAGCCGAACGCAGCCGCTCAGCCGCCGCCTCGTCGCGCACTCCCCCGCCGACCTGCACCCGCAGCCCGGTGCCTTCGCAGATGCCGGCGATGGCAGACAGGTTCTGCTGGGTGCCGGTGCGGGCCGCGTCCAAATCCACCACATGCAACCAGACGGCACCCTGGGACTCGAACTCCCTGGCCTGCTCCAGCGGGGCTGCCCGGTAGGTGGTCTGCTGCTGGTAGTCGCCCTGTGTCAGGCGCACGCACTGGCCGCCGAAGATGTCAATGGCTGGATAAATTTCCATCAGCTTGTCGCGTCAGCTGAGCGAGCCCACAAAGTTGCGCAACAGACGCTGACCCTGCGGGCCGGACTTTTCGGGGTGGAACTGCGTGGCCCAGACGTTGTCTCGCTCCACCGCCGCGGTAACCTCATCGGGATAGCGACAGACGGCGACCCGGTTGTGCTCGTCCACGGGCGCGTAGGAGTGGACGAAATACATCCAGGCTCCGTCCAGCCCGTCAAGCATGGCCGACTGGCGAACCACCTCCAGCTGGTTCCACTGCATCTGCGGCAGCTTCACCGAATCGCACATGCGCCTGACCTCGCCCTTGAGCACGCCCAGGCCGGTTGTGCCAGGCGCCTCCTCGGAGCTTTCATAGAGCATCTGCATGCCCACGCATATGGCCAAAAACTGCTTGCCGGCGGAGATGGCTTCGATCGCCAGGGCGTCCAGTTGGCGGTCGCGCAGAGCCGACATGCAGCTGCCGAAATGTCCCACCCCCGGCAGCACCAAGGCATCGGCTCCGGCTATGTCCTTGGCGTCGCTGGTCAGCTTGGCCCGGGCTCCGGTCTGGGCCAGTCCCTTGGCGGCCGAGTGCAAGTTGCCGATGCCATAGTCCAGGATCGCGACTGTCGGCGCCTTGATGTCAGCCTGCCTTTTCGGGCGCCGCCATTTCCCGCGCCGTCATCTTGCGCGCCATCATCTTGCGCGCCATCACAGCATCCCCTTGGTCGACGGCAGCTGGTCGCTCTCCAGCCTCGCCGCGTCGCGCAAGGCCCGGGCCACGCTCTTGAAAGACGACTCGATGATGTGGTGCGTGTTGCGACCGCGCACCAACACGATGTGCAGGCACAGCGCCGCGGAGGTGGCAAAGGCGCGCCAGAACTCCTCCATCAGCTGAGGGTCAAACGGCGGGTCGCCCAGGATCTTTTCGCCGGGCGGGTCGACCTCATAGTGCAGGTAGGCTCGGCCGGACAAGTCCAGGCTGACCTCCACCAGCGCCTCGTCCAGCGGCGCGGCCACGTTGCCGAAGCGCCGCACGCCCACCTTGTCGCCCAGGGCTTGCGCCAGACATTGGCCCAGCACGATGCCGACGTCCTCCACCGTGTGGTGCGCGTCGATCTCGGTGTCGCCGCTGGCTTGGACGCTCAGGCTCCAGCCGCCGTGCTTGCCCAGCTGGGACAGCATGTGGTCAAAGAACGGCAGACCGGTCGAGACCGCAATGTCGCCCGGGGTGTCCAGGTTCAGGGCGATTTCGATCTGGGTTTCCTTGGAACTGCGGCTGGCCTGCGCGGTGCGAGGGTTGTGAGCGGCCCGACTTGTGCTGGCCGGGCTGGTGTTGTCAGTGTCTGCCATGACTTTAATTCTTACCGCCCAAGCGCATCTTGCAGTGCCTTAAGGAACAAGTCGTTTTCTTGGGGCGTGCCGATGGTTACGCGCAGACAGCCGCCCAAGCCCGGCCACGAGGAGCAGTCCCTGACCAGCACCGAGCGATCCAGCAGCGCGCTCCAGAGCGGATTCGGCGGCGGCGCGCTTGGTTGCTGTGCGCTTTGGCTGGCGTCTTGTCGGGTGTCTTGGCCGGCGTCTTGGCCGCCACTTTCCCCGGCGCCACCAGCCCGGAACAGCACAAAGTTGGCGCTGGATGGCCAGAACTCCACCCCCAAAGCGGCCAGCCCGTCGCACACCCTGGTGCGCTCAGCCACGATCTCGCCCACCCGCTCCTTCATCTGCCCCCGGAAGCGCAACGCCAGATGTCCGACCGTCTGGCTGACCTGGCTCAGACGATACGGCAGCCCAACTTTGTCCAGCTCCCGAATGACCCAGTCGGGTGCGATGGCGTATCCCAGGCGGGCGGCGGCCATGGCCCAGGTCTTGGAGTAGGTGCGCGTTATGGCCAGCGGAACGTCCGGGCCGAACAGATCCAGCGCGCTGTGGGGCGAGAACTCCACATAGGCTTCGTCCACCACCAACAGCGACCCCACGGACTTGGCCAGCTCCAACATCGCGGCCAGCGTCTCTGGCGTCTCGGCGATGCCGGTTGGATTGTTGGGCGAGCAGACGAAGGTCAGGCTGGGTCGCACTTGGCGCATCAGCTGCTCGGCCTGCGCCAGGTCCAGTGACATGTCGGCCGCCCGCGGCCCGGCGACCACGTTGGATCCCAGGCTTTGGGCGATGTGGGTGTGCATCCGATAGCTGGGCTCGAACACCAGCACGTCACGCCCGGCTGCGCCATAGCACATCAGCAGGCTCTGCAGCACTTCGTTGGATCCGTTGGCCACGAACATCTCAGACGGGTCGACCTGGTGCAGCTCCGCCAGCTGCTCGCACAGGTCGCTGGCGCTTCGCTGCGGATAGCGCTGCCAGTCGATTTCTGACAGGCTGGCCGAGACTGCCTCCAGAAATTCTGGCGGCGGGGCGAAGGGTGATTCGTTGGTGTTGAGCCGCGCTTGGGCCGAGACCTGCGGAGAGAAATAGCCCTGCAGTGTTTGGATGTATGGCTGGGGCGCGGGTCTGGCTGCTGGGTCGGAAGCTGCGGCGGCGACAGTGTCGTCTGCGGTTTCGGCCGTCGCTCTGTCGTCCGCCTCTGCCAACTGTTGCCGTCTGAGCACAATCGCGTCTCTGTGCGCCAGGAGCCCTTCCTGTTCGGCCAAGACAGCTGCCGCGCCAACCAGCTTGGAGAACCCGCTGGAGCTGGCCGCAGCACTGACCGCAGCACTGGCCGCGACCGTATGCATGACTTTTTGGAAGTCGCCGACCTGCAGTCCGCTGGCGAACCTGGCGGCCCCGCCGGTGGGCAGCACATGGGAAGGCCCGGCAACATAGTCGCCCAGCACAACGCTGGACATCGGGCCGCAAAAAATCGCACCCGCGTTGCGCACCCGTCCGGCCAGCGCTTCGGCATCCCGGCACATCAGCTGCAGATGCTCCGGCGCGACGGCATCGCTCAGCGCCACGGCCGACTCCAGATTGTCCACCAGCACTGCATGGCCCCCTGCCGCCAGGTTATCGCGTATGTCAGCCTGGCGGGGGCTGGCCTGAACCATCGCCTCCAGTCTCTCACAGACCTGCTCCAGCGTCGGCTCAGACGTGGCGATCAGCACGATGCGTCCGCCTGGGCCGTGCTCGGATTGGGTCAACAGATCGGCCGCCGCATAGCTCACATCGGCTGTCTCGTCAACCACCACCACAATCTCAGACGGGCCCGCATAGGCCGTGGCCACGCCCACCTGCCCGGCAACCTCGCGCTGCGCCAGGGTCACAAATATGTTGCCCGGTCCGGCGATGACATCTGTGGGGCGGATGGTCTGGGTTCCCCAAGCCAGCGCGGCGATGGCGCCGGCCCCGCCGATGGTATAGACCTCATCCACACCGGCCAGCGCCGCGGCAGCCAGCGTGACCTGCGATATGGTTCCATCGGGCGCCGGCGGCGTGCACATGACCAGACGTTCTACGCCGGCGACTTTGGCCACGATGGCGCACATCAGGACGGTGGAGGGATAGCTGGCGCGCCCACCGGGAATATACAGGCCGGCCGACGCGACCGGTTGGATGCGCTGGGTGATGGCTATGCCGTCTTGAATATAGCTGTGCTGCGGCCGCGGTTGCGAAGCGTGGAAATCCCGGATGCGCCTGGCCGCGGTCTCAAGCGCGGAGCGCACCTGGGGCTCGATCTGGCTGGGGGCGGCTTGGACTTGGCTGTGCGGAATGGCCAGGTTGTCGAGTTCGGCCCCGTCAAATCGGCGAGCCAGATCCAGCAGCGCGCGGTCGCCTTCGGCTTTCACTTGGGCCAGGATCTGGCGGACTGATTCGAGTTGCGAGGTCAGGTCAGGCGCGGGCACATCCGGCGCGGTGGCCGCCGTGGCCGATGTCAACACATCCGCGTCAAATGTGGTCTGGCCCTGCAGGTCCAGTCGGGTCAGCATCTGGTCAATACCTCAGTCGAATGCCTCGGTCAGACGTCTCAGTTGAACGAAAACGCAGACGGGCAAAAATCCAGGCACACGCAATCGGCGCAACGCGGCTTCCTGGCGACACACACCTGTCTGCCATGGTCAATCAGCAGCAGGCTGAAGGTGCCGCGCTGGTTGGCCGGGATCATCGGGTTCAGCGCGAACTCGATTTTGACGGGGTCGGTTTCCGTGGTCAGACCCAGGCGCCCGGACAGCCGTGTGACGTGTGTGTCCACCGGCAAGCCCGGCAGTCCCAGCGCGACGCTGCGCAATACGTTGGCGGTCTTGCGCCCCACTCCAGCCAGTTGGGTGAGATCCTTGTGCGAGCTGGGGACTTGGCCGCCGTGCCGTTCCACCAGTCGCTGCGCCATGGCCAACAGGTTGCGGGTCTTTGACTGATAGAAGCCGGTGGAGTGGATGATTTCTTCGACTTGTGCGGGGTTTGCCTGCGCCAGCGCCTGCGGGGTGGGGTATCGCCGGAACAGCTTTGGGGTCACCAGGTTGACCCGTTTGTCGGTGCATTGGGCCGACAGGATCGTGGCCACCAGCAGCTCGAAGGCGTTCTTGTGTTCCAGGGCGCATTTCACGTCGGGGTATTCCTGTTGCAATCTGGCTAGGGTTTCTTTGGCCCTTCCCTTTGGACTTCGGGGTTTGCCCATAAAATTAAATTTACAGACAATCCCGGCGACACGATGACTTCCCCCCGACAAATCACCATACCCGAAAGCCAGCGAGAGACCCTGCGAGGCGAAGCCCTGGTGGAGTTCCTGCGCGACGAGTTGGCCCAGACGGACTCTGGCGCGGCCACGAACCCTGACACGGCTGCCAGCCCCGACACGGCCGCAACTCAAGTCTGGGTGCAGGCCGCAGAAACCGGAGACGACCAACGTCTGGCCCAACTCGGTCTGGTGCCCCAGCGGGATCTGTGGCAGCTGCGCGTTGACCTGCCCTGTCCGCTGCCCGACAACTACACCCCGGTCGCAACCCGAACCTTCACCCCGTCCGACCTGGACGATTTCCTGCGGGTCAACCGCGCGGCCTTCGCCTGGCACCCCGAGCAGGGGCTGCTGGATGCCGAGAAGTTTGACGAGCTCACCCGCCAGTTGTGGTATGACCCCCAGGGGTTTTTGATCCTGGAGCAGAGCCACGCGGAACAAGAAGGCCACGCGGAACAAGACAACCAGCTGGCAGGCTTTTGCTGGACCAAAGTCCACGCAGATCACTCCCCGCCGCTGGGCGAGATCTTCGCCATTGCGGTGGCACCCGAATTCTCAGGCCGCGGGTTGGGCGCGCCGCTGACACACGCCGGGCTCGACTTCTTGGCGCGGGCCGGCCTGCGGGTGGGCATGCTCTATGTGGAGGCGGACAACTCCCCGGCGCAGCGAATCTATGCCAACCTCGGCTTTGAGCTGCACCAAGTCAATCGGGTGTATGTGCCGCAGTCAGGCGCGCGGCTGCCCTAGATTAGAGGAAGTCCCATGAACAATTTCCGTTTCATCAACCGCACCTTGCCCCAGACGCTGCTGGTGGCGTCATACCTTATATATATAACGGTCGTCTTTGACATCCTGTTCGGCCGGGTGCGCGAACCGATTCTCCTGGCCGTCTCCCTGGGGCTTTTCGTGGGCGTGCTGGGATTTGTCAACGAGCGCAAGTTCGGCTATATCGTGGCGGTGACATCGGCCGGCATCAACGTGCTGGTGGAGGCGTTCATTGTGGTGGCAGTCTCGCCCGCCTACATCTTGAGACTAATCTTCGCCATCGCCTTGTTCGCTTTGCTGGTGCATCCGCAGAGCCGGGAGCATCAGCGAATATGGTTCCGATAGACCCCAACGAGCCCCAGTCCAACCGCACCGACCGGGTGAGCCGCATGTTCGCACAGATCGCCGGGCGCTATGACCTGCTCAACACGGTGGTCAGCTTGGGCATGGACCGCGGCTGGCGCAAGCGAACCGCCACCCGCCTCGAACTCGGCCCCGGAGATGTGGTGCTGGATCTGGCTTGCGGCACCGGCCCGCTGGCCCGCGACATCAAGGCTTTGGGCGCCAGCTATCTGGGCCTTGACATCAGCGAACCGATGATGCGCCACTCACCCTTTGAGGTTCCGTTTTTGCTGGGCGATTGTCTGGCTCTGCCCGCCCGCACGGGTTCGCTTGACGGGGTGACCTGCGCGTTCGCGCTGCGGCATTTCGTGGAGCTGGAACCGCTTTTGCGGGAGGTCGGACGTGTGATGCGCCCCGGCGGCCGTCTGGCGCTGCTGGAGTTGGACATCCCCACGGCGGCGGTGCTGCGCTGGGGACACAAGCTGTATTGCCGCAGCTTCTTGCCGCTGGCAGGCAAGCTGTTGGCCAAGCAATTCGCCTATGAATATCTGGCCGAATCACTGGCTTCGCTGCCGCCGCATCACGAGTTGGAGAGACAGCTTGGCGCGGCCGGCTTTGGTGATGTGACCAGGCACAAACTGAGTTGGGGCATCGCCCAGTTGGTTACGGCCACCTACGGCACGGACGGCGACGGGTCATGACAGGATTTCAGTCAGACACAATCTCGCCCAGCCACAGCCCGGCGCCCAGGCTGACTCCATAGGCCAGCAGCAGCTTGCCGGTGGAGGCCAGGGCTGACGGGGCCACAGCCGGCGCGCCCAGCACCTTGCGACAAACCGGCACAGACCCCAGCGGCGCCGCCAAGCCCAACAGCGCCCAAGCCGAGCCGGCACCTTGGTTGCCCATCTGTCCGTCCACCAGTCCCGACCCCAGCACGACCACCGCCAATGCCGCCAAAACCCAAGCAGCCGGATAGAGCCGTCGCGCCCAGCGCTGCCCCCAGGCGCGGGTCAGCACCACCGCCAGCGTATGCTTGCCTGCCGCCCGATCGCTGTCGACATCGCGCAGGTTGTTGACCACCAACAGCGCGCAGGCCACCATGCCCACACCCGCGCCGGCCACGAACGCCCGAGCCGTGAAGTCACCCGTCAAAAGATAGACCACCCCCACCGTCGGCACCAGCCCGAAGAACACCAACACCACCAGCTCGCCCAGGGCGTGATAGCCATATGGCCGCGGCCCGCCGGTGTAGAACCAGGCCGCCAGCACACTGGCCGCCACCACCGCCAGCGCCTCCCAGCCGACCCAAAGCGACAGCAGCACACCCAGCCCAACCGCGACCGCAAAGCACAGCCAGGCGGCCAGGCGAACCTGCGCAGGATTGGCCGCGCCGGACGCCACCAGTCGGGCGGGCCCCACCCGGCGGTCGTCGCTGCCGCGGATGCCGTCGCTGTAGTCGTTGGCATAGTTCACCCCCACCTGCAACGCCAACGCCAGAGCCAACGCCACACTCAGGCGCGACGCGCTGATGCCTCCGACCCAGCTTTGCTCGCCGCCGTCAAAGTCAAACGCCAGCGCCGCCCCCACCAGCACAGGCACCACGGCTGCGGTGAGTGTGCGAGGCCGGGCCCCCGCCAGCCATTGTCTGGGAGTCGCCATCGGTCCGGGTGTCGCCATCAAAATAAGGCTAGACGAAGCTGCGGGTTTGCCCTGCGATTGGCAATACCGCTATACCATTGAATTAATGAACCGGCTTTCCGATGAACTGAGCCCATACCTGCGCCAACACGCCGACAACCCGGTGGACTGGTATCCCTGGGGTGAGGCTGCCTTTGAGGAGGCGAAGCAGTCCAACAAGCCGATTTTGTTGTCCATCGGCTATTCGGCCTGCCACTGGTGCCATGTCATGGCGCACGAGTCATTTGAGGATGATGCCACCGCCGAGCTGATGAACGAGCTGTTCGTCAACGTCAAGGTTGACCGCGAGGAGCGCCCGGATGTGGACGAGGTTTATATGGCGGCCGTTACCGCCCTGACCGGACACGGCGGCTGGCCCATGACCGTGTTTTTGACACCTGACGGTGCCCCGTTTTTTGCCGGCACCTACTTCCCTCCCAAACCCCAGGGCGACCGTCCGTCCTTTGGCGATGTCTTGCGCCAGGTCAGCCAGGTGTGGCGGGAGCAGCAGGACGAGGTGCTGGCCCAGTCCGAGCAGATTGTGGCGGCGCTGCAGGCTTCGCTGTCGGACCAGGCCGGCGCGGCTGACGGAAGCGACGCGGGAGACGAAAGCGCGGAGGGGAGCGCGGGAGACGTAACCGGCGCGGCCACCGAGCCGACCAGCATGCAAGCCGCCCAGGCATTGCTGCGCCAGGCGGTCGTCTCGCTCAGGCAGCGATATGACCCGGCCTGGGGAGGCTTCGGCATGGCGCCCAAATTCCCCCAGTCGGACAACCTTGAGCTGCTGTTGCGCCAGCACCACAGAACCGGCGACACCGACCTGCTCTTTATGGTGGAGAACACCTTTGACTGCATGAGCTCGGGCGGCATCTATGACCAGCTGGGCGGCGGCTTCGCCCGCTACAGCGTGGATCGCCAGTGGCTGGTGCCGCACTTTGAGAAGATGCTCTATGACAACGCGCTGCTGGCGCGCCTCGGGCTGCATCTGTGGCAGATAACCCAAAAGCCCCGCTATCGCCAGGTCGTCCGTGAGACGATCGAATATACGCTGGGGCAGCTGCGCCATCCGGACGGTGGTTTCTACAGCGCGCAGGACGCCGACTCACAAGGCGAGGAGGGCAAATATTATGTCTGGTCGGCTGAGGAGTTCCAGCAAGTCGCCCGGCGTGCCCTGGGAGCCGGCGCCCCCAAGCTGCATCTGCCCCAGGGGGTCGAGGGCTCCGCGCCCACCGACGAACAGATTGACGCCCAGACCACAGCCGTCATGCAATATTGGGGCGTGACCCCGCAGGGCAACTTCGAGGGCAGCAACATCTTATGGCGGCCCCAGCGCGGCGACCTGCTGCGGCCCGAGCCGGTCGAGCAAGTCCGCCAAGCTCTGCTGGAAGTGCGCGCCCAGCGGGTGCCGCCCGGTCTGGACAACAAGGTGCTGACCGAATGGAACGCCCTGATGCTGGCGACGCTGGCGAAGGCGGCAGCCGCCTGGGGTGACTCCGAGTGGCTGCAGGCAGCGGTGGATACGGCCGAGTTTTTGTGCGACAATCTGCGCCGGGAGGACGGACGCTGGCTGCGGGTCTGGCAGCCCGATGCCGATCGCGCCAGATATCTGGCCTATGCCCTGGACTATGCGGCTTTGCTGGATGCCTTTGTGTGCGTATATGAAGCCACCGGCCAGGCGCGCTGGGTGGATGAGGCCTGCCAGGTTGCCGACGGGATGCTGGATCTGTTTTGGGACGAAGACACCGGCGGGCTGTTTACAGTCGGCAGCGACGGCGAGCAGCTGATTGTGCGCGCCAAGGACGTGTTCGACAACTCACAGCCGTCAGCCAACAGCGCCGCCTGCTTCGGGCTTTTGCGGCTGAGCCATCTGAACGACCACCCGGCCTATCGCGACAAGGCAGAGTTCATCTTGGGCAACCACGCCCGGATCGCGCAGCAGGCTCCGTCGGCGTTCGGGCATCTGCTGTGCGCCCTGGATTTCGCGGCCCATCCGACCCGTGAGATCGTCATTGCCGGCGACCGCCCCGAGCTGGTTGCCGCGGTGGGGTCGCGCTATCTGCCGGACAGCATCATCAGCTGGGGCGAGCCGCTGGACATTTCACTTTGGGAGGGACGCAAAGACACCACGGCGGCCTATGTCTGCTCGGACGGGGTGTGTCAGGCCCCGGCGCATGATTTGGCCGAGTTGGAGGCTGCGCTAGCCCGAGCCTAGTGCCGCCAACACATCATCGGTCGCGGCAACACCCCACGCCCTGACCTGCTCTTGGTCGGTGCCGCCCAACGGATGTGGCACCACCACAATGCGCGCCCCGGCCGGAGCCGAATGCTGCGCCAGCCGTCGGGTCAGATCCTCAAAGGCCGTGGTGGTGAACACCACGCAGGGGACGCCCAGCTTCTCCAGCTCAGCCAAGTCGTGGACACTCCACGACGCGCAAGACCCTCAATCGGCCGAGGCGGCCAGCACCGCGGCGGCTTCGCTGGCCAGTCTGTCGATCACCTCCTGCGGTGCGGCCAAGGCAGCGTTTTTGGGTTCCAGCATCACCGTGTTGGCTCCCACCCGCTCGGCCAAGCTCTGCCCCACAGCCGCAAGCAACACATCGGAGTTGGGCTTGCTGTTGGGCAGCAGGGCAATAGTGGCCTGCGACAGGCTCTGGGGCGCCGGCGCCAGTCTGGTGCCGAGCTCGCCCACCGATCCCCGCGGGTCATAGATTTTCATCGGTTGCACCCTGGCCGCAAGCCGCCTAGTTGGCCGAGGCTTCCAGAATATGGACGCCGCAGGACGACCCCAAGCCGATGACGTGCGCCAGCCCGACCTTGGCGCCGTCAATCTGGCGATCGCCCGCTTCGCCGCGCAAGTGCGTGGCCACCTCATACACGTTGGCGATGCCTGTCGCCCCGATGGGATGCCCCTTGGAGATCAGCCCGCCAGAAACATTGACCGGAGTCTTGCCGTCGCGCCAGGGCGCGCCCGAGTCGATGAAGTCGCCCGCCCCACCCGGCTCGCACAGGCTCAGGTTGTCGTAGTGGATCAGCTCGGCCGTGGCGAAGCAGTCGTGCAGCTCGACCAGATCCAGATCCTGCGGGCCGACCCCGGCCGTCTCATAGGCGACATCGGCGGCGTTGCGGGTCAGGGTGCTGACGTCGCTTTGCACCTGTCCGCTGCTGACATAGGGATCAGACGTCAGCACTGAGGCCGAAATCTTGACCGCCCGCTGCTGCTGCTCCCGGCTCAGCGAACCGAGCCGCTCCTGGCTCACCACCACCGCGGCCGCCGCTCCGTCACCCGTGGGGCAACACATCAGCAGCGTGTTGGGATATGAAGTCATGGGCGACTGCTGGATCTCCTCCAGGGAGAACTCCTTTTGGTATTGCGCCAGCGGGTTGAGCGTGGAGTGGGCGTGGTTCTTTTGGGCTACTTTGGCGAACTGCTCAAAGCCGACCCCGTCGTGCTGGTTGGCATACATCATCCCCGCCTGGGCGAACACACCCGGCATGGTCTCGGTGCCCAGAATGCCGTCGATGGGCATCACCGAGCCATAGCGACCTTGCGGTTCATAGACATTGGCGGTGTCTTTTTTGGCGCCGCCCGCCAGCAGGCCCATCTTGCCCATCTGCTCGACTCCGACGGCCAGACCCATGTCGGCCTCGCCCGCCTTGATGGACATGATCACCGTGCGCAGGGCGGTCGCACCCGTGGCGCAGGCGTTGGACACGTTATACACCGGAATGCCGGTCTGTCCGATCTGGTTCTGCAGCTGCTGGCCGATGCCGGCGCTGGCTTGGAACAGGCTGCCGCAGGCGAGTATGTCCATGTCGTTGATGCTGACCTGTCCGTCGGCCATGGCCGCCAGGCTGGCTTCGCAGGCCAGGTCGATGGCGTCCTTGTCTTCATAGCGGGCGAACTTGGTCATGTTGATGCCGAGGATCCAAACTGAGTCGCTCATGGTTTTGCCTTTCTGTGGTTTTGGTTGTGAGGGGGTGGTTGGTGCGGGGGTGCGGGCTCTTGCGCGTGCGCGGTCTGCGGCTAGCTGCTCGAGTTGCCGGCCGGCTCATAGCCGAATGCCATGCATTGCGTGCCGTTGTCGTCCTGTCCCACTTCATAGGTGGTCAGCTTCAGCTCCATGCCCAGCTTCACATGCTCGGGGTCGGGCGGCGTGTTGACCAGGTTGGCGCGCACCGAAGTGCCGTCGGTGGTGGTGACGATGGCCGAGACGAACGGGACGGCAATGTTGGGGGCTGCCCGATGGACGATGGTAAAGGCTTCAAGTGTTGCCTGGTTGCTGACCTCGGCCTGGTCGAACTTTTGCCCGCCGCAGCTGGCGCAGGCGTTTCTGCGATTGAAGAACCTGGCGTCGCATTGGGTGCATTGGTTGGCCACGAGGTGCGGGGTGGCTCCCAGCACGAGATAGTTGACGATGGGTATGGCGGCGGGCATGCTGTCAATTCTAGCGCACTGTGTGTGGCTGTGTGGCTTTGGCTGGCTAGCTAGCTTTGATTGGCTGTCCGGCTCAGTTCTGCCAGCGATCTAGATGCAGCACTTCGCACAGATCCGGTCTGGGCCGGCGCGCCGACTTGCTGGTGGCGCGGCTTTTGCGATATCCCAACGCCACCGCCCCGATGGGCATCACATCTTCAGGCAGGCTCAACAGCTCACAGACTGCCTGGGTGTGCTCAAACAAACCAAAGAACAGCGCGCCCAAGCCGCGGCTGTGCGCCAACAGCAAGAGGTTCTGCACCGCAAACGCGCAGTCGGTGTGCCAATAGGGAACTGGCCAGCTTTCGGTGGACTTGCCCAGCCCAGTGTGTGCCTTGTCTGCTTCGCTGTATCTCGCCAGATAGCTAGCGGCATCAGACAGGGGTATAACAATCACCGGGGCCGACAGCAACCCGGGCCAAGCAAAGCCGGGGCGCTTTTCGGCCGGCAGGGTGGTGTCCCAGAATTCGGCTACCCGGTCACCGCTCAGCAGCACGAATTGGACACCCTGGGTGTTGCCCGCGCTGGGAGCGTGACGGGCGTCGTCCAGCAGTTCCATCACCAGATCCAGAGGCAGCGGATCGTCTTTGAAGTCGCGGGTCATCTGGCGCGATCGGATGGCGCCACGGACTTGGCGAAATCGTCGCCGGCGCAGTCGTCCCAGGCGCAATCGTCCCAGGCGCAGCCGCCGCCAGCGCGAACCGGTGTCTATGCCTGAAATTTGACCAGGTCTTCCCTGCGTATCCAGCCGTGAGCGATCAAGCTGTCGCCTTGCTCTGTGTCCAGGCCGTCAAACAGCCGTTGCAACTCGCCCCGGGTGATTTTGCAGTCGATGCCGCCGGTCTTGCTTTTGGCCGAGCCGTCCGGAGCGTCATAGCACCAGACCGCGGTGGGTTCGCCTGCGCCGGTGATCCGAAAGTCCCGGGGGCTATAGGCCGAATCGGCCACCCCGAAACGCTTGGCCAGACGTCTGCCCCAAGCCCGGTCTTCGCCGTTGGGTTCATAGTCGGGGCGCGGGATGATGCCGTATAGCTGCCAGAAAGTGTCATAGGCCGAGACGTCATCCACCCTGACCCCCACGATCACGTCTTCATCGGGGAACGAGATGAGTGCCCGCTTGAACTGCTCGATGGTCAGCCCGCGCATGACCGTCTTGCGCTTGCTGAAGCAGGCCACCGAGCTCAGGCCCACCACGATTGCGGGCGTGCCGCCGATGCGATCCAGCGTGAAAAACGAAAAGCCGCGTAATGTGGCGCCCTCGTGGGCTGTCGCCACCAATATCCAATTCTCACCTTCGGATTCAAGCAGATCCTGACATCGTGGGTTGGTTCCCTCGGCGCACAGCTTGGCCATGGATTCATAGTCCTGCGGCGTCAGGGCAACGCAGTCTTTGGTTTCAAATGTTATGGCCATCGCTTTAAGTCTATAGGCGAACTGCCGATTTGACGGGGTGGCGGCGGGTGGGGGCAGACGGGGGTGTCGGCCAGACGGGGGGCGGGCAGACAATGGCGGCGGCTAGACGGTCTGGCGCACCTCCACCGAAGTGTCGCCGAATGTCTGTTCCAGATAGTCAATCACCTCGCGCTCCTTTGAAATCTGAAAGTCCAGGTCCAAAGCCTTGCCGCCGCCGAATTCAAACCGCAGTTTGTGCTCGCCGGGCCACAGCCGCAAGGCATCGAACACCTCATCCAACAGGCTGCCCTCGCAGATCTTTCGCTCCTCGCAGCTCACCGTCACCGGCCACGTCGGCGGCTTGAGCACCTCCACGTCCTCCACAATCAGCTGCAGCGAATCGCGGCTCTTGTCCACCCGTCCCCTGAGCGCCACCACCTTTTCCTCCTGCAGCGAATGCTTGTATTTCTCAATCGACTTGGCGAAGCCCACCAGCTCCACCGTGCCGTCATAGTCCTCCAGCACCGCGGTCATCATGGTGCTGCCGTTGCGGGTGGAGCGGAACTGGATCTGGCTCAAGATGCCGCACACTGTAACCGTCGACCGATCGGCGGCCTCGCCCAGCTCGCTCAGGGTGCGCTCGGCCCGGGCAGCCAGAAAATGCTCAAAGTCGTCCAGCGGATGATGGCTGATGTAGAGCCCCAGCATCTCCCGCTCGTCCTGCAGTCGCTTCTTCAGGTTGGGCTCAACCCGGGCTAGGGGCGGGCGCACGTCCTGTCCGCTGTCGGCGAACATCGACACCAACCCCTGCTCCTTGCGATCCCGGGCCGCCAGGATCGCGTCCACCACATCCTCATATGACGCCAGCAGGCTCTCGCGCTCGTGCCCCAGTCTGTCAAAGCAGCCCGACTTGATGAGCGACTCGACAGAGTTCTTGGCCAGACACAGGCGCGGCGCCCGCTCCACGAATTCATAGAAATCGCCATAGCCCCCAGCCGATCCCCGCTCGGCCAGCAGCTTTTCGGTGTAGCTGCTGCCGATGTTGCGGATGGCCGACAGCCCGAAGGTGATGGACTGGCTGCCGTCAGGTTCGTCCACCACCGCGAAGTCAAGCTCGGAGGTGTTGATGTCGGGCAGCTTGACCTCGATGCCCCGCTGTCGGCACTCGGCCAAAAAAGTGCGCTGGCGATCCTGGTCGGATTTGCTGCTGGTCAGCAGCGCGGCCATGAACTGCACCGAATAGTTGGCCTTCAGCCAGGCCGTCTGATAGGCCAGCAGCGCATAGGAATAGGAGTGGCTCTTGTTGAAGGCATAGTCGGCGAACGGCTCGATTATCTCCCACCACTGGCGACCCAGGGCGGTGCCATAGCCGGTGGCTTCGCAGCCGCTGATGAACTTTTCACTCTCGGCCGCCATGATCTCACGGATCTTCTTGCCGCAGGCCTTGCGCAGATTGTCGGCTTCCTCCAGGCTGTAGCCGGCGAACTTCTGGGCGATGCGCATCATCGACTCCTGATAGATCATCAGGCCATAGGTGTCAGACAGAATCTCCTCGGCATCGGGGTGCAGATATTCGACCTGGCGGCGTCCGTTCTTGCGGTCGGCATAGTCCTGGGGCATCTTGGCTTCCATCGGCCCCGGACGATACAGCGCCACCAGCGCGGCGATGTCGTCAAAGCTGGTCGGGCGCAGGTTCTGCATGAGGGCGCGCATGGGCCCGCTCTCCAGCTGGAACACGCCGGTGGTGTCGCCTTGCTGAAGCAGCGCATAGGTTTTGGGGTCGTCCAGCGGCACGTCCTCGATGGCGATCTGGGCACCGGCAGTGCGGTCGATCAGATCCAGGGTGTCGGTGATGATGTCCAGGTTGCGCAGGCCCAGCAAGTCCATCTTCAACAGCCCCAGCTCCTCCACCGCGCCCATCTCATATTGGGTTACCACCGGGGCATCGTCGGGCGAATCCCCGTTGGCGGGCTTTTGCTGGATGGGCATGTATGAGGTGATCGGATCCCGGGTCAGCACCACCGCGGCAGCGTGGATGCTGTCCTGGCGGCACAGCCCCTCCAGACCCTTGGCTGCCTCGATCACTTCGCGGGCATCTTCGTCTGTGCGGTGCATCTCGCGCAGATCCTTGGCGCGCTCATAGCCGCTCTCATATCCGGGGGTCTTTTCCAGACAGGCATAAAGCGGGGTGTCGCGCCCCAGAATCAGCCCGGGGATGGCCTTGGCAACCCGGTCGCCCAGGCTATATGGAAAGTCCAGCACCCGGGCGGCGTCGCGCACCGCCTGACGGGCCTTGATGCGCGCGAAAGTGATGATCTGGGCGACCTGGTCGCGGCCGTAGCGCTCCGACAGATAGTTGATCAGGTGGTCGCGATAGCGCGAGTCGAAGTCGATGTCGATGTCGGGCATCTGACGGCGCCCCGGGTTCAAGAAGCGCTCGAACAACAGGTCGTATTTGATGGGGTCAAGGTCGGTGATGCCCAGGCTGTATGACACCGCGCTGCCGGCCGCCGAACCCCGCCCCGGCCCGACCCTGATGTTGTTGCGCTTGGCATACATCACCATGTCCCAGACGATCAGGAAATAAGACGAGAAGCCCATGTTCTCGATGATCTTTAGCTCATAGCTGAGCCGCGAGGCGATGTCTTCTGGCAGCGGGTCGCCCCAGTGCGCCTTGGCGCCCTGCAGGGTCAGCTCGCACAGATAGTCGTCTGGTGAGCCGTGGCCTTCGGGCAGCGGGAACTCGGGCAGCTGGGGCGAGCCGAACTCGATCTGCAGGTTGGCGCGCTCGGCGATCTCCAGGGTGCTGTCGCAGGCTTGGGGCAGCTCGGCGAACAGGCTGCGCATCTGGCTGGCCGTCTTGAGATAGTGCTCGTGGCCGTGGAACTTGAGGCGGTTGGTGTCGCTCACCAGCGCGCCGGTCTGGACGCACAGCAGCACGTCGTGCGACACCGAGTCGTGCTGCTCGGTGTAGTGGGTGTCGTTGGTGGCCAGCAGCGGTAGCCCCAGTCGCTTGGAGATGTCCAGCAGCTGCTGCAGGTTGTCGTGCTGTGCGGGAATGCCGTGGTCTTGCAGCTCGACATAGAAATTCTGTGGGCCGAAGATGTCACGGAACTTGCCGGCCATCTCCTCGGCCGTCTCATAGGAGCCCTGCATCAGCGCCTGGTTGACGTGGCTTCCAAGACAGCCGGTGGTGGCGATCAGGCCTTCGCTGTGTGCGCTCAGCACCTCCCAGTCAACCCGGGGTTTGTAGTAGTAGCCCTCCAGGAATGCCCGGGATGCGACTTGGATGAGGTTCTTGTAGCCGATTTCGTTTTCGGCCAGCAAGGTGAGGTGGTAATACAGCTTGGAGCCCATCTCGGTGTTGCCGCCGGTGTCGTCAATCTTGCCGCGTCTGACCGGGCGTTCGCTGCGATGCTCGTGGGCCATGTATGCCTCGGTGCCGACGATGGGCTTGATGTTGTGCTCCAGGCAGGTTTTGTAGAACTCGATGACGCCATACATGTTGCCGTGGTCGGTGATGCCCAGAGCGGGCTGGCCGTCAGCGGCGGCGGCGGCAACCAGGTTGGCCAGTCGTGAGGCTCCGTCGAGCAGGGAGTATTCCGTGTGGACGTGAAGGTGGACGAAAGAATCGGAGTTGGCCATGGCTGTAATTTTTAGTTAAGCATGTTCGGGCGCCTCCTGTGGATTTTTCTCAAATTCCGTCGGCGTCCAATCAAGCCTGCGCCGCCGCGTCGCGCCGCTCCCCCGAAAAAATCGCGGCGGGCGTGCCGCCTAGAGATAGGTGCCGCTTCTGGGAGTGGGCGGCGGAGTGCGACCTGGCGGCAGCGGGGCGCGTGCCTGGGCCATCTGGTTCTGGGCGGCCACCTGTCGGGCAAACAAGGTTGCTTGGATGCCCTGTATCAAACCCTCCAGCCAGCCCACCAGCTGCGCCTTGACCACCCTTAGCTCATCCTGGCTGGGGGCCTTGTTCTCGTCCAATGCCATCGTCAGCCGGTCAAGTTCCTCACGCAAGTCGGCCGACACCGCATCGCCCAACTCCTCCAGCGACGTCTGATAGATCTCACCCAGCCGGTTGCGGCTCATCTCGTCCAGCGTGTCGGCGCGGATCTCCGCCAGCAGCTGTCTGAGCATGGCGGCCATGCGCATGATCTTGGCGGGCTGTTCGATGGTGTCGGTCTCGATGGCGCCTCCGCCGCTCTCGGCCAACATGGCGGGGTCGGCCACCATGGCCGAATCAGGCACCATGTCAGGGTCAGGCACCAACTCGGAAGTCACTTCGGGGCTCTCGTTCTCCGCAGGCAATGTTTCGTCTGGCATCATCAATTAAGGCTAGCTTGGATTTTGGCAGGCCAAGCCAAACTAACATTATGGTAATGCCTTGCACCGATCCGACAGCTGCCCACGACCTCGGCCGCGACCTGCCTCCCCGTCCGGGCTCCGCGCCATGAAAGTCTCAACCCGAGCCGACTATGCCTGCCGCGCGCTGCTGTCGCTGGCGCTGGACAAAGCCAGCTGTCCGGTGGCCACCCGTGATCTGGCTGAGCGCACCGGCCTGCCGCAGCCATACCTGGAGCAGATCTTGCTGGCGCTCAAGGGGGCGGGGCTGGTGACCTCCAAGCGCGGTGTGGGCGGCGGTCATCTGCTGGCGCGCCCGCCCCACGACATTGCCCTGAGCGACATCGTGGGTGCCATGGAAGGGCCGATTATAGCCGGCGATTTTGCCGAGCCACACACCGACGGGGCCTGCGACCATGAAGGCCAGTGCGTGCTGCTGTCGGTCTGGTCGCACGTGGGCGAGCGCATGCGCGATCTGCTCAGCTCAATCACTTTGGCGGACGTGGCCAAGATGGCGCGCGGCGAGAAGGCCTGGCTGACCTGACGGACGGGCTGACCCAGCGTCCTCGCCCGACTAGCCCAGCGCCCGCAGCAGCTCCTCCATATCATCTGGCAGCGGGCTCTCAAACGACATCTCCTGTCGGGTGGCCGGATGCAGACAGGACAGCTGGCTGCTGTGCAACGCCGGGCGGTTCCTGAACTGCGCCTCCAGCTCCAGGGTCGCCAGCAGCTCCTTGTGCTGCGGGTTGTAGGCGCGGTCGCCCACCAGTGGATGTCCGATGGCCGCCAGGTGAACCCGTATCTGGTGCGTCCGTCCGGTTTCAAGCTGGCACTGCACCAGGCTGGCGCCCCGCATGCCAACGCCCCGCAGGCGCTGCTTCACTGTATACCTGGTGCGGGCCGGGCGCCCCGAAGCCGCCACTTCCATCTGCATTGGATTTTTGGGCGACTTGCCGATGGGGGCGTCCACGATGCCCTGCTCGTTCTCAAAGTGATTGGCGCAGACGGCCAGATATTGCCGCCGGACTTTGCGCTGCGCCAGCTCCTGTTTCAAAAAATCAAACGCCGGCTGGGTGCGCGCCACCATCATTAGTCCACTGGTGCCTTTGTCCAGACGGTGGACGATGCCGGGACGTATGGGGCCACCGACGGATGCAATTTCGGGGTATCGCGCCAGCAGCCCGGCCGCCAGGGTTCCGTGGTTATGTCCGACACCGGGATGCACCACCATGCCTGCCGGCTTGTCTATGACCAGCAGGTGCTCGTCTTCGTGGGCCAGGGTCAGCTCAACATCGGGCTCCGGCAAAAGCCGCTGGGCGAGGTCGTCCAACGCGGTCTGGTCGATGGCAATCTGGTCGCCGGCGCGCAGCTGCTTGGAGACGGACTTGGCGCGCTTTTGGTTGACCGTGACCGCGCCTGACTCGATCAGACCGCTGGACTGCGACCGGCTCAGGTTGAACAGCACCGACAGGCTGCGGTCCAGCCGTTCCCCCACCAGCGACTCGGGCACTGACTCGGGTGGCTGTTCGG
>CAZERQ010000104.1:0-6110 GCA_964514465.1 uncultured Acidimicrobiales bacterium
GGAGGAGCCCGACATCGAGCCGCCGCTGCTGGTGCTGCTGGTTTCGGGCGGGCACACCATGCTGGTTGAGATGACCGACCACGGCGAATACCGTCTGCTGGGACAGACCGCGGACGACGCTGCGGGGGAGGCCTTCGACAAGGTGGCGCGCCTGCTGGGTCTGGGCTATCCGGGCGGGCCCGAGATTGACCGACTGGCCGGTGTCGGCGATGCGGAGGCGGTGGCCTTCCCGCGTCCGATGATGGGCGATGGGCTGGACTTTTCTTTTTCTGGGTTGAAGACGGCTGTGGCGAATTATGTGCGCGGTGCAGGCGGGAGCGTGCCCGAGTCCGCGTCCGAGGTCGCCGACATCGCCGCGTCTTTCCAGCAGGCGGTGGTGGACGTGCTGGTGGCCAAAGCCGTCCGGGCCGTGCGGTCGTCTGAACTGGATCTCAACTGCGTCTGTCTGGCCGGTGGCGTGGCGGCCAACTCGGCTCTGCGGAATCGCTTCAGCCAGGCCATGGGGGAGTTGGGCGTGCGTAGCTTCGTGCCGAGCCGGGCGATGTGCACCGACAACGCCGCCATGATCGCCTCGGCCGGTTGGTGGCAGCTTCAGCGACAGGGCGCCTCGGACTTGTCGGCGCCTGCCCGTCCGTCGTGGCCACTGGCGCTGGCGAGCTGACCTGCTGAACCCGAGCTCGAACCCGACCCCGACCCACCGCGCGATGCCAATCCAAATCGACCTCACCCACAAGCGAGCGCTGGTCACCGGAGCCGGTGCTGGCATCGGCCAAGAGATCGCTCGCTGGCTGGCTCGGGCCGGAGCCAAGGTCGCCATTTTGGATGTCCGCTCCGAGCACGCCCGCGACACCGCAGACCAGATCAAGGCAGAAGGCGGGCAGGCTGAGGTGTTCGTGGCCGACGCCCGAGACGACAACCAGCTGACCGAAGCGATCAACCAGGCGGCCGACAGCCTGGGTGGGCTGGACATAGCCGTCAACAATGTGGGCATGATGGGGCCCCGGGGCAGCGCCGGCTGGCTGGACATGACACCCGAGATGTTTCGTGATGTGGTGGAGCAGAACCTGATGGTGACCGCAGTGGCGTGTATGGCGCAGGCGCGGCTGATGGTGGCGGCGGGCGACGCTGGTTCGGACGGGGCCACGCGAGGCGGCGTCATCTGCAATGTGACCTCGGGCGAGACCACCCGTCCGTCCCCCAACATGGCCGGCTACGGAGCAGCCAAGGCCGCCATCAACCACCTGGTCGGCACGCTGGCGGTGGAGTTGGGGCCGCTGGGCATTCGGGTTCACGCCATCGCCCCGGGCACGACCCTGACCGAGACCGTGCGCCAGGCTTTCAGCGAGGAGCACTATCGGGCGCTGGTGTCCGCCACGCCGCTGCGACAGGAGACCGAGGCCGACGAGCTTGCCCGGCTGGTGGTGTTCTTGGCGAGCGACTTGGCGCGCAATATCACCGGTCAACTAATCCTGGCCGATGCCGGAGCGCATCTGTCGCGTAGCCGGCCGGGGAATGTCGATCCCGGCGGTGGTGACGACGCTGGTGGGGGTGACGACGCTGGTGGGGGCTGATCGGGCATTGACGGCAGGACGGATTTTAGTCGGCTAACCTTATATATAGATATGTCAACTACGACCGAAGCCGACCTTGCCAGCGCCGACATCACCGAAGCCAGCCTGAACGCCGCGCTCCGAAAAGTGCGCCAGCTGCTGCAGGCCGACGGGGGCGACATCGCCATCGCCCAGATCAGCGGCGGCCAGGTTCGCCTTGACCTTATTCTGGACAACTCGGACTGCCCCGAATGCGTCTTGCCGGCCGATGCGCTGGAACCCATCGCCTTTGAGATGATGTCGGCCGAGCTGCCGCAGCTGTCGTCCGTCCAAATCAGCGACCCGCGCGACTCAGACACAGGCGACCCGCGCAGCGCACAATAGGCGGCCACCCAGCATGGACGAAGAAATGGTAGCCCTGGTTCTGGACGAGGCCAAGGACAAAATGGGCAAAGCCCTGCAGCACACCAAGGAGGAGTTCACCGCCATACGCACCGGTCGGGCCACCCCCGCTCTGGTGGAGAAGCTGCTGGTGGAATATCACGGCGTGGAGTTGCCCATGCAGCAGATCGCCGGCTTCAGCGTGCCCGAGGCGCAGCAGCTGGTCATCACCCCATACGACAAGGCGGCCATCCCGTCAGTCGAGAAGGCCATCCAGAAGGCATCGCTCGGGCTGAACCCGGCCAATGACGGCGCCAACGTCCGTCTCGTCTTCCCGCCGCTCACCGAAGAGCGCCGCAAGGAGCTGGTCAAGATGGCACGGGGCATGGCCGAGCAGGGCAGGGTGTCCATCCGCAACGCCCGCCGAGCTGCCCGCGCCGAGCTGGAGCAGCTGAAAAAAGACGGCGAGATGTCCGAGGACGAGCTGCAGCGAACCGAAAAGGATTTGGACAGCTTGACGCACGCAACCGAAGAGGAAATTCAGTCGGCTCTGGATGCCAAGGAGCAGGAGCTGCTGGAGGTGTGAGATGTGTGCCGAACCCCGATTTGGCATAACCTAGATACAGTCCGCTAGCGAAAGGAAACAGCCAGTGAGCGACTTTACATATTCAACTGAAGACGACGACACGGACAACGCGGCCGACCCCGTGGCCGATGCTCCGCCGAGCTTGGACGACTTGCTGGGCGACGGCGCGGGCAGTGGCGCGGGCGCGGGCCTGGGCATGGGCGACGGTTCGGGCGCGGGCGGCGGCACCAGCAGCGGCCTGGGCGGCGACCCCAACCTGAGCGCGCCCACATCCACCGTCCAACCTGCCACCGAAAGTTCGCTGCCTCCCTGGTCGCAGCGCGGCACCGACCATCTGTCGGACGCCGAACCCACCCTGGCCTACGGCTCGCTGGCGCCCGAGGATCCCCTGACCACCGGCGAGGCCCGGGCACCGGTCGACAACAGCTGGGGCACCGGCATCGGTGGCGGCATCGGCGCGGGCTCAGGCTCAGGCTTAGGCTCCGGCACCGTCTCGTCCGTCCCCTCAGAAACCTCCTTCTCCGCTGGCCTGGGAACATCGTCTGAGGAAGCCTTCTTCGCTGAACCGCAGCCCGCCCAAACCCGCATCCGACCCCGAACCTCCGACCGCAACCTGGGCGTGGCGGTCATCACCGGAGCGGCGCTCATCGGCATCGCCTGGCTGGCCTTCGCACTGGGCGAGCGGGTCACGCTGGCGCTGATCACCATCGTTTTGCTGGTCGGTCTGGCCGAGTTCTACAGCGCACTGACCCGAGTGAAATACCGCCCGGCCGCGTTGGTCGGATATGTCGCCACGGTGGGCCTGTCGGTGGGCGCATTCTGGCAGGGCGAGGCGGCCTATCCCATCGTTTTGGGGCTGGCGTTCGTGTTCGCCATGCTGTGGTATCTGTTCGGCGTGAGCGAGCGGATGATGCTGCCGGACTTGGCGGCCACGTTTTTGGGCATCGCCTATGTGGGCGTGCTGGGCTCGTTCGGGGCGCTGCTGTTGACCTTCGAGGACGGGGTCTATCTGGTGGTCGGGGCGGTCATCGTCTCGGTGGGCTACGACATCGGCGGCTGGGTCGTGGGCCGGCTGGCGGGGCGCACTCCGCTGTCGTCGGTCAGCCCCGGCAAGACGGTGGAAGGGCTCATCGGGGGGATGCTGCTGGCGTTCTTGGGGGCGGTCGTTTTGCTGTCGGTGTTTGGCTGGGAGCCGTGGGTTGACCCGGGTTCATCGGGCGACCGGATTGTGTTCGCTCTGGTGGCTTGCGTGGCGGCGCCGCTGGGCGACCTGTCGCAGTCGCTGCTCAAGCGCAACCTGGAGGTCAAGGACATGGGATTCTTGCTGCCCGGGCACGGCGGGATCCTGGACCGCTTCGACTCGCTGCTGTTCGTTTTGCCGGCGTGCTATTTTGTGGTGCGGGTCACGGACTTGGCGGTGCTGGCCTAGGGCGGTTGGTTGGGCTGCATTGGCTGGACGACAGGACGGCGCGGCTGGCGCTGGCACCTGGCGCGGCCGGCAGCGCGGAAATGGCGTGCATGTACATACGTATATATAACGTATGCAATGGCGCGCCCGGCGTCAGTCTGTCTCATGTCCATCTGTCCCGCGTCCGTCCGTCCCTCGTTCGTCCATCCGTCTGTCGCACATCCATCCATCTCGCCCATCACGTGCAGAAATGGCGCAAGCTCTCTCGAGGCAAGGGCGCAAAATGTCCTACCCCCAATTTAAACTGAGAATATGAAATCGCTGGCCATACTCGGCTCCACAGGTTCAATCGGAACCCAAACACTCGACATCGCCCGGGACAACCCCGAGCTGTTTGATGTCGTGGCGCTGGGGGCGGCGTCCTCGGTTGAAGAGTTGGCGCGCCAGGCGGCCGAGTTCTCGCCCCGGGTGGTGGCCATCGCCGATGTCGACCGGGCGGCCGAGCTGAAGGAGTTGTTGCCGGACGGAACCGATCTGCTGGCGGGGCCCGAGGCTTGTGCGCAGGCCGGGCTGGAAGCCGAAGTGGTGGTGAACGGGGTGGTGGGTTTTGACGGGTTGTCGGTGACGCTTGAGACGTTGAAGGCGGGGCGGCGGCTGGCGTTGGCCAACAAGGAGTCGCTGATCGCTGCGGGGCCGCTGGTTCAGGCGGTGCGACACACTCCGGGGGCGGAGCTGTTGCCGGTCGACAGCGAGCATTGCGCGGTGCACCAGTGTCTGGGATTGGGCGGCGGCGCGGGCGCGGGCGAATTGTCCGGCGCGGTCGGGCCACCAGCCGCGATAGCGCGCATTATATTAACAGCCAGCGGCGGCCCCTTCCGAGGTCGCACCCGAACCGAACTGCGCGACGTAACCACACAGGACGCGCTGGCGCACCCCACCTGGAGCATGGGCCCCAAGATCACGGTCGACTCATCCACGCTCATGAACAAGGGTCTGGAGGTCATCGAAGCCCACGAGCTGTTCGGCTCGGACTTCGCCCTGGGCTACGACAACATTGACGTGGTCGTCCATCCCCAGTCCGTGGTTCATTCCATGGTGGAATATGTTGACGGGGCGACCCTGGCCCAGCTGTCGCTGCCCGACATGCGCCTGTGCATCGGCTATGCCATCTCGTTCCCGCAGCGGCTGCCCCAGGCGTTCGGGCAGATTGACTGGAAGCAGCTGCGCAGCCTGGATTTCGAGGAGCCCGACCTGGAGGCGTTTTCGTGTTTGGGTCTGGCCTATGAAGCCGGCCGTCAGGGAGAGACCGCCCCGGCCGCCCTGAACGCCGCCAACGAAGTTGCGGTTCAGGCGTTCCTGGACGAAAGGATCAGCTGGCTGGACATCTCTGCGGTTATCGCCGAAGTGCTGGATGGGCGCCAGAACATCGCCGCATCCGACATCGATGCGGTCTTGGATGCCGACCGCGCATCGCGTGCGACGGCGACTGAGATAATTGAGAAGATGGGGGCACGGACATGAATACAGACGTGAGCACGGACGTGAGCCCGGAGCGCCGGCCGCCCAACCAACCGACCCGCCCGCCGCGCACACGCCCGAAGGCTTCGCCGCTGCCGCCCCGCATCAACCTGGCCGGCGGAATGCTGCTGCTCGGGCTGCTCATACTTCTGGGCGCGATGGTCAGCCTGGTGGCGGTCATAGTCGTGCTGGGGCTGATATTCATGATCTTCTTGCACGAGACGGGCCACTTCGTCACCGCCCGGCTCACAGGCATGAAGGCGTCTGAATTCTTCATCGGTTTTGGCCCCAGGATTTGGTCGTTCAAGCGGGGCGAGACGGAATATGGGGTGAGGATCTTGCCGTTGGGTGCCTATGTGCGCATTTTGGGAATGAGCAATCTGGAGGAAGTTGCGCCCGGGGAGGAGGCGCGCACCTATAGGTCAAAGCCCTATGCCAGCCGGCTGCTGGTGGCCGTGGCCGGATCGACCATGCATTTCCTGTTGGCGCTGGCCGTGCTGTGGTCGCTGTTCAGCGCGGTGGGCTATTATCCCGCCAACACCAGCAGCGAAGAGGTCTATGCCCGCTGGGAAGTCGCCCTGGTGGTGGACGACAGTCCCGCTTCGGCTGCCGGGTTCCAGCTAGGCGACAAGATCGTGGGGGCGCAAGCCGCCGTGTCCGCGTCCGC
>CAZERQ010000105.1:0-5092 GCA_964514465.1 uncultured Acidimicrobiales bacterium
GTATAGGGGTAAGACGAGGCCACGGCCGCCAGCGGGTTCGGGCGGCGGCGGGGGCGCGGGCTCGAGCGGCGCGGGCAGCAGCAGGCGCGAGGATTAGCCAACCGCAATGTCACGTCTCAGCAACCACGTCTCATACATCACCGGGGCGGCCTCGGGTCTGGGTCTGGCAACGGCCAAGCGCTTCGCCCAGGAAGGTGCCGTCGTCATCGGCGCGGACATCCAGCGCACACCTGACTGGGACGAGGTTGAACGTCTGTCGCCGCAAAGCAGTCTGTCCATCCTGGACGTGCGCGAGGAGGAGCCCCAGCGCCAGGTCGTGGCACAGGCCGCGGCGCAGCACGCCAAGATCAGCTCGGTGGTCACGGCGGCGGGCGTGGCGGGGGGCGGCGCGGTGCATCTGCTTGACCTAGCCGAGTGGCAGCGGGTGCTGGACATCAACCTGACGGGCACGATGCTGTCGGTGAAGGCCTGCCTGCCGCATATGATCGAGCAGCGGTCGGGCTCCATCATCACGGTCGCCAGCGTGGAGGGACTGGAGGGCTGCGAAGGGGGCAGCTGCTACAACGCTTCCAAGGGCGGCGTGGTGCTGCTGACCAAGAACCTGGCCTGCGACTATGGGGCGGCGGGCATCCGGGCCAACGCCATCTGCCCGGGGTTCATCGAGACGCCCATGTTCCAAAGCGCCATCATGGAAGGCATGGGTGAGCAGCGGGCCGAGCCGATCAAGCGCCAGCACAAACTGGGGCGCTGGGGGCGGGCCGAGGAGATTGCGGGGGCGGCTTTGTTTTTGGCGTCAGACGATGCCTCTTTTGTGAGCGGCGTGGCGCTGCCGGTGGACGGGGGATATACAGCCGGGCATCAGTATGGCACGATGGCCGAGATGATGGGTTGGGGCGGGAGCGGGAGCTAGACGCGGCCACGGACGGCTAGCCCGGGACGAACTGCACCTCATATATCTGGGGCCACAGCTTGCCGGTCAGCAGGAACACATCGTGGTTTGCGTTGTAGGCGATTCCGTTCAGCACGTTAACTTGCTCTTCGCAGCCCTGTCGTTCGCATTCGGCTTCGGCCAAGCTCATCAAAATGGAGGCGTCCACCACGTCGGTCACCTGTCCGCTGCCGGGGTCGATGCCTAAGATCTCGTCGCTGAACCAGACGTTGGCCCACACCTTTCCGTCCACGCATTCCAGCTCGTTCAGGTTGGAGACCGGCTCGCCGCGCAACCGCACCGACACCGAACCCAACAGCTCGAGGGTCTGCGGGTGGCGGAACTGCAGCTGGTCGGAGCCGTCGCTCAGCACCAGCCGGATGCCGTCAAAGCACAGACCCCAGCCCTGCTGTTTGCCGTCGCCTTTCTGGTTGGGCCCGAGGTCGATGATCTCGGTGGGGGTGTTGGTGCCATGGAATGTGTTGATGTCCCACACCAAAGCCAGGCCGGACTGCCAGGTCAGCTGAACCAGGGTGCTGTCGCCCACCAGAGCCAGCCCCTCTCCGAAAAGTGGCGCGCTGACATCTTCGGGCAGGGGCGTGGGGATGTCGCTCAGGAGTATGCTGCGCACGGGCTCGGGTTGGCTCAGGCTGATTTCTCGCAGGGTTGAGCGTTCGTCCAGGCCGGTGCTTTCATAGATTCGGCCGTTGCGGATCAGCAGGCCCTGGGTGAAGGCTTCGGGGTCGTGGGGGTAGTTGCCCTGGATGTCTACGACCAACTCTTTTGGTTCGAAGGCATACACATCGGGGGACGGCAGGCTGGAGTGGGGCCGGCCCAGATCTGGCGAGTCCGGGTCGGGCGGCGGGGCCGGGGTGATGAATGCTTGGATGCCCTCTCCGCTGGTGATGGTGTCTTGCTCTTCGGGGGTGAGCTCACGCGCCTCGACCACGACCGGAATCTCGATGACGGGCAGCACCGACTCGAACTCGGCGGGCACCAGGGTGGTGGTTGTGGTTGTCGTGGTCGTGGTAGTAGTGGTGGTCGTCGTGGTGGTGGTCGGCCGAGCGGTCGTGGTTGGGGCGACGGTGGTGGGCGGAGCGGTGTCTTCGTCTGAACCGGATGAGCAGGCGGCCAGGGCACCGGTCAGGATGGTGAGCGCGGCCAAGATGGCGAGTGCGGCAGGTAGCATGGAAACTCGTAGGTTGCGCATCAAAATATTAATCTAGCGGTAGAATGTGGGAAATTTAGATTTGTCTGATATATCTGAATTAGCGCAAATCCTGCCGCAGCCAACTTTGTCCACCCCAGACCCGTCATCCCCAGAGCCGCCACACCTCAAAATCGCAAGCCCCAAATCCGTCATCAGTCAAAGCCAACCAAGCCCAAGCCAGTCAAACCAACCAACCCCAGATTGGAGATATGCCTTCGTGAGCAAAGAACACGCCGAACAAGAACAAGACGACCACATCCGTCTCTACCTGCGGGAGATCGGCCAATATGAGCTGCTCACCAAGGAGGACGAGGTCATGCTGTCTCAAAAGATCGAGCGGGGGGCTGCGGCCAGGAAGATCATTGGTGAGTTGGAGCACCACGAGATCAAGTTGCTGAAGCTGTTGGAGAAGCCTGCGCCGGGGTCAAAGAATGCGGCCACCAAGCGGGAGCGGGCTCGGACGCTGACGGATGCCAGGAGCAGTCTGGCGGAGCAGAAGGTTGCGGTTTCCCGGTTGCGCAATACCTCGCAATTCAAGCGGTTGGGCAACGGCAGTTCGCTGACTGAGAGGGCGGCTATGCGGAACGGGTCGGCGGGGACGGGGAGGTCGGGTTCGGGGTCGAGTTCGGGTTCGGGTTCGGCGGGCGGCGCGGGCGCGGCGAGTAAGACGGGGAATGGCAAGGCCGGCGCGGGTTCGGCGGGGGACGCCAAGGCAGACGCCAGAGCCGACGCCAAAGCCGTCAGAGCCCAAGAGGTCAGGGAAGCCAAAGCCCTGCTGGGCGAGATCGAGAACCTGCAAAAGACATCCAGCTATCTCAGGCGACTGAGTCGGGAGAGCCACGAGGCCGAGCAGCGCTTCATCAACTCCAACCTGCGCCTGGTGGTGTCGATCGCCAAGAAATATCAGGCGTCCAAGCTGCCGCTGCTGGATCTGATTCAGGAAGGCAACCTGGGGCTCATTCATGCGGTCACCAAATTCGAATGGGAGAAGGGGTTCAAGTTCTCCACCTATGCCACCTGGTGGATCCGTCAGGCCATCACCCGGGGCATCGCCAACACCAGCCGCACCATACGACTGCCGGTGCATGCGGTGGACGTCATCGCCCGGCTGCAAAAGGCGCGCTCCACGATCGAGACCGCGCACGGGCGGCCGGCTTCGCTGGAGGAGTTGGCGCATGAGCTCAACATGGACGAGCACAAGGTGTCGGAGGCGCTGCAGTTTGCGGGCGATCCCATCTCTTTGTCGGAGCCGCTGCGGGAGAACAACGATGCCAAGATCGGCGACATGGTGGAGGACACCTCGGTGGAGGCGCCCGACATAGCGGCCACCAAAGCGCTGATGCCCAAGGAGACAGAGAAGATGCTCAGGACGCTGACCGAGCGGGAGCAGGACATTTTGGCCATGCGGTTCGGCATTCGGACCGGGCAGCCCAAGACGCTGGAGGAGGTGGGCGATGCGCTGGAGCTGACCCGCGAGCGGGTGCGCCAGATTGAGGCTCGGGCTATGTCTAAGCTGCGTCATCCGTCATCGGATCTTTCCACCCGGGATATTTTTCCGTTCTAGGTTGCGTGGAGGCGGTGCGGAGTTTTGGGGGCGGCGCGGAGTTTGGGGGGCGGTGCGCTAGCTTTAATGTTTGGAGGTGTCTGAGTACCTGGTGGGCTCCCCCGCCTTCAAAGCGGGTCGGAACGGGCGATCCCCGTTCGGCGGGTTCGATTCCCGTCCACCTCCGCCAAACCCCAGGCCGCGCCTAACCCCGACCCACCCGCGCCTACAATAACTGCATGCCACAAAGTGGTCCCGGGTTTTTTCCGCAAGGGCGCGAGCTGTGGCTGTATGCCACCCCCGGATTGCAAACAGCCGCCTTCACCGCGGTCATCATCACCGCAGCCGAGCTTGAAAGCAAGCTAGGGTTCTCTCCTGCCGCTGTGGGAGCTATCGGTGCGGCGCATTTTTGGGGGGTGGTGATCGCCTCGTTTGCTCTTTCCGGGTTTTCAGATCGCGGACACAGCCGGGCTCTGCTGCTGGCGGGCCTGGCATTGTCGGCGGCCTCACAGGCGATCGCTGTGGCGGCTTCCGATGTGGGGTGGTTCGTGGTTTCGCAGCTGCTGGTGGGATCTGGCATGGGCTTGGCCGAACCCGCCGTGTCTCGCCGCGTGGCCAGCGGAGACTCAGACAAAATCGGGCACAGGCTCGGGTTGCTGTCGGCTTTCAAATCCGGAATAGGCGGAGCTGTCGGCCCCGGTCTGGGCGCGGTGATGCTGGCTGTGTTCGGGTTCCGCAGCGTGTTCGCCGCTCTGGGTGTGCTGTATCTGGTGGCCTTGGCGGGCGTGTGGCGGCTGGACATGCAAGACACCAAAACCGCACCCGGTTCCCGCTCCACAAACTGGCGCATAGCCGCCGAGCTGATCTCTCATCCAGGCATCCAAGGTTGCGTGCTGTCGTCTTTGTCGGTGCGGACGCAGATGGGTGTGTTCAACGCCGGGTGGGCTTTTTTGCTGGCCGGGCTCGGCGCGGCGGTGTGGATGCCGGCCGCGTTTTTCGCGGTGGCCATGACTGCGATGATGGCCAGCGGACAGTTCGGTGGGATCGCCACGCAACGCCACGGGCCGACACGAGTGCTCACGCTGTCTTTGGGTGTCGGGTCTGCTCTGACGATGTTCTATTCAGCTCACGGGATGATATGGACACTGATAGCAGCCGCGGCTCTGCACGCAGCGGCCAACGGAGTTTCGCTGTCAGGGCAACGCACCGCCGCGGCGCTGTTCGCGCCGGCTAGCGCGACAGCCTCAGCGTTGGGTCTGCTCGCCGCGGTCAACGCGCTGGCCGAGGGCGCATCGGTGCTGGCAGGCGGAGTGCTGTATGAAACTTTGGGGGCGGGGTTGCTTTATCCGCTGGCAGGCAGTGCCACCGCAGCGCTGGCATGGTGGGCGCGCAGCCAATACCGCAAAGGCGA
>CAZERQ010000106.1:0-18638 GCA_964514465.1 uncultured Acidimicrobiales bacterium
GGTGAAGCTGTCGCCCGAGTTGGTCAGGTCAGACCACGGCGACAGGCACACGCAGCCGGCCGGCAGGGGCAAGTTATGGTCGCGGATGGCCAGCAGGGCTGCAGGTGCCAGTCCGCCGCCGGCTGAGTCACCAGCCAGAACAATTTTGTTGGGGGCGATTTTGAGGGAGGCGTCGTCCGCGGTGCCGGCAGCTTCGCCGATCAACCAGCGATAGACACTCACCGCGTCGTCCACCGCCGCCGGGAATGGATGCTCGGGTGCCAGACGATAGTCCACCAGCAGAACTCGGGCGCCGCAGGCCATGGCCAGATGGGAACCGAACGGTTGCCAGCCAGCTGCCGAGCCGATGCGATAGCCACCGCCGTGGAAGAAGCAGATGACCGGGGCGTCCGCACCCGCCAACTCGGCCGTGGCCAGAGCCTCGGGCATGACCCAGATGGCGGGCACTCCGCCGGCATCCACTGGCTGTGCAACTGTCCCGTCTGCCAGAGGCCGCTGCCCCAGCATATGGTCGATGTGTGCGCGCCGCTCCTGGATCGAATCAAACTCAGGCGGCGGGTTCTTTGCCATGGCTGCTGCCACAGCTTTTTGGTGGTCTAGGAATTGCTGGCTCGGCATGGTAAATGAATATCAAAATTTGAAGCTAGGAGCGTCAGACTTTCCTGTCAATGGGTTAACCATAGGGGGAGTCAAGGGCAGTCTTGGAGGTGCATCAAAATATTCTTCAATTGACCAAAATTGCATGCGAGGATATTCTTGTGCCCCAATAGAAAAATTCCCCAAGCTGACTGCTGTCTCGCTTGCTGTTGGGGAAGTATATTTTTCAAGTGTGATGAATATGCCCATTATAGCATTTTGGCTATCAATCGCCTGGGCAAATGATCTTACATTTTCAGTTGTTGGACGTCCCCCCTTGACCTGCGCTATTACAATGTCAGATTTAGTTTCACCTGCTTCGTTGACAAGATATCCACGTCCATCCACACCTTTATCACCTGTTTGTTTCTCATTGGGAGCTAGGCCAGGCACAAGCCCAATTGCCCATTTTTCAAAATCAAATGGCAAATCCGAAGCCAATTTCCTTGCCGGAGCCATATCAGAGGGAATGCCAGAAATTTGAATATTTGTGCCCGGAAACCTTTTTGTGGTCAATCTTTCCTTTGTGATCAAATTAATTGCCAGAGGTGTAACATCAATTCCAAGCCATTTTCGCTTCAGGTTTTCAGCAGCCTCAAGTGTGGTGCCAGATCCACAAAATGGATCCAAAATTAAATCTTGCTGGTTGCTTGAGGCTTGAATTATTCTTTCAAGCAGTTCAATTGGTTTTTGGGTGGGGAATCCTAAACGTTCCTTTGAAACGTTAATGATTGGCTTGAGTTCATCGTCCCACACATCCCTGACGTAAACATCCTCATAGTATCTTCCATCATCATCTTGCTTGGCCTTGTCACTGAAGAAAGGTTTTTCATAGTAAATTCTTTCTTGCAAAGGGTTGTGCTGGTATCTGTCTGATTTGGCATAGAACAAAATGACGTCATGTTTTCTTGGCCAATATTTTTTGCTTACGCCGCCGGTTCTGTATCCCCAGATTATTTCATTTCTATAATTTGAACTTCCAAAAATTTGATCCAAAGCAAGTTTGAGATAATGGGAAGCCGTGGGGTCGCAATGCAGATGCAAGCTGCCTGATGGCTTGAGAATTCGATGGAATTCAACCAGCCTTTCAGCCATATATGAAACATATGCCAGCATTGAACTTGATGGAACAATTGCCTCAAGTCCTCGGATAAGTGAATGCGCCGGATGCCCAGCGGCGCTTTTGAGGCGCTCCACTCTCTTTTGGGCGACGGTGTCCCATTTCCAGGTGTCGGTGAACGCCTTTGTTTGACTGACCTGCTCACCGTTGCCGTTGTTGTTGTCCTTCTTGCGGAAGGTGATGTTGTAGTCCTCCTTTGAGTTGAAAGGCGGATCGAGATAGATGAGGTCAATGAACTCGTCAGGCCATTCCCTGATCACCGCAAGGCAGTCCCCATAGTGAAGGCTGTTGTCGGGTGGCTGCTGTCTTGAAAGACCCTGGCTCATATTTTGATTATACATGCGGCTCGGGTGCGCGGCGCGCTCCGGGATTTTCAGCGGGCGGATCCTGGCGCGGCTATTGTTGTAGAAGGCGCTTGGTTGCGCCTGAGGGCAGCTTCCCTGGCACCCCGCCGCTTAGCATCATAATCCCAAATTCAGGAGGAATGAAAATGACCAATCCAATGAGCTATGAAGGCAAGACCGCAGTCGTGACCGGCTGCTATTCAGGCGTGGGCGAGGCGCTGGTGCATCTGCTGTCTGACCTGGGCGCCGCCGAGATTGTGGGCCTGGACATCAAGGAGCCGTCCTGCCCCGTCAGCAGATACATCAACTGCAACCTAGCCGACCCCGACTCCATCGATGCGGCCGCAGCCCAGATATCTGCCCCGGTGCATGTGCTGTTCAACAACGCTGGCGTGGCCGCCAATGCGGGCGCCGTCAACGCCATGAAGGTCAACGTGTTCGGCCTCATCCGTTTGACCCAGGCTCTGGAGGGGCACATCCCGGCCGGCGGCGCCATCATCAACACCGCTTCCATCGCCGGCATGAACTGGCCGGCCCACCAGCTGGAGATCATGGAGCTGCTGTCGATTGACGACTGGGACAAGCAGGTCGCCTGGGCCGAGGAGAAGCCCGAGCTGATCGCCGACGGCTATATGTTCTCCAAGGAGTGCGTGCAGATTTTGACCATGCTGCGGGCCAAGGATCTCATCAAGAAGAAGGTGCGCATCGCCTCGGCTTGCCCGGCTCCGATTGACACTCCGCTGCTGCCCGACTTCAAGGCCACCATGAGCGAGGAGATGATCGACTGGACCACGCAGCAGGCCACGGGCGAATACGTCAAGGCTTCGGAGGTGGCGAACCTGTTGGCATATCTGGGCAGCGATGCGGCCAGCTATGTCAGCGGCACCAACGTGAATATTGACGGGGGATTTGCGGGTGGTGTGGTGACCGGACAGGTGGACTTTTCGACGGTGCCCGCGGCGGCGGACGGCTAGACGCGGGGGTTGGGCGCGGCCGCGGACGGCTAGGCCCAAAGTTCGTTGCGCAACGCCACGCGCAGCGTCTTGCCGGTCGGATCCCGCGGTATCTCCGAGCGCACCAGCACCCGCCGGGGCCGCTTATACCCCGCGATGTCGCGCTGGCACACCCGCTCGATGTCGGCCAGCACCGCTTCGGTCTCGAACCCGTCGGCAACCACCACGAACGCCACGGGCTGCTCGCCCCGGTCGGGATCCGGCCCGCCCGCCACGCAGACATCTGCCACCCCCGGCACCTCGAACAGCACCGCCTCGATCTCGGCGGGATAGATGTTGACCCCCGCTGCCACGATCAGCTCGGCCGTGCGCCCCGACACGAACAAAAAACCGTCCTCGTCCAGATAGCCGATGTCGCCCACCGTGAATGAGCCGTCCGGACGGTATGCCCGGTCGGTCTTTGACTGCTCGCCCAGATATCGGAAATAGCGGCCTTCGGGTCGGGTGAAATAAATCTCGCCCTCCTGGTTGGGCCCCAGGTCGCGGCCGTCCTCGCCGGCGATGTGAACCTCTAGCTCGCCGATGGGCAGCCCGACAGTGCCGGGCCGCTTTAGCCACTGCTCAGACGTGGCCAGGGTCATGCCGCCTTCGGTGAAGCCATAGTATTCGGTGAAGACCGGCCCCCACCAGTCGATCATCTTGCGCTTCAGCTCAACCGGGCAGGCCTCGCCGCCGTGCAGCACAGCCGACAGACCAGACGGATCGATGGCCCGGTGCTCAGCCTCGGGCAACGCCAGCAGCTGGCGGAACATGGTGGGCACCATGATGGTGGCGCGGACGCCCTCGGCCAGCCAACCGCCGAACAGCTCGGGCTGCCAGCGCGACACGATGCGCATGGTGGCGCCGCCGCACAGCGCGCCGAAGCCGAACGTCATGGGCGCGCCGTGAAACATCTGCGACACCATCAGATGCAGGCCGTCGCTGGGCAGGCCGATGCCGGCGGCTCCCAGGGCGTTGCTTTGCGCCCACTGCTCGAATGTGGATTCGGCGTCCACCGTGCGCTCCACCCCTTTGGGCGCGCCGGTCGTGCCGGAAGTGTAGGGGATGCGATAGCCCCGGCGGCCGGCCTCCACCGGAGTCGGATCCTGGCTGTCGAGCCAGCCGGTGAAGTCGTCGTCCAGGTCGACCATCGCCAGCCCGGCTGTCTGTGCGGCTTCGCGGGCGGAGTCGATGTCGGTGATGACGGCTTGGGTGTTGGCGTCGGCGAACAGATAGCCCATCTCGGCGGGCGTCCAGTTGGTCTTGACGGGGGTCTGGGTGAAGCCGCCGCGCAACCCGGCGATGTGGCTCTCCAGGAATTCGATCCGGTTGGACACCACGATGGCGATGTGGCCGCGCGGCCCGACCCCGAGAGCTTCCAGCCCCCGGATCAGCGTGTGGGTGCGACGGTCGAGTTCGGCCCAGGTTTGGCTGCGGTGGTCGTCGATGACGGCGATGTCGTCGGGTTGGCGGCCGACCAGCTCGTGCAGTTGGGTGATGGGGCTCATGGTGCAGGGTTGGCCGCGCCGCTGTCCAAGCCCAGGCGCGCCAGCCGCTCGGGAGTCAGCTCAATGAACAGCCCCTCGGCCCGCACCGTGGTCACATCGCCGCAGCGCGCCCGTCCCTTGGTGATGATCTTGGCGCCCGACCGAGACACCACCTCGGCTTCGAACACAACGGGGGTGTTCAGCGGGGTCGGCTTGTGATAGTGGATGGTCAGGCGACCGGTGGGCCCGGCAGCGCCCGACATTATGTTGGCCACATTGAACACCTGGTCAAACGCCGCCGCCAGCACCGCGCCATGCACACAGCCGGGCGGCCCTTCATAGGGATGGCCGAACTCCCCGCGGCAATAGGCAGTCGGGGCCTTCCACTCCGAACGCAGCGGCAGCGCCAGGGGGTTGTATGGCCCCAGCACATAGTCATATTGGAACAGGTCGCGGGGATCCTCGGGCGGCGCGGGGCCGGATTTGGAGCCGGGGCCGGCCGCGCGGTTGGAGTTGGGGCCGGCCGCGCGGTTGGAGCCGGATCCAGCGGCGCGGTTGCTGGCATAGCGGTCATAGTCGGGGCGGACGTGGGCCTCCAGCCGCCCGGCGATGTCGTCCAGCTCCCGGGCGAACTGTGCGGTCTGCTCGGCGGAAGCGGAGTTGGCGCAGACTGCCATAACCAGACGTCTGACCCCATCGGCCAGCGCCCGAAGCTCACGCTCACGCCCGGCGATGTTGGGATGGCTGCTGGGAAAAAACGGGCCGCCCGGCTGGTTTATGTCAGGCTGTTGGGTCAAAAAATCAGCGCGCCGAACTAGCGCCGCGTGAAAGCCGGGCTGGGCGACGGCGGCAGCTCATCCAGCGGGGTGGCGATCTCGTCAACCGTGGGCCCGCTGGCAGCCGCCAACGGCTCGAGCGCCGCCAGGTCAAAGTCATACACCTGCGCCTGGTTCTCCGACAAAATCTTGCGCATCTTGTCGGGCTCGACCTCGCAAAAGGCGTTGCGCAGAGCCTCGCGGGTGTAGGGATAGCAACCCTCGTTGTGCGGATAGTCGCTGCCCCACATGACCTTGTCCCAGCCGACCGCCTCGGCCGCGGCCGCCTCGCTGGGACTGGGGAAGCTGGCGCCCACCCAGCAGTTGCGCTGGAAATAAAAACTGGGGCTTTCGGGCAGCACCACATCCTCGTCAAAACCCAGCTCGCCGATCCTGCCGGACTTCATCTGGCTGTGATATGCGTCCAGACGAGCCAGCGTCTCGGGGATCCAGGCCAGCCCCTGTTCGGTGACGGTGAACTTGAGCTTCGGATAGCGCTCGAACACGCCCGCCAGAATCAGATGCACCAGCGCCCGATGGGAATAGAACGGGGTCTCGGCAATCAGCAGCATCATGGCGATCTTGTGGCCCCTATAGTTCGGGTTGCCGCTGCCCGAATGGTGGGTGATGGGCACCTCCAGCTCCTGGCACAGCTCCCAGATGGGGTTGTAGGTGTCGGAATAATGCGGCTCCAGACCGGAGTCGGGCGGCACCCCCGGCAGCAGCACTCCGCCGCGCAGGTTGTTCTCCTTGATCCAGCGTATGTCGGCCAGGGCCTCGTCCACATCGTTGAGGAAAATCTGCCCGATGCCGGCCCGGCGCTCGGGATATTGGCTGCACCAGTCGGCCAGCCAGCGGTTGTGGGCGCGGATGCCGGCCAGTCGCCGCTGGAAGTTCTTGTCGTTCGGCGGGGGAGCGATCAGGGCGCCGGTGGGGAAGAACGGCGGCACGGTGTTGGGGAACACGATCTCGGCCACCACCCCGTCGGCGTCCATCTCGGAGATGCGCCGCTCGTTGTCCCAGTTGCGGGTGCGGCCGTCGTCTTGCAGGTCGCGGAAGGGGTTGGAATAGTTGCCGCGCCAGGCATCGAATTCCTCGTGCCAGGACGACTCCAGATATTCGCGGTATTGCTTCATGTTGCCCCCGGCGTGGCAGTCCGAGGAGATGATGGTGTAGTTTGCGGCGGTCATTGGCTGTGCCTCCCTGTGGCTGGCTTGGTCGGTCTCAGGTTTGGTTGGGTCAGTCGGCGGCCTGGCTCTCTTGCGCTTGGCTCTCCTGCAGGCGATAGTCCCCGAACGGTTTGTCGCGCTGCTTGAGCGCTTCGGCCACGCCCTTTTGCTGGATGGCCTCCACGAACTCGGCCATGGCGTCGGTGTGCATCCCCAGGGCGCACAGCTCAATGCCGGCGCGGATGCCGGTGCGCAGACCCATGTGTTCCATCTGGCGATGCACGATGCGCTTGTTGAGCTGCAGCAGCTGCGGGTGGATGGTGGCTATGCGGCGGGCTTTGTCCAGCACCTGCTCCTCCAGCTCGTCGGCCGGCCAGGCGTCGGTGGCCCAGCCCCGGGAGGCGGCCTCGGTGCCGGAGATGGAGTCGCCCGTCAGCATCATCTCCATGCCCTTGCGCATGCCCACCAGCCAGGGATGAAAGTGCATGTCGGGGACGCCAAAGCGCGTGGCGGGATATCCCATCTTGGCGTCCTCGGCCATATAGACCAGGTCGCAGCCGGTCGCCAGCTCGCTGCCCCCCGCCAGACAATAGCCGTGCACCTGGGCGATGACCGGCGTGGCCAGATCCCAGATGCTCATCCACGACTCGGTCACGTGCCGGGGCCATTGCCCTTCGCCGGCGGGGGTGTAGAACGGCATCTCGTGGCCTTCGTTGCCGCTGCCCAGATCATAGCCGGCTGAAAAGGAATGGCCGGCGCCGCGGATGATGACCACCCTGACGTCTGGATCCTGGTCGGCTTCAACCAGGCCGTCCAGCAGGGCCCGGCGCAGCGGGTGGTTCAGGGCGTTGCGTTTTTCGGGGCGGTTGAGGGTGAGACGACGGATGTGGGTGTCGGGGTTGTCGGTCAGCACCAAGGGCTCGCCCGCGGCGTTGAGGGCCGGGGGTTGGTCGCTGGCGGCGCTGGCGGTGGTGCCGGTTGCGCCGGTCGCGTAGCTGACCGCGCCGGTGGGGAATTGCCGGGTCATGGTTGGGCTGAAGGCGACGGTGGGTTGGCGAGGTCGCCGGGCTAGATGTTGACCACCGGACAGGTCAGCGTCCGGTTGACGCCTGGCGACATCTGGACTCGCTGGATCACCATCCTGCCCAGATTGTCCATCGAATCGGAATCCGCCTTGGCGATGATGTCATAGGGCCCGGTAACGATGTCGGCGAACGCTATGCCTTCGATCTCGCGGATGGTTTCGGCAACGTTGGTGGCCTTGTCCATGTCGGTCTGAATCAGGATGTAGGCCGAGACGATATTTGCACTCATGATTTCACTCCTGGGTTGTTTGCGGTTGTTGGGTTGTTGGCTGGACGGCACCGATTTGAGCGGCACCGACTTGGCGTCCATTTCCAGTTTAGGCGCGCCTGGGTTCGGGCGCGTTTGGGTTTGGGCGCGCTAGGTTAAGGCTGGCTCAGGCAGTCTCCAGTCGGCGCTTCAGGTCGTCCAGCTGGTCGAACAATTGTCGGGGCACGCGATCGCCCAGCGACTTGAGGTGCTCGCGCAGCCGGGGTATCTCCTCCATCCATGAGTCGCGGTTGATCGACAAAAGCTCGGTTCGGATTTGGTCGCACAGCTCCGGGTCGATGCCGGAGAGGTCCAGGCTGTCGGGCTCGGGCAGCAGACCCAGCGGCGTGTCTGCGGCCTGGGCGGTGCCGTCAAGTCGTTCCACGATCCACTTGACCACCCGGGCGTTGTCGCCGAAGCCGGGCCAGATGAAGCGGCCGTTTGCGTCTCGTCTGAACCAGTTGACCCAATACATCTTGGGGAGGTGCTTGGATTGGTCGGCGGCAGACTGGCCGGCGGCGCCCATGTCCAGCCAGTGCGAGATATAGTCGCCCACGTTATATCCCATGAACGGCAGCATCGCAAACGGGTCAAAGCGGATGTGGCCCACCTCGCCGGCCGCCGCAGCAGTCGTCTCAGAACTCATTATCGCCGCCATAAAGACCCCGTGCTCCCAGTCGCGAGCCTCGGTCACCAGCGGCACGGCATCGGCCCGCCGCCCGCCGAACAAGATGGCCGAGATGGGCACGCCCTGGGGATCCTCCCACTCGGGCGCCATGCAGGGGGCCTGGGTGGTGGGCACGGTGAAGCGGGCGTTGGGGTGGGCCGCCTTGCGGTCGTCATCGGCGCCACCGTCATCGGCACTCCAGGGCTGGCCCTTCCAGTCAACCAGCGGCTCGGGTGGTTCGTCGGTCAGATCCTCCCACCAGACATCGTGCGCCCCGATGTGGTCGGCCAGCTCCTGGTCGCTGGGCGGGATGTGCGCCACGTTGGTGAAGATGCTGTTGCCGACCAGAGCCTTGAGCGCATTGGGGTTGGTGGCCTCCGACGTGCCCGGTGCCACCCCGAAAAAACCGGACTCCGGATTGATGGCATACAGCTGCCCGTCGTCGCCGAAGCGCATCCAGGCGATGTCGTCCCCCACGGTCTCGATCTTCCAGCCTTCCATGTCGGGATCCATCATGGCCATGTTGGTCTTGCCGCACTGCGACGGGAAGGCGGCGGCGATATAGCGCTTCTTGCCGTTGGGCGGTGTAACCGCCAAAATCAGCATATGCTCGGCCATCCAGCCGTCATCGCGCGCCATCACCGAGGCGATCCGCAAGGCGAAGCACTTCTTGCCTAGCAGAGCGTTGCCGCCGTAGCCCGAGCCGAACGACCAGATCTCTCGGGTCTCGGGGAAGTGGGCGATGCTGCGCTTGTCGGGGTTGCACGGCCAGGCCACGTCCGTCTCGCCCGGAGCCAGCGGCGCCCCCAGTGAGTGCACGCAGCGGACGAACTTGCCGTCGGCTTCGATGTGGCGCAGCGCCTGGGTGCCCATGCGTGTCATTATTCCCATGCTGACCACCACATAGGGCGAGTCGGTCAGCTGGATGCCATATTGTGAGATGTGCGAGGTCAGCGGCCCCATGCAGAACGGAATGACATACATGGTGCGCCCGGCCATGGCGCCCGAGAAATCCGCGAGCAGCTCTTGTTTGAGTTCGGTGGGGTCGCGCCAGTTGTTGGTGGGGCCGGCCTCATCTGGAGTGGCCGAGGCGATGTAGGTCTGCTCCTCCACGCGGGCCACATCCCGGGGGTCGGACAGCGCCAGGAAGCTGTTGGGGTGGTGCTCGGGGTTGATGCGCAGGAACGCGCCCGAGTCCACCATTTGCTGGTTGAGGCGGTCTGCTTCGGCGGGGCTGCCGTCGCACCAATAGACGTCAGCGGGTTCGAGTATGTCGCTCCATTGCTTCACCCAATCGATGACCGTGCGGTTGGAAGTGGGGCAGTGGCCGGCGGGCAAGTGGTCGGCGACGGGTTTGGACGTGGTGGGTTTGGACGTGGCGGGTTTGGCGGAACCTTCCGCGGAAGGCTCGGGGTCTTCAGCGTCCGTGTCTGTTTCCTGGGTGATGACCGAAGCCATAATCAAAATATGTTAGCGATGTTTTTTGGTGGGTGTGTTTGGTTTTGCGGCGGGCGGGTGGCGGCAGGCGCGCTTGCGGCGGTCGGGAAAGTTGCGGCGGGCTCCGTCTAGCGCAGGAACTGCGGCGTCCCCATGTCCACTTCGCTGCCCAGGCCGACTTTGGAAACATAGCTGTTGTCGTCCAACTCAAAAACTATGCGCTGGCCCTGGCGCAGCATCCGAAACAGCGAACCCTCCAGGGCGCCGGGGGCGAGCTCGTATTCCGCCAGGTCGGTGTCGCACACGATGACGCCATCGCCGGTGGTGGGATCATATGACTTGACGACTCCTTGCATGCGGGCTCCTGGGTTTTGCTGTTCTGTTTGACTGCTGTTTCGTTTGAGGGGGCGTGAGGGATGTGGCCGGCGACGGCTTCGCGAGGTTTGATGTCTATACTATATTAATTCTGACTACTATGACGGATATGTGCGAGGTGAGCCCGTGAGCCAGGAAATCACCGGCCCGCAGCTGAAGCAGATTATGGTCGCCTACGGCCAGGTCCTCACCGACCACCGAGAGGCCATCGACAGCCTCAACGTATTCCCGGTGCCCGACGGCGACACCGGCACCAACATGGCGCTCACCATGACCTCGGCGCTGGAGCACATCGACGGACAGACCAGCGACGGACAGGCCAGCGACGATCTGGTCGATCTGTGCCGAGCCATCAGCCACGGCTCGCTGATGGGCGCCCGGGGCAACTCGGGTGTGATTTTGAGCCAGATTTTGCGGGGGCTGTGCCAGGCACTCGAGTCGCAGGGCAGCGTTACGCCCCAGTCGCTGGCGCAGGGTTGGGAGACGGCCCGGGCCTCAGCCTACAAGGCGGTGCTGGAGCCCAGGGAAGGCACCATCTTGACGGTGCTGTCCGACATCGCCGACCAGGCCGCTCGGTGCGCGCAGCAGGGGGACGACATCTTGGAGTTGGCGCGCAGCTGTCTGGACGCCGCCCAGCGGAGCCTGGACAAGACGCCGGAGCTGCTGGAGGTGCTGGCCGAGGCGGGAGTGGTGGACGCCGGGGGTGCCGGTTTGGTTCTGATCTGGGATGCGGTGCTGTCGGTGGTGTCGGACCATGCGCTGCCACCGGCGCCGGCTGTGGAGCGGTCGGCGGTTGGAGGCGCGGAGTTGGCTGGCGAAGCGGACGGCTTGGGCGCGGCGCCAGACAGCGGCGACCAGCGCTATGAGGTCATGTTCTTTTTGGACACCCCAGACGACGATGCGGTCGAATCATTTCGCCAGCAGTGGTCGCAGCTGGGCGACTCCATTGTGGTTGTGGGCGGCGACGGCTTGTGGAACTGCCACATACACACCAACCAGATCGGCGAGGCCATCGAAGCCGGCATAGCTGTCGGGCGGCCGCACCAGATCCACATCACCGATCTGTTCGAGCAAGTCGAACACCTGGAAAGCGACATGGCGCAGTCGTTGCAGGCGGCCAAGTCCCCGGGGCAGGCGGCCAAGTCCCCGGGCGGCTCCCAGACCCCCGTCTCTCCCCCCGAAATCTGGCAGAACCCGTCCGCCGAAACCGATGCCCACTGCGCGGTGGTGTCTGTGGCGGTGGGCGCTGGCATCGTGGAGCTCTTGGGCCAGCTCAATGTGCACAGCGTGGTGCTGGGCGGCCAGACCATGAACCCGTCGACCGAGCTGCTGCTGGAGGCACTGGAGAAAGTCCCCGCCGGCGAGGTGCTGCTTTTGCCCAACAACAAGAACATCATCCCGACCGCCGCCCAAGCCGCCGAGGCCAGCTCCAAGCAGGTGTCGGTTTTGCCCAGCACCAGCATCACCGAAGGCATCGCCTCGCTGGTGGCCTATGACCCGAAGCTGTCCGCCGCCGACAACCTCAAGGCCATGCAGGACGAGGTTGCGGATCTGGTGGCGGGACAGGTCACCGAAGCCGTGCGCGACACCACCAGCGCCGGCCGCCAAGTTTCCCAGGGCGACTACATCGGCATCTGCGCCGGTGACATTGTGTCGGTGGATGGGCAGTTGGTGCCGGCGGTGTGCGGGTTGCTGTCTGAAATAATCACGGACGAGCACGAGCTTTTGATGCTGTTTGCGGGCGAGCCGACCAGCGCCGCCGCCACCGAGGAGATCTGCGCCTGGGTGGCCCAGCATCACGGGGAGCTGGAAGTCGAGCTGCATGACGGCGGCCAGCCGCTGTATCACTATTATCTGGGGTTGCTCTAGCTTGGAATCGGTTGGGGCGGCCAGAATCTGCCGGGGTCGGCTTTGGCCTGAATCGCCCGGGGCGGCTGTAGCCTGAAAGCATGAACATTGCAGTCGTCGGAGCTTCAGGTCAGGTGGGCAAGGTCATGCTCCAGGTTCTGGAGGAGCGCAACTTTCCCGCCGACAACATCAGGCTGATGGCCTCGGCGCGCTCGGCCGGCAAGACCGTCGGCTGGCGGGGCCAGGAGCTGGTCATCGAGGATCTGGCCGAGGCTGATTTTGGCGGAGTGGACATTGCGGTGATGTCGGCCGGCAAGTCCGTCTCGGCGGAGTTCGCCCCCAAGATTGCCGCCAGCGGTGCGGTGGTGGTGGACAACTCTTCGGCCTGGCGGATGGATCCGCAGGTTCCGCTGGTGGTGGCTGATGTCAACAATCACGCCCTGGGCGACATCCCCAAGGGCATCGTGGCCAACCCGAACTGCACCACCATGGTGGCTATGGTGGCGCTCAAGCCGTTGCATCTGCTGGCTGGTTTGGACAGCTTGACCGTCAGCACCTACCAGGCCATTTCGGGAGCGGGGCTGCCCGGGGTGGCGGAGTTCAACCAGCAGCTGGCCGCCGCGGGGGACGGGGCCGCGGGAGCCGCTGCGGGTGCTGCCGCACAACTGGTGTTTGACGGCTCGGCCATCAGCTTCCCGCCCGGCGATGTGTTCGCTTCGACCGTGGCGTTCAATGTCTTGCCGGTCTGCGGCAACCTGGCTTCGGACGGCAGTCTGGAGACCGACGAGGAGCAGAAGCTACGCAACGAAAGCCGCAAGATCCTGGAGATTGACGACCTTGAGGTGTGGGCGACCTGCGTGCGTGTGCCGGTGTTCTCTGGTCATTCCATGGCGGTCAATGCCGTCTTTGACAAACCGCTCAGCGTTGAGGGGGCGACCGAGGCACTGCAGGCCGCGCCCGGGGTGCAGGTCAGCGACATGCCCACGCCCCTGTCGGCCACCGGCGGCGACGTGACCCTGGTGGGTCGCATCCGACAGACCGGCCCGCAGAGCTTGAGCCTGTTCTTGTCGGGCGACAACTTGCGCAAGGGCGCGGCGCTGAACGCGATTCAGATAGCGGAGCTGCTGGGCTAGCCAGAGTCGCCGGGCCAGACAGAGCCGCCGGCCCAGACAGAGCCGCCGGGCTCAGCGAACCAGCCGGGCAAACTTGCGCACATCCTCCACGAACAACTCGGGCACCTCAAAGGCCGCGAAGTGCCCGCCCTTGTCCTGTATGGTCCAGTGGATGATGTTGGTGTAGCGCTTCTCCGCCCAGCGCCGCGACATCCGGATTATCTCCTTGGGATAGATGCAGCCGCCCATGGCCACGTCCACCTCGCCCAACTGCCCGCTCTCGGTGTGGAAGCTCTCGTAATACATGCGCGCCGATGAGCCAGCCGTGGCCGGGCACCAATACAGCATCACGTTGTTCAGCATCTCGTCTCGGGTCAAGACATTTTCGGGGTGCCCGTCGCAGTCGGTCCAGGCCCACATCTTCTCCAGGATCCAGGCCGCCTGGCCCGCGGGCGAGTCGGTCAGGCCATAGGCCAGGGTCTGCGGGCGCGACGACTGCTGCTTGGAATAGCCCGAATCCCAGCGGTCATAGTGCGCCAGCGAATCCAGCGCGGCCTGCTCGTCTGCGGTCAGGTCGGACATGGTGTCGGGGTCGGGCGTGGCGATGGGCATGTTGAGATGGATGCCCAGCACGTGGTCGGGATCGAACTGGCCGACGCGGGTGGTGACCATGGCGCCCCAGTCGCCGCCCTGGGCGATGTAGCGGTCATAGCCCAGCCGCTCCATCAGCTGCACCCACATCTGCGCGGTGCGGTCGGCGCCATAGCCCAGTGTGGACGGCCGGTCGGAGAAGCCATATCCCGGCAGGGACGGACAGATCACGTGGAAGGCGTCTGAGGCCTGGCCGCCGTGGGCGGTGGGGTCAGCCAGCGGGCCGATCACCTTGTGGAACTCCACAATCGAGCCGGGCCAGCCGTGGGTTATGAGCAGTGGCACGGCCTGGGGATGAGGCGACGGCACGTGGATGAAATGGATGCCCAGGTCGTCGATGGTGGTGCGGTATTGGGCGAAGCTGTTGAGGTGGGCTTGCTGGGCTGGCCAGTCGTATTCGTTGGCCCACCACTGGCAGACCTCCCTGAGGTAGTCCAGCGGGATGCCCAGATCCCAGCCGGCGTTGTCGACCTCATCGGGCCAGCGGGTGTTGTTCAGCCGGTGGCGCAGGTCGTCCAGGGTTTCGTTGGGGATGTCGATGCTGAAGGGCTCGATGGCTGGGTTGGACATGGTGGTGCTCCTTGGTTATTTGGGGTCTGGCTGCGACAGGCCGCGGGCCAGCTCGGTGGCCTTGTCATACAATCTAGGCGCGTCAATCAGTCGGCACATCTCCCCGAAGTCGTCCCGGGGCCCCTGCCAGCGCCAACTCTGCGGCGTGCCGAGGTCGGGCACATCGGTGCGCAGGGTGGCCAGCTGCTTGAACAGCTCGGCGTCGGCCCGGCGCTGCGCCAAGGTGTCGGCCAGCTTGGGGGCGCCGCGTAAGGCGATCTCCCACTTGCCGGATTCGTCTGGGATGTTTTCCAGGCAGCCATAGTGCGACAGCGCCACCGAAGCGGATTTGGCTCCCCAGTGCGGCACGCCTTCGATGCCGTCGGCCGAGTCGCCCACCAGCGCCAGATAGTCGGGAATGGCCGGCGGCGGGACGTTGAATTTCTCCTGGGCGGCTCGGTAGTCGATGATCTGTTGGCGGCGGCGGTCATATTGGACGACCTTGGTGTCGGGGGTGAGGCACTGGACCAGATCCTTGTCGGGCGTGCAGATTATGGCGCGCTCGGTCTGGGGGTCGGCGGCGGCGATGGCGGCGGCTGTGGCTAGGGCGTCGTCGGCTTCGTATTCCACCATGGGCCAGACCGTGAACCCGGCGGCCGCGGCGGCATCCTGGAACAACAGGAACTGCGACAGCAGGGTCGGGTCGACGCCTTCGCCGGTTTTGTAGTGCGGGTAGAGGTCGTTGCGGAACGAGGTGATGACCTGGTCGGTGGCCACGGCGATGTGGGTGGCACCGTCTTCGATCAGGTTCAGCAGGCCGCCCAGCGCGCCGCGGGTCGCGCCGACTTCCTGGCCCTGGGCGTTCTGGCGGGAGGGCACCGCAAAGAAGAAGCGGAAGAGCTCGTAGGTGCCGTCAACCAGATGGACGATCATGGCGGTTGGGCGCCGGCGTCAGGGCGTGATGGGCTGTCTGGCCGACAGGGCTCGTCCCAGCGTCAGCTCGTCCACATATTCAAGGTCGCCCCCCACCGGCATGCCGCTGGCCGGCCGGCTGACCGTTATGTTCAGGGGCGTGAGCAGCTTGGCCAGATACAAAGCGGTGGCCTCGCCCTCCAGGTTCGGACTGGTGGCCACGATGACCTCGGCCACCTGGTCGCCGCGCAGCCGGTTGAGCAGCTCGGCCACCTTGAGCTGGTCGGGCCCGATGCCTTCGATGGGGTTCATGGCGCCATGCAGCACGTGGTAGCGGCCGGCAAACTCTCCGCTGCGCTCCACGATGGCGATGTCGCGGGACTCCTCCACCACGCAGATGATGGAGTCGTCGCGCCGGGTGTCCTGGCACAGCTCGCAGATCTGGTCGGCGCTGAAGTTGCAGCAGACCTCGCAGAAGCGCACCTGCTGTTTGGCGACCTGGATGGCTTCGGCCAGGCCCAGGGCGTTTTCGTCAGATGCCTGGAGCAGATAAAAGACGATGCGCTGCGCCGATTTCGGGCCGATGCCGGGCAGACGACTGAAGTGGTCGATCAGGTTCTGGACGGGCGGGGTGTAGAGGTTCATCGGGCGGTGGCGGGTGGCTTTGTTGGTGGCAGTGGCGTCTGGTGGTCTTGGCGGCAGCGCTGGCGGCACTTTTAGAATAGGGCGTTCTGAGGAGTGGCGGCTTCGTCCATCTCAGGTGGGGCTTGCAGATCCAGGAGGTCTTCGGTCATGCTCGGCAGGTCTTCGCCCATGCTCGACAGGTCTTCGGCGGGGGGTTGAGGCTCCGGTTCAGGCTGGGGTGCTGGCGGCGCGGGTTCGGACGCGGGTGCTGGCACCGGTTGTGCCGGCGGAGCGTTGTTGGCACTTGCCCTGGCGGAGCGAGAATTCATGCGCGGCACAGCTTTGGTGTTGGGGAATGTCTTTTCAATGTGAGCCAGGGTCTCAACGCTCACTCCCACCGCCTCGGCTTTCTCGGCGCGTTCTCTGGCGACACGATCGGGCACTTCATCTGGTTGTGGTTGGTTTGGTTGGGACTGGGCTGCCTGCGAGCGGTCTGTTACCGGACGGGCTGGTTGGGATTGGGGTTCGGCTTCGGCTGGTTGGGGTTCGGACGGTTGGACTGCGGACGGCTGAGCGTCGGCTTGCTGGGCTGCAGCTTGGCGGGCGGCTTGCTCGGCGGCTTTTCGCTGTCGTCTTTTGGCGCCTGGAGTCAGATCGCTTCTGGTGTCGGGCGGCGGCGCGGGCGCGGCGGGTTCGGGCGCGCGTTCGGGAGGCGCGTCAGCGGGCGCGGATTGGGTCGGCGCGGATTCGGGTGCGGGTTGGGCCGCGGCGGACGGCTCTGGCGCGGCTTGGGTTTCTCGAGGTGGGGGAGGCGCGGCGGGTTCGGGCGCGCGTTCGGGTGGCCCGGCGGGAGCGGCGGTCGCAGCAGTTGTCATTCGGGTTTCTCGGGGTGGGGGAGGCGCCGCCGCAGCCCCCGCCGCCGTAGCTGCAGGTTCCGTCTGTCCCAACAACCTGATAAACGCCAGCTCCAAATCAATGCGGGCATCGGTCGACTGCCGCATTCGCACCAGCGCCTCGCCCAACTCCTTCAGCGCCGCCGTAACCATCACCGCCGACAGTTGCTCGCCGCGATCGCGCACCAGCCCAACCTCGTGCGGCAACAGGTGATCCAACTCAACACCCATCTTGGTCAAGAACACATTGCGCAGCACCCCGACCAGCTCCTCGGCCAGCACACGCGGCTCAGCGCCCGACCCAACGACAGACTCAACCGCCACCAGAGCCGCCCCCAGATCCCCGGCCCCCAGAGCATCCAGCAGTGCCTCCAGCCGGTCAACCTCGCTGGGAGCCTGCGCCGCCGACACAATCTGATCCAGCGCCGACAAGGTGTCGCGCACCGAACCCTTGCCTTCCTTGATGGCATAGTTGGCGTCCTGTTCGCCCAACTCAAATCCGGCATCGGCCGCGATCCAGCGCACGTGCTCGGCCATCAGCTCGGCTGGCACCAGCTCGAACTGCAGACGCTGCGCCCGGCTGCGCACGGTGTCGGCCACCTTGTGCGGCTCGGTGGTGCACATGATGAAGGTAACGTGCTCGGGCGGCTCCTCCAGCGTCTTGAGCAGCGCGTTCTCGGCGCCCGTGGTGAGCATATGCACCTCGTCCAGCACATACACCTTCTTGTGCCCCGAAGTGCCGAACGAAACCTTGGAGATCAGATCCCGCATGTCGTCCACCTTGTTGTTGGAGGCGGCGTCAAGCTCGTGCAGGTCATAGGACGCGCCGGCCGCAAAGGACTCACAGGATTCGCACTGCTCGCACGGCTCGCCCTCGGCCAGGTTCAGGCAGTTCAGCGCCTTGGCCAGGATGCGGGCGGTGGAGGTTTTGCCGGTGCCGCGCGGCCCGCTGAAGAGATAGGCGTGGCCGACCTTTTGGTCGCGCACCGCGTTGCGCAGTGTGGCTATGACGTGGTCCTGGCCGATGAGCTGTTCGAAACGTGAGGGCCGGTAGCGGCGGTAAAGGGATTGATGTGCCATGGTTTTATTATCTTAGTTGTGGCTGCTGCCAATAGACTTAAAGCATGGTCAGCCAGGAGTTGTTCATGGAGCAAACCGAACCCTTCATGGACGAGCTCTATTCATATGCCAGACGTCTCACCCGCCAAGCCAGCGATGCCGAGGATCTCGTCCAGGACACCTACATCAAGGCGTTCCGGGGGTTCGACAAATTCAACCAGGGCACCAACCTGCGGGCTTGGCTGTATCGCATTATGACCAACACTTTCTATAGCTCCTATCGGCGCGGTCGGCACCGCCCGGTGCTGTCTGATGAGATGGACGAGTTGCTGATTCATCCGTCGCTGCTTTCGGATTTTGAGGGCGCGGGCGGGGGCGGCGACCCCACCCACAGCGCCGAGGTCGAGTTCTTGAAGCAGATGCCGGACAGACGGATCCAGGCCGCCCTGGAGTCGCTGCCGGAGCACTATCGGGTGCCGGTGCTGCTGGCCGATGTGGAGGGTTTCACCTACAAGGAAATATCGGAGCTGCTGGACTTGCCGGAGGGGACGATCATGAGTCGGCTTCATCGTGGAAGGAATTACCTGAAGAATGAGTTATATGAATTAGGCAGGCA
>CAZERQ010000107.1:0-13088 GCA_964514465.1 uncultured Acidimicrobiales bacterium
TCAAAAGGTGTGGGTTGCGAGTTCTTGCGGAGCTTGTCTTTGAAACTCTTGATCAGCTCGCCGAACTTCGGATCCTCCTCTGCCCGGGCGTAGATCTGGGCCAGCAACTCGGCGCGCCTGGTTGGCTCCTTGTATTTCAGCAGGCACTGGCCGAACTCGGAATAGAAATCCACCCAGTCGGTGTCGGGCGTCTGGTCGATATCGGGTGTCTGTGTTGTGTCTGGCGTCTGTGCCATGATGCTCTCCTTCGGTTTTGCTCGTGGTCGCTGCGGAATTGCTAAGCACCTCATTCTAGCCAATTTCTTCCACGCCATCACAGAAATTTAACATCTATGTTGTAATCTATGAATATATGAGCAAGAGTCAGATCAATCTCCGCCGGGCGCTGCTGATCGTGCATCCCTCGCAGGCCTCGGCCCGAGCCGACCTGGACAAAATCCGCAACTGGTTTGACAGCCAGGGCATCCAGGCCGACACGCTGAACCTGGCCGACCACCCCGAATCGGCCAAGCTGGAAGTGCCCGACATTGACCAGCTGGATCTGGCGGTCAGTCTGGGCGGCGATGGCTGCGTGTTGCGGTCGGTGCTGCTGGTGGGCGATGCGGACGTGCCGGTGCTCGGAGTCAACCACGGGCGGCTGGGCTATCTGACCGAAGTGGAGTCGGGCGACGTCATCGCAGCGCTTGAGAAAATCCAGCGGGGCGAATACGACATCCAGCAGCGCATGCGCCTGTCGGTCACGCTTGAGAAAGCAGACCAAACCCGCGAGCACCTGGCAGACGTGCTCAACGAGGTCGTCCTGGAGAAACAGCAAAGCGGCCACACCATCCAGCTCAGCGTGTGGCTGGACGGGGAGTTCTTCACCACCTATGTCGCCGACGGCATCATCATCGCCACGCCCACCGGCTCCACCGCCTATTCCATGAGCGCCCGCGGGCCCATCGTGGCGCCGTCTGCCGAGGCCATCTTGTTCACGCCGGTTGCCCCGCACATGATCTTTGACCGCCCGCTGATCCTGCCGCCCAGCTCGGTCGTCCGTCTGGAAGTGCTGCCCGACCGCATAGCCGAAACCGCCACCGACGGCCGCCGCCAACCCAACCTCGCCCCCGGCGACAGTCTGGTTTGCGAACGCTCAAGCCACCCCGCCCGGCTGGTCAGTTTCTCCAAGCGGATGTTCATTGACGTGCTCAAGGACAAGTTCGACCTGAACGACCGCGTGGGCGGGGCGCGGTGATGGGCGCGGGCGGACGGCTGGCGCGGACGGGACGGCTGGCGCGACCGCGGCGGCAGTCAGTGGAGAGGGTGCGTGTAACATAACAGGCAAGACAGCAAACCAAACCAACAAGGAGGCAGGCTGATGCTGGCTGAAGTGGCTGTGCGCAATCTGGGAATAATACGTGACCTCAGCGTCCGGCTGGACGGACAGATGACGGTGCTGACCGGCGAGACCGGTGCCGGCAAGACGCTGATCACCGAAGCGGTGGCTCTGCTGCTGGGTGGCAAGGCCGACTCGGTGCTGGTGGGGCCGTGGGGAGACGAGGCCGAAGTCGAGGGCAGGTTTTTCGTGAACGGCGCGATCGGGGACACGGCCGGGGGCCCGGATAGCAAAGTAGACGGCGAGGCAGACGGCGCGACCACCGACGAATCCGAACTCATCATCAGACGGGTCATCCCCGCCAAAGGCCGCTCCCGGGCATACATCAACAACCAGCTGGCCAACGCCAAGGCCCTCACCGAGACCGCCGCCGCGCTGGTTGACCTGCACGGACAGCACCTGCACCAGTCGCTGCTCCGCACCACCGCCCAGCGAGACGCCCTGGACAGCTTCGGCGACATCGACACGACCCCGCTGCGAGAAGTCCGCCGCGACCTCAGCCAACTCAACCAGAAACTGGAGCAGCGCGGCGGGGACGAACAAGCCCGCCAGCGTTCCATCGATATGCTGCGCCACCAGATCGGCGAGATCACCTCCGCTTCCCTGTCTGACCCAGACGAAGACAACCACCTGCAAGCCGAGGAGAAAATGCTTGCCGAAGCCAGCGAGAGCATCGACGCCACCAAGCAGTCAGCCCATCTGCTCGGCGCCGACGGCCCGGCATCGACCGCGCTGTCCGAAGCCCTGTCGCAGCTGTTGCCGTTCGAATCCATGGCCGCCCCGGCCGCCCGCATCCAACAGCTGCAGACCGAGCTGGCCGACCTGTCAGACGAGCTGCGCCAGCACAGCGAAATGCTGGAAGCCGACCCCGAGCGGCTGGATCACGTGGTGGCGCGCCGGGATCTGCTGGTGGAGCTGCGCCGCAAATACGGCAACACGCTGGCCGAGGTGATGGACTTCGCCGCCGACGCCCAGGGGCAGCTGGCCGAGCTGGAATCGGCCGAGGAAACCCGGGCCAAGATCTTGGCGGAGATCACCCAGGCCGAGGATCGCCACCAGCAGCTGGTCGCCGACATAACCCAGGCCCGCCGGGTGGCGGCCAAGAAGCTGGGCGGCGAGATCCAGTCCCGTCTGGGCGACCTGGCGCTGCCCCGATGTCGCTTTGAGGTGCAGGTGGACGACGCCGGCGAGGTCGAGTTCCTGTTCTCCGCCAACCCCGAGGTGGAGCCGGCGGCCCTGCGCAAGATAGCCTCGGGAGGCGAGCTGTCCCGGGTCACGCTGGCGCTTCAGCTGGCCTGCCACAGCGCGCCCGCCACGGTCATATTCGACGAGGTGGACGCCGGCGTGGGAGGCACCGCGGCCCTGTCGGTGGGGGACTCGCTGGCGCAGATGGCGCAAAGCCGGCAGGTGATCGTCATCACGCATCTGCCCCAGGTGGCGGCCTTTGCCGACCATCATTTCCGGGTGCTAAAGAACGTGCCGGACGGGAATACGGACGGGAAATCCAAGCAGCCCTCCGATGTGGACGTGAGCCAGGTGACCGCCGCCGAGCGGGAGGCGGAGATCGCGCGGATGCTGTCCGGCTTCCCCGACAGCCAGACGGCGCTGGATCACGCGCGGGAGTTGCTGGCTCAATGCGCGGGCGGCGGCGCGGGTGCCGACACGGCCACAGCCGCGAGCCCGGGGGAGTAGGTGCACGGGCTCGAGCGCCGACACAGCCGCGAGCGCTTCGGCGGGCTAATGCCGCATTTCACAATTTCCTAGCTAAACTAAAATCCCGTGGAAGTCTCAGCTGATCGGGACATAAGCGGGAGCGAGGGGATCGCCAACGGCACCGAGGGGGACACAGCCGAAACCGCCAACGAAAACTCCAACTCCAAGTTCATATTCGTCACCGGTGGCGTGTCCAGCTCGCTGGGCAAGGGACTGACCGCCGCCTCGCTCGGCAGACTGCTCAAGGCCCGCGGGCTCAGCGTGACCATGCTCAAGCTGGATCCCTACATCAACATCGATCCCGGCACCCTCAACCCATTCGAGCACGGAGAGGTGTTCGTCACCGAAGACGGCGGCGAGACCGACCTCGACCTGGGCCACTACGAACGCTTCATCGACGAAAACCTCACCAAGAACTCCAACGCCACCAGCGGCTCCATCTATTTTGAGGTGCTGGCCGCCGAGCGCCGCGGCGACTTCCTGGGCAAGACCGTCCAGGTCATCCCCCACATCACCCACGAGATCAAGCGGCGCATCCGCAAGCTGGCCACGCCCGACATTGACGTGGTGATCGTGGAGGTCGGCGGCACGGTGGGCGACATCGAGATCCTGCCGTTCCTGGAAGCCATCCGCCAGCTCCGCCTGGATGTGGGCCGCGACAACGTCCGCTTCGTCCATGTCACATTCGTGCCATACATGGGCCCCACCGGCGAGCAAAAGACCAAGCCCACGCAGCACTCCGTCATCGTTCTGCGCAGCAGCGGCATCCAGCCTGACGCCATCGTGTGCCGCAGCGACCGCCCGCTGCCCCAGGATCTCAAGCAGAAGATTTCCGACTTCTGTGACGTGTCGGTGTCGCAGGTCGCCAACGCCGCCGATGTGGACAGCATCTATGAGATTCCGCTGGTGTTCCACGACGAGGGGCTGGACACCGCCTTGTGCCGGAGCCTGAATCTGGCGGGGGCGGGCGAGCCCGACCTGACCGGCTGGAAGAGGGCGCTGGCCAGCCTCAAGGATCCCCAGGAGACCGCCCGCATCGCGATCGTGGGGAAATACGTTCGCCTGCACGACGCCTATCTGTCGGTGGCCGAGGCTTTGAGCCACAGCGCCGCGGCTTGCGGGGTGGGTTTGGAGTTGGAGTGGGTGGACGCCGAGCAGGTGTCGGACACGGGGGAGATACTGGTTGAGGACGACGGCGCGGGCGAAACCACCGGCGCGGGCGCGGACGACGGCGCGACTGGCGCGGCTGACGGCGCGACTGGCGCGGCTGACACCCAGATCCCCAGCGCCCAAACCCTGGCCGACTTTGACGGCGTGGTGCTGCCAGGCGGATTCGGGCCCCGCGGCATCGAGGGAAAAATCAGCACCGCCCACTTCACCCGCAACCACGACATACCCTGTCTGGGTCTGTGTCTGGGCATGCAGGCCATGACCATCGAATACGCCCGCAACCAGCTGGGCCTCACCCAGGCATCCTCCACCGAACTGGATCCAAAGACGCCGCTGGCGGTCATCGACTTGATGCACGACCAAAAGAACCTGAAGAACCTGGGCGGCACCATGCGGCTGGGCGCCTACACCGCCAAGCTGACGCCCGACTCAAAAGCAGCCCAAGCCTACCAATCCACCACCGTGTCCGAGCGCCACCGCCACCGCTATGAGCTGACCACCGACTGCCACAGCCAGCACCTGGACGACGGCCGCTTCATTGCTTCGGGGGTGTCGCCCGACGGCCAGCTGGTCGAGTTCATCGAGCTGGCGGGACATCCATTCTGGCTGGGCACCCAGGCGCACCCCGAGTTCAAGAGCCGGCTGGGCCAGCCCGCCCCGCTGTTCGCCGCCTTCATGCGAGCCGCCAAGGAGCGCGCCCAGTCCCGCTCGCCGCGCCTGTTCGGTCAAGACAGCGACACAAGCGGATCAGACAGCGACACGAGCGGACCAGACAGCCGCGTCTGAATGGACAAGACAGTGGCACGAGCGGACGAGCCAGCCACCTCGGACGAGACAGCGTCTCCCGAGCCAGCCACCTCGGACGAGCCAGTGTCTCCCCAGTCGTCTCCCAACAAAAAACTTCCACGGGAAGCCGAAGACTACCTGCGCTTCAAGACCACAGAGCAGGGCCGGGCCAAAGCCACCACGGATTCCTATCGTCTGGACCTCAACGCCTATTGCGCCTTCCTCGCCGAGCAGCAGCTCGACCTGCAGTCGGTGCCGCAAAAAACCATCATAAACTATGTGCGCGCGCAGCAGGATCTGGGGCTGGCCCAAGCCTCGATCGCCCGGTCGTTCTCAGCTATCCGCGGGCTGCATCACTATTTGGTCGTGGAGGAACTGCGGCTCGACAATCCGACCGACGAGATAGAAACCCCCGCCGCTCCCCAGGGTCTGCCCAAACTGCTCAGCGTGGCAGAAGTGAAACACCTGCTGCTGTCCGTCAAAGGCAAAACCCCGACCGACAGGCGCGACCGCGCCATGCTCGAGATGCTCTATGGCGCGGGCCTGCGGGTGAGCGAGTTGGTCAAGCTGAACCTGGAGAACATCGACCTGGCCGAGCGGGTGGTGCTGGTGAAGGGCAAGGGCTCAAAGGAGCGCGTTGTTCCCCTCGGAAGCAAGGTCAGGACTGCGTTGAAAGTCTGGCTTGCGTCTTCCGGCCGGGGAGCCATGGAACCCGAACAGTGGGAAGATGACAATGCCAAGGCGTTGTTTTTGGGGCGCTTTGGAAAGCGGATGTCCCGTCAGGCCGCCTGGCAGATGGTCAAGAAACGCGGCGCGGCCGTGGGCCTCGGAGCCAGGCTGTCGCCGCACACGCTGCGCCACTGCTTCGCCACGCACATGATGGACAACGGCGCCGACATGCGCTCTCTGCAGGAGCTGTTGGGCCACGCCTCGGTGGGCACCACCCAGATATACACCCATGTCTCCAGGTTCCGCATCCGCTCGGTCTATGACGAATCGCATCCGCGGGCGCTGGGCTAGGATGCGCTAGGCTGAAGCTATGACCCAAACCGCAATCCCCAAAATCATCAGCGTGGACGACCACCTGGTCGAGCCGCCGCACCTGTGGCAGAGTTGGTTGCCCGACAAGTTCAAGCAGCGCGGCCCCCGAGTCGAGCGGCGCCGGGTGGGCGACATCAAATTTGTGGGCGGCTCCAAGATGTATGAATACGACCTGGACGCGCCCGACGCCCCCTGGGGAGATGTCTGGTTCTATGAGGATCTGGTCTATCCCAACAAACGCCACGTGGCGGCAGTCGGCTTTGAGCGCGACGAGATGGAGGCGGTGCCCATCACCTATGACGAGATGCGCCCCGGCTGCTTTGACCCCAAGGCCCGCGCCGAGGACATGCGCATGAACCACGTGGAGCTGTCGCTGTCGTTCCCGACATTTCCCAGGTTCTGCGGGCAGACCTTCGCCGAGGCACAAGACAAGGAACTGGCGCTGGCGTGCGTCAAGGCCTACAACGATTTCATGGTGGAGGAGTGGTGCGGCGACAGCGACGGGGTGCTGGTGCCGCTGTGCATCATTCCGCTGTGGGACATCGACGAGGCGGTTACCGAGGTGCGCCGCAACGCCGAGCGCGGCTGCCGGTCGGTCTGCTTCAGCGAGATTCCGCCCAATCTGGGTCTTGAGAGCATCCACTCGGGCTATTGGGATCCGTTCTTTGCCGAGTGCCAGGCCACCCGCACGGTGGTGTGCATGCACATCGGGTCGTCCTCCAAAATGCCGGCCGCTTCGCCCGATGCGCCCCCCGCGGTGGCCGCCACGCTGAGCTTCAACAACGCCATGGCATCAATGAGCGACTTCTTGTTCTCCGGTGTGCTGGTGCGCTATCCCGACCTCAAGATCGCCTATTCGGAGGGACAGATGGGATGGGTGCCCTATATCCTGGAGCGCGCCGATGACGTCTGGCTGGAGCATCGCGCCTGGGGCGGGGTCAAGGACATCGTGCCCGAGCCGCCGTCAACCTATTACTATCGCTGCATGTTCTCGTGTTTCTTCCGCGACCGCCACGGGCTGGATTCAATCGACAAGGTGGGCGAGGACAACATCACCTTTGAGACCGACTATCCCCACACCGACTCCACCTGGCCCAACACGCTGGCGGTGGCCGAGGAGATGATGGGGCACCTGCCGGCTGAGCTGTTGTGGAAGATTGTGCGGGGCAACGCGGCGCGGATGCTAGACATTGAGCTGAGCGACGGGCCCGGCTCGGCTGCCGGCTAGCCTGCGCCCAGCAGCCCCATATTCTCGCGCGCCCGAGCCAACGTCTGGCTGGCAACCGCCTCAGCCTTGTCCGCCCCCTCGGCCAACAGCCGCTGCGTCTCTCCCGGATCGCCCGCCAACTCCCCGAAGCGCTGCTGGATGGGCGCCAGCATCGACACCACCGCCTCGGCGCAGTCCGACTTGAGCGGGCCATAGCTGCTGTATTGCCCGGCCATCGCCTGCGGTTCGCCCTGGGTCGCCGCCGCCAGAATGTCCAACAAGTTTGACACGCCCGGCTTGTCTTTGGGGTCATAGCGAACCTCGGTGTCGCTGTCGGTCACGGCACGCTTGATCTTTTTGGAGATGGCCGCCGGGTCGTCCGTCAAGCTGATGGTGCCGGCGCCCTCGCCGGTCGACTTGGACATCTTGGCAGTCGGGTTCTGCAGGTCCATGATGCGCGCCCCGGTCTTGGGGATCTGGTGCTCGGGCAGCACGAACGTCTCGCCATAGCGCTGGTTGAACCGCTGGGCCACGTCCCGGGTGAGCTCGATGTGCTGGCGCTGGTCGTCGCCCACCGGCACGAGGTCGGTGTCATACAGCAAGATGTCGGCGGCTTGCAGGGCGGGATAGGTGAACAGGGCGGCCGAGACGAAGTCGGTGTCGCCGGACTTGTGCTTGAACTGGGTCATGCGGTTGAGCTCGCCGAAGCTGGTGGTGCACTGCAACAGCCAGGCCAGCTGGGAGTGCTGGGGCAGGTGGCTTTGGACGAACAGTGTGCTGGCTTGGGGGTCGATGCCCACCGCCATCAGCATCTGCGACAGGGTCAAGGTGGACTGGTTGAGCTGTGTGGGGTCGTGGCGGTGGGTGAGCGCGTGCAGATCCACGATGCAATAGACCGCGGTGTGCTCGTGCTGCTGGGCCACCCAGTTGCGCAGGGCTCCCAGCAGGTTGCCCAGATGGATTTCGCCAGACGGCTGTATGCCGGAAAAAACTTTTGCCACCAATGCGATACTAGCAAAGGCTGGCACAAAATCCTCAAATCCCGCCAAAGCTGTCGTATCTCCGTAATATAGAGGCAATGGTTACCCCGCCCGCCGCGCCCGCGCCATCTCCCGCTCCCGCGCCCGGCTCGTCCGCGCCCGCGCCACCCACGTCTCCCTCCGCGGCTCCCACGCTCAACTCGGTTTCGGTCGCCCTGCCCGACCAGGAATTCTATGGCCCCATCCAGCTGCTGGTGGAGATAATCGGCCAGGGCCAGATTGACATCGCCGATGTGAGCCTGTCGGAAGTGGTGGACGCCTATCTGGACGCCCTCCAGGAGATGCCGCTGGACTATCTGACCGACTTCATCACGGTGGCGGCTTCGCTGCTGTTGCTCAAGAGCCGGGCCCTGCTGCCCGAGGATGATCAGGACGGACTGCTGGAGGATCTCTATCGCTGGGAAGAGCGCGACATTTTGCTGGCGCGCCTGATCGAATGCCGCACATTCCGCCAGGCATCACGGCACATGCACAGCCGCATGGAGTCGGCCGCCAGGTCGGTGCCGCGCCGGGCGTTCTTGGAGGAGCGCTTTTGGAACCTCTATCCCGATCCGCTGGAGGATGTTTCCCTGGAGGATCTGCTGGCGGCCTTTTTGGAGTCTGCCCGAAGCCAGCCTGCGCCCGTGGTTGATGTCGCGCACCTGGCGCCCATTCGCTTCAAGGTTTCCGATGCGCTGGAGCATTTGTTTGAGGAGATGCCCCGGCGGGGGACGGTGCTGTTCTGCGACATCGAGCGGCGCTTCCCCGGCAGGACGGGTTTCGTGGTCTATTTTTTGGCGGTGCTGGAGTTGTGGCGACAGGGATATGTGGAGCTGAGCCAGCTGCGGACATTCGGGGACATAGAGATGCTGTGGTCGGGGGAGGCAGGGTCGGCTGGGGATTTTGAGCACTCCAACGCATATGACGAGCCTGCGGTTGGGGAGCCTGCGGTCGGGGAGCCCGCGGCGACATAAACGACAGACAAGCGAGGACACAAATGAGCGATCTTTCAATCCAAAACAGCGAAGCCAACGGCGCGGCTAAGCCGACAACCAACGGCGCGGCCAACAGCGCGCCAACCCACGCGCAGCCCAGCAACGACAACACCCTGGCCGAGGGACTGGAACCGTTGGTGGCCGACGCCATCTTTGCCGACAAGTCCGCCCCCAGCAGCGATGACGAGTTGGCCCGACAAATCCTGGAGGCAGTGCTGATCACATCCGACGAGCCGGTTCCGCCGCGCAATCTGGGCGAAGCCATCGGGCGCTCCGCGGTGGAGGCCGAGCAGCTCTGCGATGAGTTGGCCGCCCGATACCAAGCCCAAAATCGTGGCTTTGCGCTGGTGCGTGTGGCCGGCGGCTACCGCTTCCAGACCAACCCCGACATGGCGCCCTATGTGGAGAAATTCCTGCTGGGCGGCCAGTCCCGTCAGCTGTCGGCGGCGGCGCTTGAGACCTTGGCGGTGGTGGCCTACAAGCAGCCCATCTCGCGCACGCAGGTCGCCGCCATCCGGGGCGTCAACGTGGACGGGGTGATGCGCACGCTGGAGAACCGCGGGCTGGTGGCCGAGACCGCGCGGGACTCCGGGCCGGGCAAGGCGGTGCTCTATGGCACCACGCAGGAATTCCTCAAGCGTCTGGGCATAGACTCCCTGGACGAGCTGGCTCCGCTGGGGCAGTTCTCACCCGATGAAGAGACGGTGAGCGCGCTGGAGTCCTCGCTGTTCTCGGCGTCGTCCTAGGCTCGGGCCGTTGCCTCCGGATCCTCCGTCCGAGAAATCCGACCGGCCTCAAGGCGAGGGGCCCCCGACCGGCGAGAGGCTCCAAAAAGTTCTGGCCACAGCAGGCTTTGGCAGCCGCCGCAAGTGCGACCAGCTGATCGAGCAAGGACGTGTCACCGTCAACACCCAAACGGCCGTACTGGGCCAGCGGGTCAACCCCGACCGCGACCAGATCGCGGTGGACGAGGTCAGCATTTCGGTGCGCCCGGATCTGGTGTATTACCTGTTGAACAAGACCAAAGGCACGCTCACCACCGCAGCCGACACCCACGGCCGCCCAACCGTGCTGGACGATCTGCCGCCGCAGCCCAGGGTGTTCTCAGTGGGGCGGCTCGACAAAGACACCGAAGGCGTTTTGCTGCTGACCAACGACGGCGACCTGGCACACCGTCTGACCCACCCGAGCTTCGGGGTGCCCAAGAGCTATCTGGTGCAGCTGGACAAGTCGCCCGCGCCCGCGGCCCTGCGGCAGCTGCGCCAGGGTGTGCCGCTTGAGGACGGGCCGACCGCGCCGGCCAAGGCGTCGCTGGTGGAGCCGACGGTGCTGCGTCTGGTGGTGCATGAGGGGCGCAACCGGCTGGTGCGGCGTATGTGTGAGCATCTGGGATATGAGGTTCTGCGGCTGGTGCGGCACCGCTTCGGCCCGCTGACGGTGGGCAAGCTGAAACCGGGGCAGTGGCGCGAGCTGAAGGTGGCCGAGGTGCGGGCGTTGGAGCAGGCCGTGGCTGGCGGCGCCGCGCCCGCGTCCGGGGTCGATGCCGATCCCGCAGCTGATTCCCCGTCCGATCCCGCGCCCGCGCCCGATCCTGTGTCCGAGCCCCCGTCCGCCGACTAGGGCATTGCTGCTGGCACAACTATAAAATATAATATGTCAATTTTGCGGGCCATCAGGGGAGCCACCACCCTCAAGGCCGACACCACCGAACAGCTGCACCAGCGTGTGGGCGAGTTGCTGAATGAGATGCTGGCGCGCAACGCCATCGACACCGACGACATCGTGAGCATGTTTTTGACGGCTACCGACGATATCTCCTCGGGCTTCCCCGCCGCCAGCGCCAGGCTCTTTGGAATGGGTGACATTCCGTTGCTGGGAGCACAGGAACTGCGGGTGGACGGCGCCACGCCCTTGTGCGTCCGGGTGCTGCTTCATTTCAACACCACCAAATCACGCGCCGAGCTCAGACACGTCTATCTGCATGAAGCCGCCAGCCTGCGTCCTGACCTGTCAGCCGGCGCCGACCTCGACCCGCCCAAATGACCGAACCCAAGCGCGCCAATATCGTCGGCACAGGCCTCATCGGTGGCTCTATCGGCTTGGCACTGCGGCAAGCCAACTGGCACGTCAGCGGCTATGACAACGACCCCGAGCGGCTCCGCCAAGCCATCGACAAGGGTGCCATCGACCAGGCCGCCACGGCCGACAGCCTGGACCGCGCAGCCGACATAACCTTCATCGCCACCAACGTGGGCGCCATATCCGAAGCAGCCCAGGCCGCACTTGCCCAGACAACCGGCCCCGTGACCGATGTCGGCAGCGTCAAGGCACCTGTCTTGTCGGCGCTGGGCAAATCCGCCCCAGCCGAGCTGAGCCGCTTCATCGGTGGGCACCCCATGGCGGGCAGCGAGCAGGAGGGCATTGCCGGCTCCCGGCCCGACATGTTCCAGGGCGCCATCTGGGTGCTGACCCCCACGCAAGACAGCGATGACGCGGCCTATGTTCAGGTGCGTTCGGTGGTCGCCAGTCTGGGCGCCGAAGTGGTCACCATGTCGCCCGAGCGCCACGACGAGCTGGTTGCGCTGATCTCCCACGTGCCGCACCTGACGGCGGCTACACTTATGTGCATGGCAGACCAACACGCCGAACAGCGACTGCAGCTTCAGCGTTTGGCTGCGGGCGGTTTCCGGGACATGACCCGCATCGCCGCCGGCCACCCCGGCATCTGGCCCGACATCTGCCTGGAGAACCGGGCGGCCATCTGCCAGGGACTGGACGACCTGACGCAGGCCCTGGTGGATATTCGGGAGGTCATCGCGGCCGGCGACCGGGGGCGGCTGCTGGATCACTTGCACAAGGCCCGCGCCGCCAGACTGAACCTGCCGGGAACCGTGAGCCAGGCCGAGGATCTGCTGGAGCTGCGGGTGGTCATTGCCGACCGGCCCGGCGAGATCGCCCGTCTGACCGCCGTGGCGTCTGACATGCAGGCCAACATTGTCGATTTGGAGATCGCGCACTCGCCCGAAGGGGAGCGGGGTGTGCTGGTGATGCTGCTGAGCGCGGACGATGCCCAGCGGCTCCACGACCACCTGAGCCAGACTGACTATATCGTCAGTTTGCGCCAGGTCAGCGGGAGCTAGCCATGGGCGCGGCCCCGGCTGCAAGCACAGGCGCGACGGCTGACGCCCGCGCCACCCACGACGCCGCCAGCGACACCTGCATCGTGCGCGGGGGTGGCCCGCTGAATGGACGGGTAAAGCCGCCCGGCGACAAGTCCATCTCCCATCGGGCGCTGATGCTGGCGGCTCTGGCCGAGGGCGAATCCGTGCTGGCGGGTTTGTCTGTTGGACAGGACGTTGTCCATACCGCCCGGGCGCTGCGGCAGTTGGGCGCCGAGATTGACTGGCCGGTAGCTGGCGATGCTGGGGTGGCTGACTCGGTTGCGGCGGACGAAGCTGCCGAGACCGGCAAACTCGAAACGCTAGATAAAGCCACGGTGCGCGGCGGACAGCTGCGCCAACCCGATCCCGATGAGGTGATCTATGTCGGCAATTCGGGCACCTCGCTGCGGCTGCTGTCTGGTCTGTGCGCCGGTCTGGGTCTGACCGTAACTCTGGACGGCGACGAGTCGCTGCGCAGCCGACCGATGGATCGCATCGCCGAACCGCTGTCGCAGATGGGAGCCGAGGTGAAGGCCGCGGAACCAGCCGCCGAAACCGACGGCCAACTCCACGCGCCGCTCACCATATCAGCCGACCGCCAACTCACCGGCATCGACTACA
>CAZERQ010000108.1:0-4123 GCA_964514465.1 uncultured Acidimicrobiales bacterium
GCGCCACATCTATCGTCAGGACTACATCGAGGATTCGCTGGTGGTGCGCATGGGCGGGCGCGTGGCCGAGGAGCTGGTGTTCAATGTCATCTCCACCGGCGCCAACAACGACCTGGTGGGCTCCACCGAGCTGGCCCGCAAAATGGTGCGCGAGTGGGGCATGAGTTCTGAGGTGGGGCCCATGGCCTGGGGTTCGCAGAACGAGGTGTTCTTGGGCGAGGAGATAGTTTCGGCCCGCGAATACAGCGACGAGACCGCCCGGGTGATAGACGAGGAAGTGGAGAAAATTCTGCGCAAGCAAGAGGAGCGCTGCCGCCAGACGCTGAAGGCCAACCGCCAGGCTTTGGACATGGTGGCCCAGGCGCTGCTGGAACAGGAGACCATCCCCGGCGAGGAGGTAACCCGGATTGTGGAGCTGTGCCGCAACGGTGCCGTGGTCGAGCCTGCGGCCGTGGCGGAACCCGCCACCCAGCCAGCCTGACCAGCCTGACCAACCCCGCCACCCAGATCAGCCCGCCAGCCCTTGACCCCTGAGCGCATCATCATCGTGGTCGCGGTGCTGGCTGCGATCGCTTGCGTGGTTTTGGTCAGAGCCGGCATCAAAAAAGCTCTGGGCGCCGCCGGCCCGACCGACAGCGTCCGCGGCCCCGTCCGCCACTCAGCGCGTCGACCGACAATCCGCTGGGCCACCCCAACGCTGCTGTCGCGCTCCGATTTCCCCCAACCCGAAACCCCCTGGCTGCTGGCCGTGTTCGTGGCCGACAACTGCCGAAGCTGCAACAAGGTTCGGAGCCAACTGCTGCGTTTCCAGAACGCCGACACAGCCGGCACCACGGCCAACAACATAGCTGTCGTTGAAATCAGCCAGCCCGAACTGCTGGATCGCTACGGCATCGACGCGGTGCCCACGGTGGTGCTGGCAGATGCGGTCGGCAAGGTCAGCTTCAGCCACACGGGGCCGCTGAACCGCGCGGCACTGGCCAGCATCGCCACCGCGCTCAGCGGTTGAACACCTCCGGGATCTGGCGCGAGCCTGGCTGCCCATAGCCCGGCGCGACCACCACAGGCGTGCTCGATTCCAGCACCACGATGGAAGCGTTGTCCAGGAACACCTTGCGCCTGGGGCCCAGCTCCAGCTCGTCGCCCGTAGCCAGATTTGATATCCGAGCGATCGTGGACGAGGACGGATTGGCGATGACTATGCCCGGCGAGTCGATGGTGAACACCCCCGGCTCGGACTCGACCACCGGGCCGCTGGAGAACGCGCCCAGCGCGATGTATTTGGTGGCCGCCACCGGAAAACCCAGCTCACCGAAGGCAGCCCGCAGAACGACATCTGGTTCGGTGATCTCGGCCAGCTCATCCAGTATACCGACTTCTGGTTCGGTGTCTTCACCCGAGGTCACGTCTTCGTCCGCGGCCACGTCTTCGGCTTCGGTCTCGGCATCCAAATCTGCGCCTTCTCCTCCCGTGGCATTTCCGTCCGCGGCATCTCCCGACACATCCGCTGAACCTGGTTCGTCCGCCAGCTCGTCCGTGACATCCGACGCCACCACCACCGGACTGCCGCCGCCGCGCAGCTGCTCGGCCACCACGCCACCACCACTCAAGCTCCTCACCACCGCCCAGTGCCGCTCGTCCAAAACCACACCCGCCACGGTCGTCTGCGCGGGAAGATAAAACGGCAGCACGGGGCCGCCCGCGGCATCCGCGCCCGCGCCGTCGTCCGCGCCCACGTCGTCACCCGCGTCCGCGCCCGCATCGCCCGCGCCGTCACCTGCGCCCGCGCCGTCACCCCCGACCGCGCCGTCTGCAATCACGTTGACCGACACCGCATACTGCTGGCCCGCGGGAATGAGCAGCTCAGTGGGCGTGACGCTGCCGAAGTCCAGACGGAAATCCAGCTCGACCCGGGCGTTTTCTGTGCCGGGATTGTAGATCACATAGGCCGTGGCCTCGCCAGCTCCGGCTCCGGCGGGAAACACCCACTGCTGCCTCAGCTCCGGCGCGCCCAGGCCCAGGCTGACCCCCTGCAGTCCCCGGGTGCCGTCAAAGACCTGCACCTTGCCGGCCACCAGCTGTCCCGAGCGGGCGACCACCGAAGTCGACAGCTGCGACCAGCGCGGCGCCTGGCTGCCGACATCCAGATACAGCGCGCTGTTGGGAGCCACGATCAGACCCGAATAGGCAGTGGGGCTACGCCGGCCCTCCTCGGTGGTGAACTCCACATCCACCACCGCCGAGTCCGGGAAGGGGTTGAACAGACCCAGCACCAGATGGGCATCTGAGGTGGTGGTGCCGGTGGGAAAATGCCACTGCGATGCCGCCGCCTCGGCGCACGCCGACATGGACCGTCCGCTGCCGTCCAGCAGCACCTGTATGACCGAGGCTCCGGGGCGGTCCAGCTCCACCAGCACCGACACAAAAATCTCCGTTGCGTCCGGCGGGATGAGGCTGTCGGGTATGGTGATGCTCAGGCTGCCGGCCGCGGGCGCCTCCTCCCGCTCCACCCGACCGGCCACGGCCCGGGTTGCGTGCGAGCCGGCTTCGGACGGACTGCTGCCTCCGGACAACCCGCCTCCCTCGAACACATTGGGATAATAGGTAACCCACATGCCCACCGCCTCGGCATCGGGGTTGATGACCACCAGGGACGTGCTGATGCCTTGCTGGGGTGCCAGCCAGCCAGAGGGACAATACCAGCTGGCGGCTTCGTTGACCGACACTTCGGATGCGCCCGTGGCTGGGGAGTCACCTGCTACTGGCTCCGAGCGGTCGTCCACCAGATCCACGATGACCATCAGCAACAGCAAGACCGCGATGATGCCCAGCGTGGGCCAGCGTCTTACGGCCGAGGCGGGCATGGCTGAACCGGGCGCGCTCACAGCAAACTCCGCTCTGGCGCCCGGCGCCAAGACAGCCACACCAAACCGGCCGCCAGCCACAAGATCAGCTGCAGGCTGAGCAAGAACCGATAGCCCGCCGGGGTGTGATGCCTCACTGCAACGGTCGTCTCCGATGCCTGCCCTCCCCCGAAGACCCGAGCCCAGCCGAAGGCCTCCGCGCCAGGTGCGCGCTGGGCGTTGATCTCAACCTCCCAGTTGCCCGACGCGCTGGCCACATACACATCGCTGTTCGGCGGCAGCAATCCCGCAGCCGAACCCCTGTCGATGTCGCAACCCAACGGCCCGATGCCGGCATCCGTCTCGCACGGCGCGCCGGTGGAGGTGCTGATGAAGGGCACATAGACCGCATCGCTGAAGCTCTCGGTGTTGGCCAGCGACCCGCCGGTAATGCCCAGCACCGTCGGCTGCGCGGAGATGTTCTCATAGGCCACGATGCCTTCGCGCAAATCAACCTGGCGCATGTCCAGCTGCTGGCGGAGCATATCGCCCACCCAGGGTTCGGGCGGACGTCTCAGGGTCGTGGTGGGCGGCGGCGTCAGGGTCTCCAGCACCACGATGTGTCGGATGCCCATGGGCGTGATCAGCCGGCCCAGCCGGTTGGAGGCTCCGGTGCGCGCCAGCTCGATGGCCTGCAACAGATGCGCATCGCTGGGATCATACACCCACAGGTCGGCCACGTCAAAGCTCACTCCCCGGGTCAGCGCATAGCTGGTGTCGTCGGTCAGCTCGTGTCCCCGTCCGACCATCACGTCCGGGTGCCCCAGCCACAGCACCCTGTAGCCCGGATCGCCCAGCGAGGCCAGCGGCGTGGCATAGCTGTGCTTGGACATGTTCCAGCGGCCGTTGAACGACACCGCCACGATGGGCACGACCATGATCACCAGCCCCACCACCCCCGCTACCGGTATCAGCTGGCGCCAGCCGAACCTGTAGTTGGACAGCTCGGCAGCCAGCGCCGCCAGGCCCATGCCGGCCGCCATGGCGAACCCCACACCCGCCGGCACGAGCAGCACCTCGGGCGACAGGGCGAACATGTCGGTGCGCTCCCCCAGCCAGGCCAGCGCCAAAGACAGACACACCAGGATCCAGCCGCGCACGACCCAGATGAAACGCACGTCACGCACCACCACCAAAGGCAGCGCCGCCACCAGCAGCAGTCCCCAGCCCAAAGCCGCGTTGCTGACCGGGCCGGTGGCGAAGCGGACCAGCTCCCAGAG
>CAZERQ010000109.1:0-12023 GCA_964514465.1 uncultured Acidimicrobiales bacterium
GGCTCATAGCCGCAATGCGCCATGCAGTTCTCGCATCTGTCGTCTTTGCCGCGCCCATAGGCCTGCCAGTCGGTGTTGTCGATCAGCTCCTGGTAGGTCTCGACATAGCCGTCCGACATCAGATAGCACGGCTGCTGCCAGCCGAACACCGAATAGCTCGGGATGCCCCAGGGTGTGCATTCAAAATCCCGCTTGCCCTCCAGAAAATCCAAAAACAGCGGTGAATGGTTCAGTCGCCACTTGTTCCGGCGCCCATCCTCAAACGACTTTTGGAACAGCTGGCGGGTCTGATCCACCGGCAGGAAACCCTCCTGGTCGGGCGCCTTCTCATAGGCATAGCCGGGCGAGATCATCATGGAGTCGACCTCCAGCTCGTCGTTGAGGAAGTCCAGCACGCTGCGGACGGTCTCGGGTGTGTCGGTGTTGAAGAAGGTGGAGTTGGTGGTGACGCGAAAGCCCTTGGACTTGGCCTGCCTGATGGCATCCACCGCCTTGTCGAACACGCCGTCTCGCGCCACCGCCAGGTCGTGGCGTTCCCTCAGTCCGTCGATATGCACCGCCCAGGAGAAATACCGGGACGGCTCGAACTGGTCGAGCTTGCGCGCCATCAGCACTCCGTTGGTGCAGAGGTATACGTATTTCTTGCGCCTGATGAGCTCGTTGGTGATCTCTGCGATTTGGGGATGCAGCAGCGGCTCGCCGCCGGCGATTGACACCATGGGCGCGCCGCATTCGGTGATGGCGCCCACTGCCTCGTCCACCGTCAGACGCTTGCGCAGGATTTCGGTGGGATACTGAATCTTGCCGCAGCCCGGACATTCCAGGTTGCACGCAAACAGCGGCTCCAGCTCAACGATCAGCGGATATTGCCTGCGCCGGCGGATTTTGTTGGACATCATATATAGCCCGATTTTGGTTGTCTGCCTGAGTGTGATGCTCATGGTTTTGCCTCCTTGTTGTTGTGGGTTGTTGGTTTGGGGTTTGGGTTTGGAGTTTGGGACTGGACGTTTTATTGGCGATCCGGCGCCAGCGGGACGGACGGCAGGGCCGCCTGCACTCCGGACACGGCGGCCGACAGCGCTTTGTATACCGGCCAGATGGTGGTCACGGAAGCCAGCAGCGACTTACGCGGGGTGTCCCACAAAACCCTGATGACCGCCTCGGGTTGAGGAACCGACTGGGTGTGCGAAACAGCCTGGGCTTGCGACTGGACCTGACGGGCCGCCGCCTTTTTGGTCTCGTCCAGCAGCCACCACGATTCCATCTCCACCGCATCGGCCACCTCGCCCAACTCGCGCCGCTCCTTGCTGTGCACGATATGGTCTGAGCAATGCAACACTCCCGTGCGCGCCACAACTCCTTGCTCGGCCAGCGCCTGCACCAGCTGGTCGGCTTGGGGAAACTCAAACGGATCGCCGGGGCCCAGAACCCGGCTGGCCACAATCACATCGCCGGGCTCATCGGGGGTCTTCAGTCCGCCGCCGATGCCGGCAATCACAACTCGGCTGTCGGCAATGGACAGGTGTCTGGCCGTTGCTGACCTGCCCGTCAGATTTGGCTCGCCCGCCAGCACGTTCTCCACGAAGGCGATGGACTTTTGGGGGCCCATGCCGACGTGGCTGACTGGCACACCGGGGGCACCTCGTCTGGCGGCGCGGGCTTCCAGTTTCATCGGACACCACAGCCAGAGATGCGCCGCTGGGCTGGCAGGCTGGTCGGGATTATTTTGTGTCATTGTTCATGCCTCCAAGTTGGTTTGGGGGGTCGGCGTCGGGGGCGGAATTGTCGTCGGCATCGGCCAAAGCTGCGGTCAGGCGACCCAGGGCGGTGAGCGGGAACACATCACGATACAAGTGATAGTTGATCAAAAAGTCGCCCGGGAATCCGGTGCCGGTGTAGTGCGGCTCGTCCCAGGTGCCGTCATCTCGCTGTGTTTGCGCCAGCCACTCAGCCCCGCGCAAAGTCGGTTCGCCCAGCTGTCCGGCCGCCACCAGCGCCAGCAGCGCCCAGGCAGTCTGCGAAGCCGTGGACACCCCGCGGGCGATGTGGTTCGGGTCGTCATAAGAGCGCATGTCCTCGCCCCAGCCGCCGTCCGGATTCTGGTGGTCTAACAGAAACCGCACGGCTCTGGTGATGGACGGATGCTTGGGGCTCAGGCCGGCGGCCAGCAGCGCCGGGACGGCCGCGCCCGTGCCATAGATGTGGTTGGCGCCCCAGCGTCCGAACCAGGAGCCGTCGCTCTCCTGGGCGGCCAGCAGCCAGTCGAAAGCTCGCTTCAGCGCGGGCTCATCCACGTCATATTCGCGCCGCTTCAGGTGGCACAGCATCTCCAGCACGTGGGCGGTCACGTCAGCCGAGGGCGGATCGGTCACCTCCCCGAAATCGCAGAACGGCAGTCGGCCGCTGATCTGGCTGGTGTTGTCGACGTCAAAGGCGGCATATCCCCCGTCTGAGCTCTGCATGCCCTCCACCCAGGCGATGGCGCGGCGCAGCGCGGGCGGGATTTGGAGGGGAGACGCGGGCACGGCGGGCGGCGCGGAAGCAGGATCGGACGGCCCGGACGCGGAATCTGACGGCCCGGGCGCAGACGCGGGCACGGCGGCCACCTTGGTCAACGCCAACGCCACTTCTGCGGTGTCGTCGGTGTCGGGGTAGTTGTCGTTCTCGAACTCAAAGGCCCAGCCGCCGGGCTCCAGCTTGGGCCGGCGCACCGACCAGTCACCCTTCACCCGCACCTCCTCCTCCAGCAGCCACCGCCCCGCCGACAGCATGGCCGGATCGTCCGGCGCCACACCCGCATCACCCAGGGCAACCACCGCCAAAGCCGTGTCCCACACCGGCGACTGGCAGCACTCCAGCCAGCGCATGTCCCCCTGGCGCACCTCAAAACTGTTTAGCCCCGACAGCCCCCGGGCGATGACGGGATGATCCATCGGATAGCCGCGCAGATGAAGCGCCAGCAGCGAATACACCCACGGCGGCTGGATGCCACCCCAGCTTCCGTCGGCCTCCTGTCGCTGGACGATCCAGCTCTCGGCTCGGCGCAGGGCGCGCTGGCGCAGCGGTCGGGCCAGACGGCGGCTCAGCACTGCCCGGTTGGTCAGGCCGGCCAGTTTGTCCAGACGCTGGAATATGCCGTCGGCCGAGGTGATGGGTTTGAGACGGTGCTCTTGGGGCGTGGCACCGGTGCGCAGCTCGGAGATGCCGAACGGCAGCGGCCGCACCGGACGATAGGCGCCCACGATGGTCAGCGGCACAATCGTCTGTCGGGCCCAGCAGGCGAAGCTGTAGATGTTCAGCGGGCACCAGCGAGGCAAAAAGATCATCTCGGGCGCCAGCGTGGGCAGCTCGTCCCAGGGCCACTGGCCGAACAGCGCCATCCAGATGCGGGTGAATACCCTGGTGGATTCCAGCCCGCCCTGATCCAAGATGAACTCGCGGGCGCGGCGCATGTGGTCGGCGTTGGTTGGGTCACCGGCCAGCTTGAGGGCGACATAGGCTTCGGTGGTGATGGAGATGTCGCCGGGGCCTTCGTGGAAGGCAGCCCAGGTGCCGTCGCTGCGTTGGCGGTGGCGCAGCCAGTTGGCGGTGGCGTCGGTGGTTTGGGGATCGCTGATGTTGAGGAACTGGCGCAGCAGCAGGTCTTCGGCTTCGATGGAGGCGTTGGATTCCAGGTCGCCTTTCCACCAGCCGTCCGGGTGCTGGCGAGCGAGCAGGGCTTCGGTGGCTTGGTCGCGGGCTTGCTGCAGTTGGGGCAGGAGTTGAGCCGCGGTGGAGGGTGCGGTCGCGGACGCAGTCGGGGACGCGGGCGCAGCCTCGACCACGGGACTTGCGGGGCTTGCCGTTCGGGTCATGGCTAGCGATCCCGATTGACCACAAAGCCGGCCAGCTCGACCAACTCAGCTTTGGGTTCGGCTTGCAAGTTGAGCGGCTCCAAGCTGTCCAGGGATTCGCGCAGGCAGTCACTGGCTGTCTTTTGGGCCCAGCTTCTGCCGCCGGCCCGGTCGATCAACTCGGCCGCCTGCTGCACTTGCGCGTCGTCCAGTCTGTCTTGTTCCAGCAGCTGCGCCAGCTGGTCGGACTCCGGGCTGCCCTGAGCCAGCGCATATGCCACCGGCAGCGACTTCTTTTTTTCGCGCAGGTCGTTGCCGGCGGGCTTGCCCGTTATGTCCGGGTCGCCCCAGATGCCCAGCAGATCATCGGCCGCCTGGAACGCCAGGCCGAGCTGCTGTCCGTATTTTTGCAGCCCGTCGGCGGTGTGGCTGGCGGTGCCGGCCAGCACAGCTCCCACGCAGGCGGCATATCCCAGCAGGGCGCCGGTCTTGTCGGCTTCCATGTCAAGACATTCCTGGGGCGTGACGTCAAGGCGCTGGTTGAACGACATATCGCAGATCTGGCCGGCGATCATGGCGGAGGTGGCTTGTGCCAGCAGAGCGGCGGCCTGGGTTGCGGACTGAGCTGCAGACTGGGTTGCGGACTGGGCCGCCGACTGGGCCACGGCGCCAGCTTTTTCGTCCAGCAACACTTCGAACGCCAGGCTGTGCAGCGCGTCGCCCAAGATGATGGCCTTGTCCTGGCCATAGAGCGCCCAGACGGTCGGGCGGTGCCGGCGCTGGCGGTCGTTGTCGATTATGTCGTCGTGCAACAGCGAGAAATTATGGACCAACTCCACCGCCACCGCCCCCGCTACGGCCCGCTCCCCCGGCGCCGACACGGCCTCGGCCGACAGCACAGCCAGCGCCGATCGCACACCCTTGCCTCCCCCGTTGGGCAGTTGGTGGCCGTTTGCGTCCGACCAGCCGAAGTGGTAGTTCGCCATGTCTGCCAGCTCCGGCTGAAGCGTTGCGATGGCTCGCTTGAGGGCGGGTTCGGTCAGCTGTCGGGCGCGGTCCAAGATGGCGGGGGTCTGGGTCATGATGGCACCCCCACTTTGGCTGTTGCGGTGGTAGGTTCTGGCGCGGCAATGGGTTCAGACGCGGCGACAGGTTCGGCCGCGGCAACGGGTTCGGGCGCGGCGGCGGGTTCGCCGGATACCTCGGCAGCGGTCGGCTCGGTAGCGGTCGGCTCAGCAGCGCGGCCAGACAAATATTCCAGCGCGCAGTTGGCGGCGACAATTCCGCTTCTGACCGCTCCTTCCATGGTGGCCGGCCAGCCGGTGTCGGTCCAGGCACCCGCCAAAAACACTCCTTCGGCAGCGGTGCGGGCGGGCGGGCGCAGGCGGTTGCTGCCGGGCGTTGCCCTGAAGGTGGCGGCCACCTCCTTGGTTACCATCTCCTGTGATCGCCGCACGTCCCGCGCCCCGGGCAGCACCTGCTCCAGTTGGTGCGCGATGTGCTCAATCAGCTCCTGGGGCTTGTGCTGAAGATATTGGTCGGCGGCCGACAGCGACACGCCCAGACACTGTCGTCCGTCCGTCAGCCCGGCCGAAGCGGTGCGGTCAAAGACGAACTGCGCCTCGTTGCCGACCGTGCCCGCAAACTCAAAATCGCAGACCGGGCGGTCATATATGAGGTGCACGTTAATTATGGGGGACTTGCCCAGGTCGGCGAGCTGCTCCTGGTTGGCGACCGAGTTGGGGGGCAGCAACTGGCCGGCTTCGGTGTGGGGCACGGCCAGCACGATGGCATCGGCGGATATCGTCCTGTCGCCTTTTGTGCGCGCGGCGGAGGGGACGGACGGATCGGGTGGGACGGACGGATCGGCCAACTCCACTCCCAGCGGGTCGGTCGTTATGGCATTTACCGCCGCCTGCGTCAGCACCCGCGCGCCGGCCCACTCCAAAGCTGCGGATGCGGCTTCGGCGTGCAGTTTCGACAGCGGCACCCGCGACCAACCGATGTCGGCGGCGGCGTTGTCGGTCAGCAGTCCGGTTGTGAAAATCCGGGCGGCCACCAGCAGCGAAACCTCATCGGCGACCAGGTTGGCGGTGGGCAGGACGATCAGGTTCCACAGGTTGTCTATGGCGTTGGTGGTTTCGCCCCGGGCGCGCAGCCACTGGCCGAAGGTCTGGCTGTCGAGTTGTGTGGCTGGGCCGGACTGGGTTGGGGGGTTGTCCGATAACTCAAACGGTCTGGGGGCTTCGTCGGGCGGCAATGACATGCCCAGGCGACGCAACGCCAGGGCTGTGCGCATGGCTGACAATCGCTCCCGCAGGCTCAGGTGTCGGTAGCGCAGCAGTGCCCATGCCAGATGAAGCGGCGCCGGCAGATCGGTGCGGCCGATTGTGCTTAGTTTGGCGTGGGACTTGTTGGGAGGTTTGTCGTCCGTTTGGTCGTCTGCTCTGTCTCCCGGGGCCAGCACCGGCACCGACAGCCGCGGTTGGAGATGCACTTTGTCGGCCGAGCCAATGCGTTCCAGAAATGATCTGTAGCTGGTGAAGCAGCGCATGAATACGTGCTGGCCGTTGTCATAGCTGACCCCGTTGCGCTCGAATGACCAGGTGGCCCCGCCCAGTCGGTGGCGCCGTTCCAGCAGGGTGACCTTCATGCCCGCGTCGGCTGCCACCAGCGCGGCGGTCAGTCCGGCCAGGCCACCGCCCACGACCACAACATGGGGCGGCGCGGCGGGCGCGGCGGGGGGCGGCGGGACTTGCCCGTTGCTTTGGCTCATGGCCTGAACCCTGCCAAACTTTTGAGCGCCACCCAGGATTTTTCCCAGACGGGCACCGACACCCGTCCATCCAACACGGCCTCGGGCTGGCGGCGGATGCGCTGCAGCAGGCGATAGTAGATCCCCGACATGGCGCTCACGCAGGCACGGCTGCGGCGATCCAGATGCCACAGCAGCTCAAAGCCCCGCTCGAACCACTCTTCGGCTCGGTCGGCTTCGTGCAGCACCAGCTGAACCACGTTGTCGCGCGGGCCCGACAGGTCGGCGGCGCAACCGAACCGGGAGATGTCCTCGGCCGGCAGATACACCCTACCCATGGCCGCGTCCTCCTTTATGTCGCGCAGGATGTTGGTCAGCTGCAGCGCCACGCCCAGATCGTCGGCCAGACGGGGGCACAGGTCGGGGTCGTCGCAGCCGAACACCCCCAGCGACAGCCTGCCAACCGAACCCGCCACCAGCCGGCAATATGTCACGGTGTCGTCGATGGTGCCGTAGCTGGCGTGGTCGATGTCCATCAGGCAGCCGTCGATGATTTCCGTGAAAGCGTCTGTTGGGATGGGGAAGTTGCGGGCGGCATGGGCCACACCCGCCAGCACGGGGTCTTGGGTTTGGGTTGGCTGGCGGTGCTGGGAGATATGGTGGATTTCGGTTCGCAGGTTTTCCAGTTGGGCGCGCTTGTCGGCGGGGTTGACGGGGGTTACGGAGTTGTCGGCGGTGGCAGGGTTGTCGGCGGTGCCATCGCATATGTCGTCAATGCGTCTGGCCAGGGCATATAACGCAGCCATGGCATTGCGCTTGGGCGGGCGCAGCAGACGGATGCCATAGTAGAAATTCTTGGCCTCGCGCCGGGTGATGGACAGGCACTGCTCAAAAGCTGCCTCGGGAGTGAGATAGGGCGACTCGGGAGTGAGTTGGGTCGACTTGGGAGTGAGCCCGGTTCCTTCAGAATTGAGCCCGGCTTCCTCGGCCGCATTTTGGTTGGCGACTTGGGTCATGGCAAAAGCAGCCTTGAGAAGTGTCGCAAAAATGCCGGCTTGGTGGGCTTGCGCAACTGCGACAGCACTTCCCCTTCGGCTGACCGGATGGCGTCCAGAGCGGCATGTCCCCCGGCCACAAATCCGGCAATGGCCAGACGGTGCTGCCCGCGCAGTGCCTTGACCAACGGCTCGCCGGCGCGCAGCATTTCCCTGGCGCGCTCCGCCAACTCGCAGACCACCCGGGCCAACTCGGTTGACGCCCGGCTCAGCCTTACGTCTGCTTCCAGGTCGGCTGGCGAGCAGCCATGTCGCTGGAGGTCGGCGGCAGGCAGATATGTCCGGCCGGACGCAAAGTCCTCCCCAACGTCTTGCAGGTGCTCGGCAACCTGAAGCGCGGAGCAGATCGAGTCGCTCAGAGCGATGTTGTCGGCGGTCGCCTGTCCGAAGACTCCCAGCACTAGCCTGCCCACCGGGTCGGCCGACAGCCGGCAGTATTCCATCAGCTCTGGCCAGTCGCCATAGCTGGACTTGATCTGGTCTTGGCGGTTGGCCTCGATCAGCTTGGCGAACTCGTCGCGGGGCAGGTCGTGTCGCTGGATGGTGGGCTGCAGCCTGCGGAATATTTCGTGGGTGGGCTGGGATGTGTAGGCTCGGGCAAGTTCGTGCTCCAGCAGATCCAGAGCCGCCAGTCGGTCGGCGGGGCCGCCAGGGTGGTTGTCGCCGATGTTGTCGACCAGCCGGGCAAAGCCATAGATGGCCATCAGATCGCGGCGCAGCGGTGGGCGCAGAATCTTGAGTGCGACCGGGAAATTTTCGGCCCGGGCGTGCGCCAGAATTTCCTGGGCGGTGGGCAGCGGTGGCGGAGCTGTGATTTGCGAGGGCGAGGCAGTGGTTGGTTGGGGCGGCATTTTGGGGGTTGGCGGATCGGGAGACGATGGACAGCGGACAAGCGCGGTGGCTGGCTTGGACTAAGCCATCAGTCTAGTTGGTTAAACAATTGAATGACTAGCTAGTCATTATATTGTTTGTGGACGGGACGAATTGGATTTGTCAGTTGGTCGTCCAGCCGTCCGTCCAAACGTCGAACGCGCGCCACTCAGTCGCGCGGCGCCCCGCCCATGCCCGACACCAAGTCATAGAACACGTGCGCGATGGCGTCCAGTATCACCGCTCCCCCGTGGCGATAGGCATCAGGCGAGTCGACCATGCTGCGCCCGATGCGGTCGGCCAGGCTGTGGAACACCTGTCGGGCTTCCTCCACATGCTCGGGCTCCTCTTGCACCGCTCGCTTGGCCAGCTCCAAGAACACCGGCAGGCCCGAGCGCAGGCAACGGGCAAACAACTCGCCGGCTTGCTGCTGGGTGGGCTCGGCGATGTCGGCAATCAGCTCCTTGAAATTGTCGGCAGCCCGGTTGCCGACCTCCTCGGCGGCCGCCAAAAAGACCGTCCGCTTGGAGTCGAAGTGGAGATAGAACGTGCCCTTGGCCAGACCCGCCCGCTCGCTGATGTCGGCAATGCTGACCTCGCCATAGGAGTGCTCGCTGAAGGCTTGTATGGCGGCGTCCAGCAGTGTTTTTTTGGCGTGCTCCTGGGGGTCGGCGGTGTCGGCTGCGATTTGCGCGGCTCGCTGCGGGGTCTTGAGCAGCTCGGGCAGCAGCTGGCGGATCTGCTCCAGCGACATCTGACGTTCCTGGCGCAGCGTGCGGATGGCGGTGAGCACCCGGCTGTGGCGGTCGTCATAGAGGAACTTGTTGGTGGCCGAGCGCTTGGGTGCCGGCAGCAGTCCGAGGCGGAGGTAGTGGTGTATGGACGATGCGGGCACGTTCGTCCGGCGCACCAGCTCGCTGATGGTGAATTTCTTCATGATTGGTGTGGGGGTCTGACAAGGGTGGGGGTGTGGCGAGGGCGTAGCCGACTTCGCATTCCATCTTAGTTTGGGCTAATGTGGTCGTATGGCAAAATCTGACAAGCAAACTTCTGAAAAGCAGGCCGGTGCTGGCAGCGGCGGCTCCGGTGGCAACCTCCGGTTCGCCGGCTGCGGCGCGATCGTCACCGGCGCGGGCTCGGGCATCGGACGTGAGACCACGCTGGCGTTTGCCGAGCAGGGCGCCAACGTATACGGCATCGACATCAACCCCGAGGCGCTAGCGGCCACCGCCGAGATGGGAGCCGGCCTGCCCGGAGCGATTTCTGTGGGCGTGCATGATGTGTCTAGCCGTGCGTCCTGTTTTGAGGCGGTGGACGGCGCCCGGGATGCGCTGGGGAGCTTCAATGTGTTGTGCAACATTGCGGGCATCAGCTGGGCCGAACACGTGGTCAACGTGACCGAGGAGATGTGGGACAAGATGATGGGGGTCAACCTGAGCGGGGTGTTCTGGATGTCGCAAGCTGCGTTGCCGCACTTGTTGGAGCAGGCGGGCGCGGGAACGGATGGGAAGGCGAGCGCAGACACCGACGCCGCCCCCGAAATCGGCACGGGCGGATTGGGCGGGGACGACACCCGTCCAACTCCGTCTATCGTCAACATTGCATCCACCGCCGGGCTGATGGGCCAGGCATACACCGTGCCGTATTGCGCCACCAAAGGCGGCGTGGTGCTGCTGACCAAATCCATGGCCATGGAGTTCGCCAAGACCAGCTTGCGGGTGAATGCGGTGGCGCCGGGCGGGGTGGACACTTCCCTGGCGCAGAATTTCCAGATGCCCAGCGATGTTGATGTTGCGCTGGTGCAGCGCTATTGGGGATTTCGGGGGATGAGCCACCCCCGGGCCATGGCCAATGCGGTTTTGTTCCTGGCATCGGCCGAGGCCAACCGCATACACGGGACTGTGTTGTCGGTGGATGCTGGGATGACTGCCGGCTAGTTTTGCAGGCGGGGGTTGGGGGTGAGGGGCGAAGGCTCGGATTTTGACGAGCGGGGGTTTGGATGCAGCAGGGTGCCTCTATAGTCGTCTGCATGAAATCATATTCAAAATTCCAACCCTCCCAAATGCGCGCCCGCAGCGAGTTGTCGCGCGCACTCGGCAAGGCGCCGCGCACACGCAGCGAGCTGGCACGCACACACGGCAAGGCAGGCAAATGATGGCTGGCTGGATCACAACAGGCGCAACGGTGATGATCGCATTTGTGGCGGTGGTGTCGGCCATGCGCCTCCAAACCCGTGAGCGGGTCCAAGACACCAGAACACGGATTCTGGAACAGGCCCGATTCCTGCACACCCTGGGAGTAAGCCAAATCCATAAAATTGGGGATCCATATCTCCCCCGGCCCAAGTTGGTAGCCCTCAGAAAACCTCGCTGGTCAATAACAGCAATTCTGTCGGACGGCGAGGATGTGCGAGACGTAAGATTCTTTCACTTCTCGCAAGCTAGCAAGAGCGAAGCGATTGAGAGTGCGTTACAAGGTATCTATGATGATGCTGTTTTAGATAAGGCCGAGAAGGAAAAGATAGATAGGGAAGACAGCCAAGAAAACAGAATTTGCTTTGAAAATTATGGATTATCTCTTTTAATCTTTATACGGGGACAAAAGCCCACTAGACTTAAGGCAAGATTGATTTTGACTGTGCTAGCAAGTTTTCAGCAAAAGATTACCAACCAACTCAGGAGGATTTCCCATGGCAAAAAACAAGACTTACAAGGAAGAGCCCCAGAACCAGGGGACACCCGAGGACGTGGACGACAATGAGGAGAAGGAATTTGAGGACCCATACCCTCTCCCACCACTCAAGGGCAAGCACTATATCCCTAATCCTAATGCCCGCCCTGCCCGTCAATTTGTGAGATACCCCTACTAGCCTGCCACAAGTCTGAACAGGCCAGAATGGTAGAGCGGGATTGCCTAGCCGGCAACCAACTCAGGAGGATCTACAATGGCAAAAAATAAGACCGACAAGGAAAAGCCCCAGAGCCAGGACACGGCAGAAGAGGTAGATAGCAACGAGGACGAGTTTGAGGACCCATACCCGTTGCCACCCTTCAAAGGAAGGTTCTGTCCCACCTACCCTAACGCCCGGCCAGAAAAGCTCCACACGACCTACCCCTACTAGCCAGCCGCAAGGCTGAACAGGCCAAAAGGGCTAGACGGGTTGCTTGAGCCAGATTTCCTGGGCGTAAAATCGCTGGCCGGCGGCGGTGTCTAAGAAGCCCGCTATGTCGTCCCAGATGATCTGCTTGCCGGCTTCGGAGTCATACATCCGATCGCGCATGTCGGCTGGCGTTCTAAACTGCAGCTCGCCGATGCCGTCCCATTTGGGTGTTTCGTTTCCGTCCGAGCTTGCGCTGGCGTGGCTGCTCAAACTGCTGTCCACCACATTCTGCGTATAGCCCCACAGCCCCGGATGGTGAACCTTCACCAGCGGCCAGTGCCCATCGCGCCAGCGTCTGACGAATTGCTGATGCGACAACCCGGCCAAACGCCGCATGAAGGTGAACCAGA
>CAZERQ010000110.1:0-9408 GCA_964514465.1 uncultured Acidimicrobiales bacterium
GGTTGGGGGTTGGGGTGGTTGGGGTGCGGAATGGACGAAATCACCCGTGTTCAGCCAGCGCTTCGGCGCCGCCCACGATCTCCATTATCTCGGTGGTGATGGCGTCCTGGCGGGCCCGGTTCATCATGCGGGTCAGGCTCACGATCAGCTCCTCGGCATTGTCGGTGGCGGCTTTCATGGCCCGCTGGCGGTTGGCGTGCTCGGACGCGGCCGCGTCCAAAAGCGCCGAGAACAGCCTCGACTCAACATACCTCGGCAGCAGCGCCTCCAGCACCCCCTCGGGCGTGGGTTCGAACTCAAAGGCTGCGCGGGCCGCGGCTTCGCCCTCCCCCAGCGCCGCGATCTGGGCCATGTCCAAAAGCGGCAGGAAGCGGCGCACCACCACCCGCTGCGTGCCCAGCGACACGAACTCCATATAGGTCAAGATCACTTCGTCCACCTGGCCGGAGATGAACTGGTCGGCCACCACCCCGGCTATCTCTCGGGCGGCGGCATAGTTGGGGGTGTCGCTGATGCCCTCAAAGCTGTGGTCGACCCGATAGTTGCGGAACTTGAAATAGTCGGCGGCTTTGCGCCCGATCAGCACCAGCGAATAGTCCAGGCCTTCTGAACGGCGGGCCATCAGCTCCTTTTCGGCAGCCCGGATGACCGACGAGTTATAGGGCCCCGCCAGCCCCCGGTCAGACGTTATGATGAGGAAGCCCACCCGCTTGGGATTTTCGCGCACCTCCAGCAGGCCGTGCTCCACCTGGGCGCCGCCGGCCGCCAGATCCTCGATCACGTTGGTGATGCGTTCGGCATAGGGGCGCGCTTGCTGGGCGCGGCGCTGGGCCTTGGCCACTCTGGTGGCGGCAATCAGCTCCATGGCGCGGGTGATTTTCTTGGTGGAATTGACCGACGATATCCGCCGCCGCAATATCCGTTCCTGGCTGCCTGGCATGGGTGCGCTGGCTCCCTGTTACCTGTCTGTGCCGCGCTATCCGTCGGCACCCGGCGCGGCACCCGGCTCGTCGCCCGACTCGCCCTGGCGCTGGATGTCAACCTCGGGCAGCGTCACCTTGGAATCCACCAACTCCTGGCTGGACTCGCCCTGCTCCTGGGCCTCCGGCGCGTCGCCCATCGGCACATCGCCCGCCTCGCCAGGGTCACCGTGCTGCCCGGCGAACTCGGCAATGGCCGCGTCCAAGGCGTCCTCGTCAACCGCGCCGCTGTCAGCTATGGCAGCCAGCAGCTCCGAGTGGCGGCTGCGCAGATATTCCAGCAGGGCCCGCTCGAAGCCGGCCACGTCCTCCACCGCAACCTTGTCCAGATAGCCCCGGGTGCCGGCAAACAGCGCCACCACCTGCTCCTGCACCGAAATGGGCGTGTTGATGCCCTGCTTCAAAAGCTCGGTCAGACGATAGCCCCGCTCCAGCTGGGCCTGGGAGACCGCATCCAAATCCGAGCCGAAAGTGGCGAACGCCTCCAGCTCGCGGAACTGCTGCAGGTCGGCCTTGAGCGTTCCCACCGCCGACTTCATGGCCTTGATCTGTGCGGCCGAGCCGACCCGCGACACGGAGATGCCCACGTCCACGGCCGGACGGATGCCCGCCTTGAACAGGTCGTCTTGGAGATAAATCTGGCCGTCGGTGATGGAGATGACGTTGGTGGGAATATAGGCCGACACGTCACCCGCCTTGGTCTCGATGATGGGCAGCGCCGTGAGCGAACCGGCACCCCGGTCGTCGCTCAGTTTGGCGGCGCGCTCCAGCAGACGGCTGTGCAGATAGAACACGTCACCCGGATAGGCCTCGCGCCCGGGTGGACGCCGCAGCAGCAGCGCCATCTGGCGATATGCCTCGGCTTGTTTGGACAGGTCGTCATAGACCGCCAGGGCGTGGCCCGAGTTGTCCATCCAGTGCTGGCCCATGGCACAGCCGGCATAGGGCGCCAGATACTTGAAGGGCGCCGGATCCGATGCCGGAGCCACCACCACCACGGTGTATTCCATGGCGCCGTGCGACTCCAGCGTGGCCACCACCTGGGCGACGGTGGAAGCCTTCTGTCCGATGGCCACATAGATGCAGTTGACGCCCTGGCCCTTTTGGTTCAAGATGGTGTCGACCGCGATGGTGGTCTTGCCGGTCTTGCGGTCGCCGATGATCAGCTCGCGCTGGCCGCGGCCGATGGGGATGAGCGAGTCGATCGACTTGATGCCGGTCTGCAGCGGCTCGTGCACGGGCTTGCGTCCGGTGATACCCGGGGCCTGGACTTCCATGCGGCGCACCGGCCCGTCGGCCAGCGGGCCCTTGCCGTCGATGGGTTCGCCCAGGGCGTTGACCACCCGTCCCAGCAACCGGTCGCCCACCGGAACCGACAAGATGTTGCCCGTGGCGCGCACGGTCTGGCCTTCCTCGATTTCGTCCACGTCGCCCAGCACCACTGCGCCCACCACGTTTTCGTCCAGGTTGAGCGCCAGGCCGATGGTGCCGTCTTCGAACTCCAGCATTTCGTTCACCGCGGCGGCCGGGAGCCCCGATATGCGGGCAATGCCGTCGCCCACTTCCAGCACCAGCCCCACCTGGCTGTGCTCCACCGTCGGCTCATAGCCCTCCAGGTTTCGCTTGAGCGTTGCCAGAATGTCTTGCGTGCTGATTGTCAACTGCGCCATGTTTTTCCTCGTGTTGGTTGTGGGTCGGGGTCGGGGTGGGGTGTGGGTCGGGAGTCGGATGTGGGCCTGGCTATGCAAAGCTGTCCTTGAGCTTGGCCAGACGGGATCTCACGCTGCCGTCTATCACCGTGTCGCCGATGGTGGCCACCACGCCTCCCATCACGTTGGCGTCCACCGAAGCCTTGACCTCGATGGACTTGCCGGTGGCTTGGCTCAAGGCGTCGGCCAGACGGTTGATCTGCTCGGGTGTCAGCTGCACGGCGGAGCGGACATAGGCCACCTGCGCGCTCTTGGACTGGGCCGCATAGTCAGCCAGGCCGTGGGCGATGTCGGAGATGTCGCCGGCGCGCTCGGCTGCCACCAGAAACGACACCAGCCCCACGGTGACCGCATGGGCGCGGCCAGCCAGCAACTCCTCTGTGATCTGTTGGCGACGGCTGACGGGAATCTGGCGGTCGCCCAGGGTTTCACGCAGCTCATCGCTGTCGGCCAGGGCGCGGGCGAAGCGGAATAGCTCGTCGGCCACCTCATCCAGACAGCCTTCGGCGCGGGCGATCTCTGCCAGCGACTGGGCATAGCTGCGGCTGAGTTCGGCGCTCATGGCGAGGATACCTGCGTCAGTTGCTGCAGGTCGCGGCTGATGTAGCTCTCCACCAAGTTGTCCTGGGTTGCCCGGTCGTCCTGCAGCACTTCTTCAACCAGCGCTTCGGCTGCGCCCATCACCCAGCCGGCCACTTCGGCTTGCAGGTCGGCCGTGGCCTGGCGCCGCATCAGCTCGAGCTCGCTGGCGCCTTTGTCCCTGATCTGTCGGGCTTCGGCTTCGGCGCGGGCCATCAGATCGGCCTCGAGTTCGGCTGCACCCTGGCGGGCTTCACCCAGCAGTTCCTGCTTCTTGGAGTCGATGTCGCCCAGCTGCTGCTTCAGGCTGGCGGTGCGCTGCTCGCTTTGTTCCCGGGTGGCTTCGGCTGTCTGCAGCTCGCCGGCGATCTTGTCGGAGTTGGCCCGCATCATCTTGCCGACCGCGGGGAACACCCGCCACGCCAAAAACGCCACCACCACCAGGAACGCCAGCGAGCCCCAATAGAACTCGTTGATGTCGCCGGGGAAGAATATCTGGTTGGGCTTTTCGGCTGCCAGCACGGCTGCGAAATCTGACACGGCTGCGAAACTTGTTGGGGGATGCATTTAGCTGGCGCCTCCTTGCGGGGTCGCGTCGGCTGAACTTGCCGCGGGTGCGCCGGCCGAACTCGCGGCGAGTGCGCCACCCAGCCCGGCCAAATAGCGATCCACTGCCGACTGCTGGGCTTCGTTGGGCGTCTGACCCAACACGTTGGACGCCGCCTGAACCGCCAAAGTTCGCAGCTGCGGGCGCAGGCTGTCGATGGCCTGCTGGCGGGCCTGGGCTATTTCGGCTGTGGCTGCTGTTCTGTCGTCGGCCACGGCTTGGCTGGCCTGGGCGACCAACTCCTGACGCTGGGTCTGGGCCCGACCGCGAGCCTGCTCAAACAACTCGTTGGCGTCCTGGCGGGCTGTCGCCAGAGCCGTCTGATAGTCCGACATGGTGGTTTCATAATCCTGCTCCGCCCGATCCTTGGCGTCCTTGTCGTCCTGCAATTTCTGGCTGCGGGCTGCCTGCAGTTTTCGTATGGGCGGCAACAGCACGTATTTCATGGCCAGCCACAAAAAGACGAAGAACACCGCCGCCCAAAATATCTCGTGCGTCTCGGGCAGCACCGGGTTGACCGTCTCGGTGGACTCGCCTTCCTCGGCGGCCAGCTCTCCCGCGGCCAGCTCCCCCGCGGCGTAATGCGCGGAGTTGCCCGCCGGCGAGCTCAGCACAATCTGTCCGTCGGCGAAGGCCGCAGTCGGCACGGTGTATAGCTCAGTCATGGACGAATAACCTGGCGTTCAGGTCTGGGGAAAAGCAGTGCTTCAATGTCGGTGTCCGCCGGATGGCTCCTAGACGAACTTCAACATGATGAAGACCACGAAACCCAGAAGTGCCAGGGCTTCGGTGAAGGCGATGCCCAAGAACATGGTGGTCTGAACCTGGCCGGCCGACTCGGGCTGGCGCGCCATGGCCTGGACGGCTTGTCCGACCAGATAGCCGATGCCGATGCCGGGCCCGATGGCCGCCAAGCCATATGCCAGGCCGGCTCCTTCGGCAGCCGCGACCGACTGGGCGTCCTCGGCTTCTGCTTCCTGGGCCAGCTGAGCCAGCTCAAGTGCCTGCTCAGTGATTGCTCCAATATTGCTCATTGTCTTTTGCTCCTTGTTTGGATTTGGGATTGGGGGATTTGGGATTGGAATTGGGGATTGGGATTGGGAGAGAGAACGAACCTCTAATGCGCCGGGTGCAGCGCGCTGCCGATATACACAGACGCCAAGATCGCAAACACGAACGCTTGAATCAGACTCACGCCAACCTCAAACGCAGTGAAGGCGATCAGGCCCGGGAAGGTGAGCGCCTCCAGCACCACCAGCAGCTTGAGTTGCCAGACAGCGATGCACAGCACTCCAAAGCTGACCAGCAAAATGTGGCCAGCCAGCATGTTGGCAAACAGTCGGATGGCGTGGCTGAATGGACGCACCAAAAACACCGACACCAGCTCGATCGGCGTGACCAGCAGATACATCGCCTTGGGCACGCCCGACGGGAACGCCACCATGCGCAGATAGTTGACCGGGCCGTTGTGCTTCATTCCCACGCAGATGAAGAACCCGTATGCCACCAGCGCCAGCACCAGCGGCGGGCCCATGCGCGCGTTCAGGGGCATCTGGAAAAACGGAATGACCTCGAACAGGTTGCCCACCGCGATGAAGCAGAAGAAGCTGATCAACAGCGGCAGGTATGGCTCATAGCCCGTGCCGATGCCCGGCTTGGCCACCTGGTTTTCCACAAAGCTGATGATGGCCTCCACGAAATTCTGCACGCCTTTGGGAACCAGCTTGGAGCTGCGGCCGGCGATGAAGAACAGCAACGCCGGAACCGTGGACGAAATCAGGGCTATCAGGGCAATCTTATTGAAGGTATACCAGCCGTCGCCGAACATGGCCGGCCACTCCACCACATTTTCTATGGGCGGAAATTCGAGGGCGGCCAGCAGTCCTGTTGGGATGTTCATGGCGCCACGGCTCCTTCGGGGACGGCCGCCTCGACCACAGCCGTTTCGGAAATCTCAGCCACGGCCGCTTGTGCGTTCTTGGGCTTGAGCCCCGGATATGCCAGCGAAGCCGAGATATATTTCAACTCCCAGGCCAGCAGCCCCAGGTGGGTAACGATGATGGCGATGCCCAGGGCCAACATGTTCACCCAGCCGACATCGCGCACCAGCCACACAGCCAAAAAGATGAGACCCAGCCTCAGCAGAAATCCGAACATCACGCCGGCCATCAAAAGCGCCAGGGAGATCCGGGAGGTCGCCGCGATGATGGCAGCCGACAGCCAGAAGTTGACCAGCACCAGACCCAGAGCATAGGCCACCGCCCCGGCGCCCGGCATTCCCCAGATGGCGGCACCCACGCCCACCAGCAGCGGGCCGATGATGGCTCCCCGCTTGATGATGTCAAGCGCCACCTGATAGGCGGGCGACGGGCCGGCCAGTCCCAGGGTCATCGGAGCGGTTGTGGTTTGCGTAGGCATTCTTTTGAAGTATAGACAGAGATTTGCAAAATGGGACTGTCGGCTTTGGGGGAGCGTGTCGAATCTGGGTGGAGCTGGTCGGTTCAGGGCGGAGGTGGGCTATCGGTTCGGGTCGCGGGCTATCGGTTCGGGGCGGAGCTTACTGCTTCATGGCTTCGCGGTATTTGTAATATATGCTGGCGGTCGCGCCAATGGCTCCGGCGACGGCGAGGGCTATGGTCAAAATGGGCCGCCAGCCCAACAGCGTGTCAAGCCCCAGACCCACCAGCGCTAGAATGCCCGCGCTGAAGACCAGCTCAAACGACCCCGAGCTTCGGGTCACGCCCGCGGAGATCTGGCTGTTCGGACTGTCGGCTTGGGTTTCCATCCTGGCCACGGCGCTCCTACAAATCCCCGTATGGCGCGAACCGCCCGCACAAATCAGCCACAGCCGTCCTGACCGGTTCCAGCTCTGGAGCATCGTCGTCGGCCTTGAGTGTCTGCACAATCAGATCGGCGATCACTTCCATCTCCGCCTCCTTCATGCCCTGGGTGGTCACCGCCGGCGTGCCCAGCCGCAGTCCGCTGGTCACAAACGGGGAGCGGGGGTCGTCGGGGATGGTGTTCTTGTTGGTGGTGATGCCCACGCTGTCCAGCCGCTCCTGGGCGACCTTGCCGGTCAGCTCTTCGTCGAAGGTGCGCAAGTCCACCAGGATGAGATGGTTGTCGGTGCCGCCCGACACCAGCCGCAGTCCGGCTTCGGCCAGAGCCTTGCCCAGCGCGGCCGCGTTGAGCACGATCTGTTGGGCATACTGGGCGAACTCGTCGGTGCCGGCCTCAAAGAACGCCACGGCCTTGGCGGCGATGGCGCTTTCGATGGGGCCACCCTGCAGCCCGGGGAAGACCGCCTTGTCGATGTCTTTGGCCAGCGCCTCGGTGCACAGGATGCAGGCACCCCGGGGGCCGCGCAAGGTCTTGTGGGTGGTGAAGGTCACCACATCGGCGAACGGCACCGGGTTGGGATGCACCCCGCCCACGATCAGTCCGGCGATGTGGGCTGCGTCGAACAGGAACAGCGCACCCACCTCATCGGCTATGGCGCGCAGCGGAGCGGGGTCGATGATTCTGGGATAGGCCGTGGCGCCGGCGATGATCAGCTTGGGGTTCTCGCGCCGGGCGGTGTCGCCGATCTGCTCATAGTCCAGCCGTTCGTCGCTGCCGGTTACGGAATAGGACACGAAGTCATAGAGCTGTCCGCTGAAATTCACCGGCGAGCCATGCGTGAGGTGTCCGCCGTGATCCAGGCTCAGACCCATCACCTTGTCGCCGGGCTCAAGCAGGGCCAGATAGGCGGCCATGTTGGCGTTGGCGCCGGAGTGGGGCTGGACGTTGGCGTGGTCGGCGCCGAAGAGAGCCTTGACCCGTTCGCGCGCCAGATCCTCGGCCTCGTCGATGAACCAGTTGCCGCCATAGTAGCGCTTGCCGGGATAGCCCTCGCTGTATTTGTTGGTCAGCACCGATCCGGTGGCCGCCATCACCGCGGGCGAGGTGAAGTTCTCCGAGGCGATGAGCTGAATGCCGGTGTTCTGTCGCTGCTGCTCACGCTCGATGATGCCGAACAGCTCGCGGTCGTGGGCGGTGGGCCAGGTGGCGGTGGTGGTTTTCTTTGGATTCATAGTTCGTCCAGTTTTTGTGTGCGGGGGATGTGGCGACCGCCTTCGAAGTCGGTCTCTAAAAATGTGGCCAGGGCTTGCTTGGCCGTCTCGCTGCCGATCAGCCGGGCGCCGAAGCAGGCGACGTTGGCGTCGTTGTGCTGGCGCGACAGACGGGCTGATGTGACATCGTAAAGTGTAGCCGCTCTGACGCCTGGGATTTTGTTGGCTGCCATGGCGATGCCGATGCCGCTGCCGCACACGCAGACTCCCAGGTCGGCTTCCCGGCTGGCTATGGCCCGACCCACGGCAGCTCCGAAGTCGGGGTAGTCCACTCGGTCGTCGCTGTGGGTGCCGAGGTCGTTCACTTCGTGACCCGACTGTTCCAAAATGCCGGCCAGCTCCTGCTTCAGCGCCAGGCCAGCATGATCGCACCCGACAGCAATTTTTGCCATTGACTTAGCCTACCCGTGGTTGGCCCATCCGATGATGCGCATTGAGCACTGCTTCGAGTTGGGCTTGGGTGATGGCTCCTTCGCGCAGTAGCCGCAGTTCTGGGTCTGCTTCGTCAGGCAGACAGGTTACTACGGTGGATGCTGGGGCGGTGAGCGGGCCGCCGTCGATAATTAGGTTCAGGTTGGCGTCTAGGTCGGCGGGCCCAGTTGAGTCGGCGGGCGCAGTTGGGTCGGTGGGTGCGACTAGGGCAAACGTCTCGGCAACCTCAGCCGCTGTCGCGCACACAGGCTGGCCATGCAGATTGGCGCTGGTGGTCGCCAGCGGGCCGACTTGGGTGGCGAGCTCAGAAATGAAGTCGTGATCCGGACAGCGCACGCCAACGGTGGCCGGCGGTATGGGAACGGTGGCCGGCGGTATGGGGAGGTCGGATGGCGCGGGCGCGGCGGCGGGCAACACGATCGTCAGCGGCCCCGGCCAGAACTCCTTCATCAACAGACGCGCCGAACGACTCGGCGGGGCAACCAGCTGGAGAGCCTGCGCGGTGTCGGCCACCAGAATCGCGATGGGCACAGACTCGGGCCGTTGCTTGAGGGCGAACAGCTTGTCGGTGGCTCCGGGGTCGCTGGCCAAAGCTGCCAGGCCATATACCGTGTCGGTCGGCAGCGCCACCACACCGCTTTGGCGCAACACTCGAGCAGCCGACTCCAATGCCAGCTTCGGATCCTGGGCCAGCTCGATTGTGGAAATGGGGGCAGACGCGGACACGGTCATCGGGCCGGTTCCGATTTGAGCGCGGGCAACTCCGACATAGGTGAGCCGGCTTTGCGGGCCCGCAGTATTCTGGTTCGCCCGGCCAAGTCACGTGTCAACTCCACGTCCACCAGTCCGCAATCCAACGCCAACTGCCCGGCGAAGTCTGCCTGGCTGGGCGCTATCTCACAGACGAAAGCTCCGCCGGCAACCAGCCAATCGGCGGCTCCGGCCAGCAACTCGGCGATGGCTTCGGTGCCGGTTTCGCCCGCATAGAG
>CAZERQ010000111.1:0-18513 GCA_964514465.1 uncultured Acidimicrobiales bacterium
GGGTATGGCGCCGGGGGGTATGGCGCCGGGTGGTTGTTTGGGCGGTGTGCCGCCAGCGGCCGGGGATGGCGTGCCAAGTGGTTGGCCGGCTTCGTCCTGCCTAGCCGCGCCTTGCCCGGCCGCGCCTTGTTCGTGTCGCAAGTCCGAACCTTGCTGTGCGGCCAGCTGTCCCTGTTCGGGTCGTCCGGACAAAGGCCAGGCACCCGCGTCGCCGCGGAGTGAGCCGTCGCTAGGGAGCCCGCCGCCGGGAAGCCCGCCATCACCATGGAGCGCGCCGCTTTGCCTTATCTCCGTCAGATCCGTCCGCAGCTGCTCGGCATCCTGATAGCGCCGGGCGGGATCCTTTGCCAACAGCTTGGCGACCACATCAGACAGCACCGCCGGCACCGCCCCCCGAGTGGCATCATAGAGAGGCGCCGGCTCGGTCTGCACGTGCTGGTAGGCCACCGAAATGGGGGAATCGCCGTGGAACGGAGGCTTGCCCGCCAGCATCTCATACATAACCACGCCCAGCGAATACAAATCGGTGCGCCAATCCACCGACTCCCCCTTGGCTTGCTCGGGCGAAAAATAGGTTGCGGTTCCCATGACCGTGCCGGCCTGGGTCAGGTCGCTGACGCTGCCGGATATGGCCCGGGCGATGCCGAAGTCGGCCACCTTCAGCCCCGAAGCGGGAACGAAAATGATGTTGCCCGGCTTGATGTCTCGGTGCACCACGCCCTGGCGGTGCGCTTCGGCCAGCGCCTCGGCCACGTCTTCGGCGATGCGCATGCTGGTCTGGATGGTCAGCGAGCTCTCCCGCCGCAGCACCTCCGACAGACTTTCGCCCTCCAGATATTCCATGATGATGAAATAGATGTTGCCGTCCTGCCCCGAATCATAGACCTTGACGATGCGGTGGTGGTTGAGCCTGGCGGCTGAGCGGGCTTCCCGGCGGAAGCGCTCCACGAAATCCGGATTGTGCGCTAGCCCGGCGAACAGCACCTTGACGGCCACGGGTCGGTCCAGGCGGATGTCTTGGGCCAGATAGATGACCGACATTCCGCCGCGGGCGATGGTGCGGATGAATTGGTAGCGCCCGGCGAGTAGCTGCGGGGTGGCTCCGCGGGGGTTGGCGGTGCCGCCGGGGTTGGCTGGGTTGGACGGGTTGGCGGTGCCGCCCGAGCCAGCGGGGCCGCCCGAGCCGTTGGGGCCGCCCGAGCCAGCGTCAGGGTTACCGTCGGCATTCATGGGCTGTCCGCCGCCTGTTCCGTCTCAACCACGTCAATCACCAGCACGGTTATATTGTCCCGCCCGCCAGCGTCCAAAGCGGCCCTCAGCAACATGTTGGCGGCTTCCTGGGGATTGGAATATTTGCTCAGCAGCCTGAAAATCAACCTGTCGGGCACATGCAGCGCCAGCCCGTCGGTGCACAGCATATAGCGATCGCCGGGCTGGGCCGCCACCTCCCAGAGATCGACCTTGAGCGTGTCTATGGGAAAAAAGTTGCCCAGAACGCGGGTCAGCTCGTGGCGCTGCTTATGGACGGCGGCCTCCTCCTGGGTGATCAGCCCGCCGCGCACCAGGTCGTTCACATAGGTGTGGTCGATTGTGATCTGGCGCAGCTTCTGGCCAGACAGAAGATAGATGCGCGAGTCGCCCACGTTGGCCAGGGAGAAATATTTGGCGCCGCCGCCGGCTTCGGAGTGCAGCTGCATGGCGCACAGGGTGGTGCTCATGGCTGCCAGGCTCAGGTCGCTTTGGCTCTTGGTGATGACCTCGCGATTGGCCTGCTGGAAGGCCTGGTGGAGACGGCGCGTGGCGGGGCTGAACTGGTTGTGCTGGTCGGCGTGGTCGTGGGGTTGGGGCCAGTTGGCGGGCAGGGACGCCTGGAAGGTTTCGCGCAGCAGCACGTTGACCGCCAGACGTGAGGCGATCTGTCCGCCTTCGTAGCCGCCCAGGCCGTCTGCCACGGCGAACAGCAGGCCGTTGCCGATGTAGGCATCCTGGTTGGTGTTGCGCTCGGTGCCTTTGTCGGATACGGCGCCCCACATGCAGGCTATGTCGGTGGCGCGACGGGATGCGCGGTTGGCGCGGGAGGTGGCGCGGCGGGCGGGGGAGGTGGCGCGGCGTGCGGCCCGTTGGCGTTGCGGCTTTTTCATGGTAGGCTTAAAATTAGTTGAGCGCGAGTGGCGGAATTGGCAGACGCGCAGGATTCAGGTTCCTGTGTTCGATAAGAACGTGAGGGTTCAAGTCCCTCCTCGCGCACTGGGTTGGTGGTTGGCACTGGGTTGGTGCTGGGGTTGCCATCGCCAGCCGTCCGTCGGTCGGTCCCGCCCTTAGCTGCCGCCGAACATGGCCAGCCACTGCTCGGGCGTTCTGGGGGCGAAGACGAAGTTGTGCTGGCGGGTGTGTCCCAGCGTGGCCGACGGATCCTGGGAATAGAGGTGGCCCGGGAACAAGATGGCCTGGTCGGGCACGTGGGCCAGTCGGGTGGTCAGGCTTTCATACATGGCGGCCGGGTCGCCGCCCGGCAGGTCGGTGCGTCCGCAGCCTTCCAGAAACAAGGTGTCGCCGGCCAGCAGTCGGTCATCCACCAAAAAGCATTGGCTGCCGGGAGTGTGGCCGGGCGTGTGAATCAGCTCGATGGGGATGTCGCCGACCCGGAAGACATCGCCGCTTTGGCACTGCTTGAGGTGCGCCGGGGACACGCCCGTGGTCTTGGCCACCAACTCGGCTTCGTCTTGCTGGACGACAATCGGCACCTGAACCAGCTCGAGCAGCTCGCGGATGCCCACCACCGACCAGCCCATCATGTCGCCACCTATGTGGTCGGGGTGATAGTGGGTGGCCAGGGCGGCGGTGAGCTTCATGTTGTCGGCTGCGAGAATGTCCAGGATGCCCTGGGGGTCATAGGCCGGGTCGATGACCACCGCTTCGCCGGTCTGTCGGTCGCCCACCAGATAGACGAAGTTGACCATCTGGCTGGCCAGCTGGTCGTTTTGGGCGAAGTCGCGGCCTGAGAGCAGCTGGCGGAAATAGAGCCGGTCGGGGTTGGCTGGCTGGTTCGGGTTGGTTGGCTGGTTCGCGGCGCCGGCACCCGTGGCGGCTGGCTGGTTCATGTTTGGCTCGAGTTGGGGGGCTGGAAGACTTCGTTGTCGGGGTCTGTCTCCAGCTGGTGGTCGGTCGCCCCAAAGGACGTTATCTGCCAGGTCGCCTCGGCCAGCGAGATGACCTCACGCAACGGGCGGCCGCTGGCTCGGGCAACGTTGGCGGCGTCCTCCAGCTCGGCCTTGGCCCGTCCGGCCGCGACCTTGATCCGCACCGGGCCGCCGTCTATCTCCACCACGGCTTCATAGCGCGGCTGAGGCCACCGCTCAAGCTGCTGGGCCCGCACGCCCATGGTGCCGGTCTCGTCCATCATGGTCTGGCGGACGGCCCGCGACACCGACACATCGGCCAGCGCGCTGACCTTGAAGGCCGGCCGTCCCTTCTTCATTATTATCGGCGTCAGCCAGGCGTCGTGCGCGCCCGCGTCCAGCAGGGCCGAGACAGTGTGGGCCAGCGTCTCGCCGGTGGCGTCGTCCACATTGGTCTCCAGCAAAATGGTGGGCTGGCCGGGGTTGATCATGCGCGACAGCTCGCCCAGCACAACTTGGGTCAGGTTGGGGCGGTGCTCCAGCTCGCGGGTGCCGGCTCCGAAGCCGCTGGCCTCGATGGTCATGGCGGGCATGGTGCCAAAGCGGGTGGCCAGCGAAGCGACGATGGCGGCGCCGGTGGGGGTGGTGATTTCGGCGGCGATGTCCAGGCCATAGGTGGGCACGCCCTGGAGGATCTCGACGGTGGCGGGGGCGGGGTTGGGCATGGTGCCGTGCGCGCCGTTGATTATGCCCAGGCCCTGGGCGACCGGGCTGGCCTGCACCGTGGCTACGTCAAGCACCTCCAGCGCGCCGGCCGTGCCGACAATGTCGATGATGGAATCCAGGCTGCCGACCTCGTGGAAGTGGACTTGGGTGGCGGGCAGGTTGTGAATGCGTCCCTCCACCTTGGCGATCAGGTTGAAGATGGACAGCGCCCGGCTGCGCACCCGTTCTGGCAGTCTGGCTTCCTCCAGCAGACCGGTTATGTGGCGGACGGTGCGCACGACCTGGGGTTCGGTTTCCTCGCAGATGACGTCTGCCTTGGTGGCGGCGATGCCGGCCCGCTGGGTCTGGCTGGTCTCCAGGCTCCAGCCGTTTATGGGCAGGCGTTCGCACAGGGTGCGCACTTCGTCGATGTCGGCGCCGGCGTCTATCAGCGCGCCCAGGGCCATGTCTCCGGCAATGCCCGAGAAGCAGTGGAACCAGGCGACGCGGGGGTTGGAGTGGTTCAGACTGGGTTGGGCTGGGTTGTTTTGGGTCATGGTCTTAGCATTCTTAAAATGGCGCAGGCGGCACCGAAGCCGTTGTCAATTCCGACCACCGTTATTCCCGGGGCGCATGACGACAGCATAGACAGCAATGCGGTCATTCCCTCAAAGGAGGTTCCGTAGCCCGCGCTGGAAGGGACGGCGATGATCGGGGCTGGGGTCAGCCCGCCGATGACACTGGCCAGGGCGCCTTCCATGCCGGCTATGACCACCACGGCTTTGGCTTGTGCCAGGTTGTCGGCTGCGGCCAGGGTTCGGTGGATGCCGGCCACGCCGATGTCGCTGAGTGTGGTTGAGCTGATGCCGTATGCTTCCAGCACGCCGGCGCATTCTTTGGCGGTGGGCAGGTCGGCTGTGCCGGCGGTGGCGATCAGGATCGGGGCTTGCTTGGGTTGTGGGGCTTGGTTTGGCGCCGCGCCGTTTGTTGACGACACTGCCGCCGCGTCTGCCGGAGCCGCCACGCCACCCACTGACGACACCGCGCCGTTCGGGTTCAGCTGGTTCCAAAACACCAGCCGTTCCCGGTGGGTTCCCGGCGGACAGGCTTCGATGACGGCGGCCAGCTGGGTTTCGTCGGGGCGGCTCAGCAGGATGGGGCCGCGTGTTTGGGTGCCGGGCGTGGTGACCTCGTCAAGCATTCTGGAGACTATGGCCACGCATTGCTCGGGGGTCTTGCCGGGCGCATACACCGCCTCGGCGATGCCAATGCGCGACCTGCGATCCAGATCCAGTTGGGCAAAGTCCATGTCGACACTGCTTGCCATCTCTTTAAGCTTGCCCGGGCTTGCCAATTTTGATGTCAAGTTTGTGCCTGTAAAATTGAGGGATGACAAATTCTGCCAATCTGAACCCGCCGGCACCGGGCGGCCCGCAAGCGCGAACCAACCCGACGGCGACCGGCAATCTGGCATCGGTGCCGCAGCCCGCGTCCACGCCCGCGCCCCGCGATGTGGCCTATCTGGGCCCCAGCGGCACCTTCACCGAGCAAGCCCTGCTGACCCAGCCCGACCTGGCCGAGGCCAAGCACCTCAAGCAGCCGTCCATCGCCGAGGCGATAATGTGCGCCGACCGACAGGACGCGCAGATGGCGTTCGTGGCGATCGAGAACTCCATCGAAGGCTCGGTGAACGTGACCCTGGACGTGCTGGCCTTCGAAAGCGAGCTTTTGATTCAGCGCGAGGTGGTCATCTCGGTGCAGCTGCATCTGCTGGGTCTGCCGGGCGCCAAGCTGGATCAGGTCGCAGAGGTGCTGTCGTATCCGCACGCCTTCGGCCAGTGCCGCGAGTTTTTGCAGCAGCGGTTGCCGGGCGCCAAGCTGGTCACCGCCAACTCCACCGCCGAGGCAGCCGAAGCTGTGGCCGAGTCGGGCGATCCGTCCCGTGCGGCCATCGGCACGCGTCTGGCCAGCGACATACACGGGCTGGTGCAGCTGGCCGAGCATGTTGAGGATCACCACCAAAACCAGACCCGCTTCGTGGCGCTGGCCAAGCATTGGGTGCCACTGCCAACCGGCAACGACAAGACCTCGCTGGTGGTCTTCCAGCGGGAGAACAAGCCGGGCTCGCTGCTGGAGATTCTGCAGGAGTTCTCGGCGCAGTCGATCGACCTGACCAAGCTGGAGTCGCGGCCCATGAAGCAGATTCTGGGGGAGTATTGCTTTCTGATTGACTTTCTGGGGCACATCGGCGAGGAGCACGTGGCGCAGTGCCTGGCGGAGATTGACGCTTGCCATGGCGATGTGAAGTTCCTGGGCTCCTATCCGGTGGCGGAAGTTGTCGGCTAGACGGGGTAGTGGCGGCTAGACGGGGCTGGGCGGCTAGACGGGAGCGGGTGTTTAACCGGGAGCGGGGCGGCTTCGGCTATACTTATGGATGTAATATATTCGGCTTCGGCCCAAACTGGAGGGATGGCAGAGCGGACGAATGCGACGGTCTTGAAAACCGTTAGACCCTCACGGGTCTCGTGGGTTCAAATCCCACTCCCTCCGCTCACATTAGGCTGGGGCAACTCGGCCCTGGCATTTCAGAACTGAGGAGGCACGCAAATGGCGACCGACCGCAAAGGCAAAGGCAAAGACACAGGAACCGGCGGGACGCGGCGCGGCGGCGCGGCACAGACGGAGGCGAACGAAGCGGCGCACCAGCGGCTGGTGGACGGCCGGGCCTGGGACGATTTCTGCGACACGCTGAAGGCTGCCGGGCGGGTGGTGGTGCGCGAAGCCCCCGACGGCGATGAGCAGGATCTGGTGGAGGGCTTCCGCTATCTGGTGAGGATGATTCTGATGGCGTCATTCCGCAGCATCGAGCGAACCACCCCGTCGGCCCCGCAGAACATCGCGGTCATCCCCGCGCCCATGAAGGGCGGCATCGGGGTTCAGAGCCCCAACCAGGATCACGTGGTTCAGCCGCTGGATCCGAGGCATCGCTATCGGGTCACGGGACAGCGCGGCTCGGCGCCCTACACCCACATGTCGGCCTGGGCGCCGCCGATCCCGTCGGATGTGGGCGGTTTCGCCACTGGGCTTGAGGCCGAGGCGCAGCTGGACAAGTTCAACCCCAACAACAACCGCACCCCCTTCACGGCCATGCTGGACGACTATGTCATTGACGATGACGGCAACGTGGACTTTGTCGTCTGCACCGAGGAGCTGGCCGGCGCCGAGCCTCCGGAGCGGTGGTTCAAGATCACGCCCGAGACCCGCGAGCTGATGATGCGGGTGGTGTTTGACGACCGTTCCTCGCAGCGTCCGCCCCGGCTGAAGATCGAATGTCTGGACGGCGGGGAGCAACCTGAGCCGCCCGAGCCGGCCGATATGTCGGCGCGGTTGGCCATCGGCGCGCAGCTGGTGCTGGGGCTGCTGAGCGACTATGCCGTTTGGACCAGGGATTTGTTGGGCCGTGAGAACCAGCTGGCCCTGACCGATGAGCTATACAAGAGCATCGGCGGCTCGCCCGACGACCGCCATTTTGAGTTCGGCTATTGGAAGGTGGCCGACGATGAGGCGCTGGTGGTGGAGTTTGACCCGCCGCCTTGCGAGCATTGGAATTTCCAGCTGTGCAACCACTGGATGGAGAACCTGGCCAACTATATGACTGGCCAGGGCTATGCCTCCCAGGAGGAGACCGAGCTTGCCGGCGACGGCCGGGTTCGGCTGGTGATCTCGCAGACCGATCCTGGCGTTCCCAACTGGGTTGACCCGGCAGGTCGCACCCACGGGGTCATGGGGCTGCGCTTCGTGCGCCCGCAGGAGACGCCTGAGGTTTCAGCCAAGCTGGTGAAGTTGTCTGAACTTTAGGGCGGGGGTGCCAGCACCGGTGGGTTCAGGCCGACATTATGGCTTCGAGTTCTTTTTCGATTTTGTTGTCGATGGCCATGATTTCTTCTTCGGCTGCTGACGCTTGACTGCTGGCTTCCCAGCTGCTCAGTTCCAGCCACCAGTTGTGCGCGTTGTTGCCCTCTTTCATTAGCCGGCTTATGTCTGGCATGTGTCTGTCGTTGATTTTGGTCCAGGCATAGTCCCGATAATGTTTCAGGGCCTGTTCCTGGCTGTAGCCTGCTGTTTGGACGACAGCCACGAATTCGCCTTTTGGCACCAAGGGGGCTTGCGTTGCGGTCATCTGTTCCAGCAGCGAGCAGATGCAGTCGACCGTTGGCAGGCCGTTCGCGCTCGGTAGGCCGTTGGTAAGGGTTTTGCCGCTCCCCTGGCCGTTTCTAGCACCGTGGCCGTTCGCGCAGACCGGCTGGCACCGCTGTCCGTTGAGCTGGGCAATGAATTCCTTGACATAGTCGTATTCGGTCTTGAATTCATCGCTCGAGAAATCAGCGTCCTTGTAGTATTCGTCGTATTGTGCGACCCGCTTGGCCAGCCAGTCGGTCGGGGCCTCGGTTGTGCGGTAGTCGACCTGTTTGGTTTCTGTGCTCATTTGAATCTCACCTTCTTTGTGTGTGCCTTACTGGTGAGCCCCCCTCCGCCGGCTACAGCAGATACGAACTCGTGGAATGCTCCGACTGATCTAGGCCCACGATCTGGGCTTCGTCTGAGACCCGCAGGCCGATGGTCAGCTTCAAAATCATTCCGATGATGAAGGTGGCGCCCACGCTGTAGCCGATGGTGGCGATCACGGCCAGCGCCTGGTTGCGCATCAGCTCCCAGCCGCCCTGGAAGAACAGACCCTCGATGAAGTCCTCGTTGGTGATGCTGTTGTCGGCGAACACCCCGATCATCAAAGCGCCCACGATGCCGCCGATGCCGTGGATGCCGACCACGTCCAGGCTGTCGTCATAGTTATAGCGCTTCTTCATGCCCAGCGCCAGATAGCAGAACAGCGACGCCACGAAGCCGATCAGAATGGAAGCCAGCGGCCCCACGAAAGCACAACCTGGCGTTATGGCCACCAGCGCCGCCACGATGCCCGAGCACATCCCCACGATGTTGGGGCGCACACCGCTGGCCTTTTCCACCATGATCCAGCCCAGCAGTCCGCCCGAGCCGGCCAAGATGGTGTTGATCAGCGCCACCGGGCCGACCACCTCGACATCGCCGGCGCCGGCGTTGAAGCCCAGCCAGCCCAGCCACAAGATGCCGGTTCCGATCAGCACCAGCGGCAGGTTGTGGGGCGGTTTCTGTGCGGACGGCCAGCCTCGGCGCGGGCCCAACAGCTTGGACAAGACGAAGGCAGCCGCGGCCGCGTTGATGTGTATGGCAGTGCCGCCGGCATAGTCGTGCGACGGCAGCTCCAGGATCCAGCCGCCGGGCCCGAACACCCAGTGGGTGACCGGCACATACACCAGCAGCAGCCACAGCGGAACGAACCAGGCCCAGGCGCTGAACTTCATCCGTCCGGCCACCGAGCCCGAAATCAGGGCCGGCGTGATGATTGCGAATGTGGCGGCGAAGGCCACCGTGAGCAGGTCGCCGGGGTGGGTTTTGTCGTTGAGGAAAAACCACTGGCCGTCCCCGATGAAGCCGTTGGGGTTGCCGTCAAAGTTGCCGAACGCCAGCGAATATCCGAATATCACCCACAGGATCGGCACCACCGCCATGCAATAGATGTTCATGTTCAGCATGTTGGACACGTTCTTGGACTCGTCCAGCCCGCCATAGAACAGGGCCAGGCCGAAGGTCATGAACAGCACCAAGGCTGTCGATATCAATGGCCATCCGTTGTTTGCTAGGTCAATTGCTTCCATGGGTTCTCGTTCTCCTCAGTTTGGGTTTGCGGTTCGGGGGTTTGCGGTTTGTTGCGTTTCGTTGCGTTGATTTTGCTTTGGCGCGAATTTACGACTATGAATATAGTAGCCGACTTTGCTGGCTGACTTTCCCATTACGCCCGCGATCCGCGCCCGAACTCGCCAGCCGCGCCCGCGCACGCCACGCCGCGCCCGCGCCGTGTGGCTGTCTCTCTTGCGCTCGCCCAATGTCCGTGCCAGCCGCGTCCGCGCTCACTCGTTGAGGTTGCCCGAACGCAAGCCGTCCAGGTCAAGCGTCACATAGCGATAGCCCACCTCCTTGAGCGCATCGGCAATCTGGCGGCGGGCGGCCACGGCATCTGGCAGGTGCTCGGACGGGAGCTCGATGCGGGCCGTGTCGCCATAGTGCCTCACCCGGCGCTGCGGAAATCCAAGACGGTCCAGCGCGGCTTCGGCTCGCTCCACCCGCGAGAGAATTTCGACCGTCACCGGCGTGCCATAGGGAACCCTGGAAGCCAGACAGGGCGAAGCCGGCTTGTCCCAGGTCGGCAGGCCCAGGGTCTTGGACAGCGAACGCACCTGCGCTTTGGTGATGCTGGCGTCCACATAGGGGAACACGGCACCGCCCTGGCGCGAGGCATCGATGCCGGGACGATAGTCGCCCAGGTCGTCCAGAGTGATGCCCAGCAAAACCGTGGCGTCTCTCTGGTGGGCGATGGGGTTGACCGCTTCCATCAGGGACTGACGGCAATAGGCGCAGCGTTGGTGGTCGTTGCGCAGATAGCGCTGGTCGGTTTGCTCTTGGGTGAACACTTCCATCCAGCGCAGGTTCCACAGCTCGGCCAGGCTCTGGCAGTGGCGGCGCTCGGAGTTGGCCAGCGACGGGGACACGGCGGTGACGGCCAGGGCCTGGGTGCCGAGCGTGTCGTGCGCCAGCCAAGCGAGCAGGGCCGAGTCCACTCCGCCGCTGAAAGCCACCACCACACGCTTTAGTTGGCGCAGCAGGTTGCGCAGGTCTTGCTCGGTTTGGGTCGGCTCGGCGAGGTCAGTTGTTGGGGACGCTGGGTTCGGCATAGCTGTTGCAATAATGCTAGTTGGGCTTGCGCGAAATTTGCCTGCCTGATTGCCCCGAAATACTGCCACAATATAATCAAGGCAATGGCCCCCTGATTTATGCACAATCTGGCGGCCCGCTTTTGACAGCAGAAATCTTTTGACAGCAGACACCACTCCGACCTGACTCGCCCCGCTCGCTTCGCCAGCCCCGACCGATAACTCCGCGCCCGCAACCCGCCGCCCATGATCCGTCCTCTCACAATATACCTATGTCTGTCCCTGCTGGCACTGCTGGCAGCCAGCTGCGGCGGCGACCAGTCTGCATCCCAGCCGCCCCCACCCGAGACCATCGCCCGCACCACCGAACAGCTGCCGCCGCTGCCGCAAAGCGGAGCCACCGCACTGCCCAATCCCGAGGCCGCCCCGCTGGACAACCCCGACACCATCGAGCCCCTGCTGGCCAGCCCCCAGGATCCCGATTCCGCCGCCGGCACCGCGCCCGGCAACGACGGCTCCCCGTCTGGCCCCGGCAACTCCTTCACGCTGGGCTATCTGCTGGCCGGCACGGGAGAGCTGGCGGTCCTGGCGACCCCCCTGATCACCGCCATTCAGCTGGCAGTGTCGGAAGCCAACGCCGCCGGCTATCAGCAGGTCAATCTGTTGGCTGGCGACACCGGATCCGACTTGCTTGTGGCGCAAGAGGCGGCGGGGAATTTGCTGGCGGCCGAACCCGATGCGGTGATCGGGGCGCTGACGTCAGCCTTGTCGCTGGCGGTGGTTGACCAGTTCATCGAAGCGCAGACGCCGCTGGTGTCGCCGTCCAGCACCGCACCCGTCTTCAGCGACTATCCCGACAACGGCTTCTTTTTTCGGACGGCACCCTCCGACCGATTCCGCGGGATGGTGCTGGGGGATCTGGTGGTGGCGGGCGAGGGGTCGCGTGTGGCGGTGGTCTATCGCGATGACGAATACGGCAGTAGCCTGGCCGAAGCCACCGTTGAGCGACTGGAGCAGCACGGCATAGAGGTGGCGGGCGAGTTCAAGATCGACCCTGAGGCCGAGACGTTCTTTGACGAGATTGTGGCCGTTCGGGAATCGGGCGCCGACAGCGTGGTGCTGATTGCCTTTGAGGAGGGCTCGCTGTTCTTGGAGGAGTGGATCGTGCTGGCCGGGCTGACCCCGCTGGAGGTTGACTTCTATCTGGCCGAGCAGCTGGTGCGGTTGCCCTGGGGCGGCGGGGACGACGAGCCTGAAGGTTCTGGCGCGGGGAGCGGTTCGGGCGCGGGTAGCGGTTCGGGCGCGGGCGATGGCGCAGCTATTTTACTTGACGGGCTGTTCGGCACCAGCACCATCCAGGGAGTGGCACCCGGTTCATACACCCTGGGCCAAGACATCCTGGCCGAGTTGTTTTCCGACTTCGTGGCGAGCGAGGCATTTGTCTGCCCCGAGAATCTGTCCCAGGCGTCATGTGAGGCCGCCAAGACTCCGGGGCCTTTCGCCGCCGAAGCCTACGATGCCGCGGTCGTGTTGCTGCTGGCCGGTCTGGTGGCAGGTCAGACGACAGGTCAGGTGGCCGGCGGCGAGCCGGTGTCGGAGCACATCGTGGAAGTAACCCGCGGGGGCCTGAAGTGCTATAGCTATGGCGACTGCGCCGAGCTGGCCGTTGCCGGTCGCGACTTCAACTATCAGGGAGTTTCAGGTTCGCTGGACTTGAGCGATGCCGGTGAACCCGACCAGGCAACCTATCGCATCTGGGAGATAAACGACCTCGGCCAGGCGCAGTTCAGCGAAGAGATGCGCACGGTGTCATAGCCGCGCTGTGCGCCGCGGGCCAAGCCGTGGTCGCGCCGAGTTGCTCCGGCCGAGCCCTGGCCGCGCCGCGCCACACAATCTGCACATAATGCATGCATCATCTGGCGTTATCTGTGTATAATCTCAATTAAGCGGGTGCAGCACATGCCATATATAACGTGTGTGCCACCCGACCTGTCCAATCCCATTTCACCTCCAACCTAACCCACCCACACGAAAGCCGAGGTAAGCCCATGAAATTCTCCAAGCTCTTAACCCTGCTCATCGCTGTTGTCGCACTCGTCTCGCTGGTTGCCGCGGGTTGCGGCGACGATGATGACGACAGCGCCAGCGAAACCACGGCCGCGCCGGTGGTCACGGTCGGCACGCTCCGCTCCGCGCCTGACGGTGATTTCCGGTTGGGCTATATTATGCCGTCCACCGGCAATCTGGCGTTTTTGGCTGATCCGATGATCAAGGCTATTGAGTTGGGTGTGCGGGAGGTGAATTTGGCTGGCATTCAGGTGATTCAGCTGTATCCCGGCGATTCGGGCACCGATCCGGCGGTGGCGAACAACACGGCTGATGAGCATATCGGCAATGACATGCAAGGCATTGTGGGGGCCGCCGCTTCGGGCATTTCGCTGGCGATTATCGACAAGATTACCGGCGTTGGCATTCCGATGATTTCGCCTTCGAATACGGCTCCGGATTTCACCAACTATGACGATGGGGGGTTGTATTTCCGCACGGCTGTGACCGATGCTTTGCAGGGTCAGGTGCTGGGCGATTTGGTGACCGGCGACGGCGGTTTGGACGTGGCTATTTTGTTCCGTGCCGATGATTATGGCCGCGGTCTGGCCGGTGTCGCGCAGGCTCAGTTGGAGGCCAATGGCGTCAATGTGGTTGAGTTCATCTCCCTTGATCCCAGCGGCACGACTTTCGTGGCTGAGGTTCAGCAGGTGGCGGCTTCGGGCGCGGATTCGGTTATTTTGATTTCGTTTGAGGAGGGTGCCAAGGTCATCGCGCAGATGACGGAGGCTGGCATCGGCCCGCAAGACATCAATTTGTATGTGCCTGACGGTTTGGCGGCTGAGGATTTGTGGGAGAGCGTTGACCCCAACGATCCGTCTTCGGTTTGGGGCATCAAGGCCACCCGTCCGGCTCCCAGCGCGAACGCCGAGGCGACTTTCCCCGAAAGGTTCAGCGAATACGCTCCGGGGGTGGATGAGATTTTCTCCTCCAACACCTATGATGCGGTGATCATCTTCGCGCTTGCGGCTTTGGCTGCGGGCAGCAACGAGCCTGCCGATTTCGTCCCCGAGATCAACGGCGTGACCCGCGGCGGAACCAAATGCGACCGCTATGAGCAGTGCGCCGAGTTGCTGTTGGCGGGGCAAGACATCGACTATGACGGAGCCTCGGGCCCGCTGGAGTTCACCGATCCAGGTGAGCCGGGCGAGGGTTCCTATGACATATTGGAATACGACTCCCAGGGCCAGCCAAGCGAGATCGACTTCGTGACCCTGCGGGCCGCCCAGTAAGTGCCCGGGCTTCCCAGGTTCGCATCAACCACGGCTTTGCTCATGAAAATGTCCAGACTCAACATGTCCATGTCCAAACTCAAGCTGACCGCGGTTGCCGCCTTGGCGTTGCTGTCCTTGCTGGCCGCGAGTTGCGGTGGCGACGGCGACGGCGACAGTTCCGCGCCCGTCGCTCCGCAAGGTGATTTCAAGCTGGGCTATATTTTGCCCCTCAGCGGCGATCTGTCGTTTTTGTCTGATCCGATGATCAGGGGCGTGGAGATGGCCATTGCTGAGGTCGGGGCGGCTGGTTTTCAGACCATAGAAGCCTTCCCCGGCGACTCCGGCACCGATCCGGCCATCGCCACCAACACGGCTGACGACCTGGTTGCCAAAGGTGTCCACGGCATAGTCGGAGCGGCAGCCTCAAGCATCTCGTTGGCTATCATTGACAAGGTCATCGGCGCCCAGATACCGATGATTTCGCCATCGAATACGGCTCCGACTTTCACCGGCTATGACGACGATGGCTATTATTTCCGCACGTCCGTGACCGACGCTTTGCAGGGGCAGGTGCTGGGTGATTTGGTAACCGACAACGGCGGCATTGATGTGGCTATTTTGTTCCGGGCGGACGACTGGGGGCGTGGGCTGTCGGCTGCGGCCAAGGCCCAGCTGGAGGCCAACGGCGCTACTGTGGTGGAGTTCATCTCCCTCGATCCGACCGGCACCACCTTTTTGGCTGAGGTGCAAGAGGTCTCCGTCTCCGGAGTTGACTCGATAATTCTGATGACATTTGAGGAGGGCGCAAAAGCCATCGCTCAGATGAGCGAAGCCGGTATCGGCCCGCAAGACATCCAGCTGTATGTGCCTGACGGTCTGGCGGCCGAGGAGCTCGGGCAGATTGTTGACCCCGACGATCCGTCTTCGGTGCATGGCATCACGGCTATCCGTCCGGCTCCCAGCGCTGGGGCTGAGGCGACTTTCCCCGACAGGTTCGCGGCGTTCGCTCCCGGGGTGGACTCGCTGTTTGCGCCCCATTCCTATGATGCTGTCGTGGTGATGCTGTTGGCGGCGTTGGTAGCGGGCAGCAACGACCCGGCAGACTATGTGGGCGAGATCAACGGCGTGACCCGCGGCGGTGTGAAGTGCGCCAGATATGCCGAGTGCGCGCAACTGGTGCTGGACGGGGAAGACATAGATTATGACGGAGCGTCAGGCCCGCTGGACTTCATCGACGCCGGGGAACCCAGCACGGGCACCTACGACATAAACGAATATGACGCCCAGGGCGTGCTGAACAAGATCGACTCGGTCACCTTGAGCTTCGAATAGTCTGGGCCACCGCGTGCCCCCACCTGCCGCGCGCTCCCTCCCAGTTTTGGCACGCCCGGAGGGATTCGAACCCCCAACCTCCTGATCCGTAGTCAGACGCTCTATCCAGTTGAGCTACGGGCGCTGGTGATATTTTCAGTATAGCCGCCCCCGTTCAGATTTCAAACCCCTCAGCCCGCGGCTTGCCCAGTTCCCCCGGCCACCCCCGCTATGTTTGAGAATCGCTTTTCGTGGTGCTTAGACTGTTGGGTTGTGTGCGCTTTCCTGCGTGGACGGTGGGTTCACGGCACCATTGATCTCGCACCACTTCCAACCATTTCATAGCTTGAGATGGCTGACCCAACAGTTTGACAAAAATCGCTTCATCCAATGCGATACGAGTTTCATCGTGATACGCTTCGTTGGCTGGCAGAAATTCCTTGTCCTTGAATTCCTCAAAAATTTGCTCTGCCTCTTGAAGTTGCTTCGCGGATAGGTTCCTGGGATCCAACACCTTCAGCTCAGGCAAGCGACTGATTGTCGTGATGGAACGACCGAGCTGTTGCCGTGAGCCATGCATCCAGCGCGCCAGCAAACCCAAAGTTGTGTTACTCCAAAGCAGCACAGGGTATACCCATTCAAGGTTTTCTTCCATATTGGAACCGGGTTTGTCACAGAGCATGAAACTGGGCCAGGCTCTTCCTCCCAGACACTGCTCCTGCGTAAAGCAAGCTGACAGTGGTTGAGACGCCAGCCCAAAATCAAGTGAAAAATGCAGGTGCGTAGCTGTCGTCCACACCTCAACAGACTTGGCCCCCATGCCTTCCCTAACCCTACCTTCACTATCTGGTTCAACAATTAGCTTTGTTTCCTTCTCATAGTCGTGGGCCCATAGCATTGGAAAATGGACCTTGCCAGGTGGTTTTTGTCGCTTATCAAATGGGCCCCGGTTGCTTCCATCAGGATTTTTCCCTGTAATATCACGATGCAACGGACCAGCAAAGCCCAACTCACCCAAAGTGCAAAGATCTAACGCCATTGACTGCTTTGTCCGATGCATTTGAAATTCAACCGCTTTGGCCCGCTCCATTTCCATGGCAATTTCAATTAAATCGAGATTACCAATTTGCCCGAGGTCAGCTCCAAACACCGCAGAAGTTGAAATCCCCACCTGGCTATCGCCAAGTTTTAGGCCACCGTGTTCGGTCTCTGCAATATTTTTGGCAAGCTCCAATGCAACCACAGGTGATTCTGGTCGGCCATTCAGGGTTACCCAGTGCCACAGTTCGCTCTCATGGGAGTCATCTGTGACGGTCGCAGCTCTCCGGGTGGCCACAACCAAAATCTCACCAAGCGCTGTGTCGGCTGAAAAAGAATAGCTCTTTGCCCCAACCGCCGCGATGCTGACAATGCAAATATCCCGGCACTTCCTGGCCACCGCATCCCTGGCATTTTCCCAGGATGCACCCGAGCAAAACGCTGCCGGCAAAACGAATGCTATAACCCCACCAGGCTTCACTTTGCGGAGAGCAAGATCGATGAAGTTGCTGGCCAGCCCAGCGTTTCCGTGCCCTGCCTTGGGCCCCGGCACAGCCTGATAGAGTTTTTTCAGAATGTCAGACATCTCACTCTGCTCGCTCACACTGGTGCCAAAGCCAGCAAAAGACGGCACAGGCACGTCGGCGGCCTCTGCACTGTGTTTTGTGGGACGGGTAAACGGGGGGTTCATAATCACCAAATCAAAAGATTCGTGAGGTGCTGACAAACTGGATGAACTGTCTTCGCCAACGCTTGTCAAGGCTCTCGTGCCATCACCCCACAGAGTATCCATGGCATCTTCTTTCATCAGATGCAACGAACCGATTTTGATGCTCTTGTCAGGTTGTTGGCCATAGGGCATGACGTGAGTACGTGTGCTGGTGTATTCAATTTCCGGATAAGCCGAAGAGAGCATGGATGCCGTGATATGCACCGCGGCGGGCATGATGTCAGTGCCAATCAGCACTTCTTCCATCATTGCCTGATGCAACGTCTCCGCATCAATACCACGCCTTTTGATTTTTTGAGCCACCTGTCTATAGCTTGCCGACAACAAGGCGCCAGTGCCGCAGGCAAAGTCTGCGATCTTCAGGGACTTGACGGCTTCGGGATCGCTCCAATCAACTCCAAGTCGTCTGATTGCCAACTCAGCCAGCAATGTTGCAGACGCTGGCAACGTATAAAAAGTAGCCAGGAATTTTCTGTCTGAAATCAGCCTTCCAAAAATTTGTCCTGCCAGATCCTGGACAGTTTGTGCGGTCAGCTGCACCAAGCGATCCACCGATTCAGCAAGAGATTGGAGCATGGAAGCTGCCGCGGCTTCATCATCGATGGAATGCAAAACATCAGCCGCAATGGCGAAAATCGGCCAATAGTTAATTTCTTGAAGGATGTGCTGCCACACACTCAGCACATCATTTTGAGACAAAGTTCTATTTGCTTGCCTTGCATTGGCGGCTAGCTGGCTGATTGAGCTGACCCCTTCGTGATTGGCGGCCACAGTTGACTGGAACACCATGGCATTCAGCAAGATAGCCATGGCCATTCTTGTGGTCTGCTCCCCTGCTTCCTGGTGAAGCACTTCGCCCAGGTTTGCAATTGTTCGAGGGGTGCGGCGAAGCTCAGTTAGACGACTGGCGGCTGCGTTGATTGCATGGATGAAATGGTCCAAAGCCTGCTGGATTGTCTGCTCCGAAACCGCCACGTTCTCGATGAAGTCAGCCAGGTCGTCAATATCACCTGTGAGCCAGCCAGCCTCAGGGAATCGGGAACAACTGCTGGGGCTGACACCTGAAAACACACAAAACCGCAATTGCGCGGACTTAAGAGCGCCGCTCACCGAATCCTTTGGATCTTTCAGTTCAGCCGGATAAAGCACAACAACGCACTGCTCAATAGCACGCCCGGAACTGTTTATTTGCCCCAGACGCTTCCTGGCATCGTCTTCCAACGTCGGTATGTTTCTGGATGGCTTGTCGAATTTGCATTCCAAAACGACCGACAACCCAACAGGTAGCCCAACGTGCACGTCAGGAATCCCACCGGTTTGGAGCACGCCAGTGACCTGAGGTTTGACTTCCCACCCGGGCAACTTCGGCCCTAGCAGAGGTGCCAGTTCAGTGTTGTAATTCTGTTCTGTTACACTAGCTGCAGCGGACACGGCAATCTCCTTTCTTCGGATTCGGTTATTTGAGACAATTTTACACCATAGCA
>CAZERQ010000112.1:0-2116 GCA_964514465.1 uncultured Acidimicrobiales bacterium
GGGGTGGGTCGCGGGAGGGGTGGCGGATCGGGCGCGGGAGCAGTGAGGGACAGCTACTTCTTATTACCTTCGAAGAACGCCTCTTCGTCGTCCAGCACGCTCGGGTCAAAGTCTTCGCCTCCCTCAACCTCGCTGGTGAAGCTGCCGCCCATCTCTCCGTCAAATTCGTCGGCGTCCGAAACCAACCCGGACTCGGCCAGATCCGACAGGTCAAAGTCCTCCACCAAAGACAGGTTCTGGCGGGACATGGCATCCTGGACTTCCTTGAGCGATTTCTCGCCGAAGTTGGTGATCTTCAGCAGCTCCTTGGGGGTCTTGGACGCCAACTCCCCGATGGTTGTGATCTGGGCCCGGTGCAGACAATTCTGGGCCCGCTCAGACAGACGCAGCTCCTCAATAGGACGGACATCTGGCTCGGAGCTGGCGGCGGCCAGAGCAGCCATGTGCTCAACTTGAACCTGCGGATATTCCTGCGAGATGGCCTCCACCACACCCAGCAGGGAGATCAGGGTCGAAGCCGCCGAAGCCACCGCGTCGCTGGGCGTCAGGGTCTGGTCGGTGGTGATGTCCAAGATCAGCTGGTCCTGTCCGCCTGAAGTCTCCTCAACCGCCAGCGTCACCCGGCGGATGGGCGAAAAGATAGCGTCAATGGGAACCACCCCGTCGGTGCTGACGGAGCCGGCCGGGCCGGACTGGCGATAGCCCCTGCCACGGGCGATGGTGATCAGCCCCGAAAAGGTGCAACCGCTGTTGACCGTGGCGATGTGCAGGTCGGGGTTCATGACCTCAATGGCGTCGTCTTGGGCGATGATGCTGCCGGTGACCTTGGCCGGGCCGGACTGCTTGACCTCAATCTGCATCTCCTCAAAATCGTCCGGCACCTTGATCACCAGGTCCTTCAGGTTCAAGATGATGTCACTGACGTCTTCCACCACGCCTTCGATGACGCTGAATTCGTGGATGGCCCCGTCAAGTTGGATCTGGGTGACGGCGGCGCCGGGGATGGACGACAGCAAAGTTCTGCGAAGGGAGTTGCCCAGAGTGTGGCCGAAGCCGCGCTCCAGCGGGCCGATGAGGAACCGGCCTCTGGTGTCGTTTTCTTCGAGAGTTTCAATTACTGGTCGGGTAACTAGGAGCATCTTAACCTCGTGGTTGGGGTTGGGGGTCGGGGGAGAGTGGTTGTGGGTCGGGGGAAATGATTGGGGGATGTTGGTCGGGTGTGCGTGCGAAAGCGCCTGCTTGCTGTGGCGCGCCTACTTGCTGTAGAGTTCCACGATCAGCTGCTCGCGGGTGGCTGTGTCGATCTGGTCACGGGTGGGGGTCTCGGCCACGGTCACCGACATCTTGTCGTCGTGGTGCGCCAGCCACAGCGGAGTCGTGCGATTCAGCATATCCATATTCCAGCGAACCGTCAACATGGACTGAGCCTTGTCGCGCAAAGTGATCACATCGCCCTGGCGCACCCTATAGCTGGGCACGTTCACCCGCTTGCCGTTGACCTCCACATGCCCGTGGCTGACGAACTGGCGCGCCTGCGGACGGGTGGCCGCCCAGCCAGCCCGATAGACCACATTGTCCAGGCGCAGCTCCAAAAAGATCAGCATGTTCTCACCGGTGACTCCCGGGCGGCGATGGGCCTGCTGGAACACCCGGCGGAACTGCTTTTCCGACAGCCCATAGATATAGCGGGTCTTCTGCTTCTCCTGCAGCTGGATGAGATATTCCGACTGGGTGCCGCGGCGGCGGGTGCGGCCGTGCTCGCCGGGCGGGTAGGGACGTTTCTCCCGGGCGGTGCGCTCGCCTTTGGTGTCCCAGATCTGGGATCCCAGCCGACGGGCGATGCGGGCCTTGGGGCCGATGTAGCGAGCCATGTTCAGACCCTCCTTCTCTTGGGCGGACGACAGCCGTTGTGCGGCAGCGGGGTGACGTCCTTGATGCCGGTGATTTCCAGGCCGATGGCTTGCAACGAACGCAGCGCGGTCTCACGACCCGAACCCGGCCCGCGCACCTGCACGTCCACTCGTCTCATTCCATGGTCCATGGCCTTGCGCCCGGCCTCCTCGGCCGCCATCTGGGCCGCATAGGGCGTGGACTTGCGGGAGCCGCCGAAACCCAC
>CAZERQ010000113.1:0-7438 GCA_964514465.1 uncultured Acidimicrobiales bacterium
AGGAGGGCTGGTAGCGGAACTTGATGGGGGGCGGGGGATTGGTGGGGTTGCTGGCTGTGGGGTCGGTGCCGTTGGCGAGGTCGGCGAAATATTGCGTCAGATAGTCGGCCAGGTCACCGAAGCGCTGCTCCAAGGTGGATACGTCCTGGTCGGGAATCCCACCGATGACGATGACAGCGTTGGGGCTGGGACTGGACGAAGACGAGGATGTGCAGGCGGACAGTGCGAGTGCTGCGACCAGTGCCACCGTCACTAAAACCGCTTGCGAAACCTGGGTGCCTTTGATGTGCCTGCGACTGCCGCCTGACCCGCGCCTGGTTTTCAATTCGCGCCCGCGCCTGATGTGCTCGGCTCCTCGATTTGACATTGCTTCAGCCTAACTTGGCATGCAGGCAAATCCAAGCCACCCCTGCGTGCATTTACGCAAATTTTTGACAGTCAGGTATCGGGCTGACACCAATTTGGCCACAGACACCTGTCAAAGAAAATTATTCGAGAGTCTTATGCTTGTCGTGGTTCCAGGTGTCTTGTATTTCACGCAGGGGCGTGTTGTAGTCGCGCGCCAAGAGTTCCATCGTCTCGCCTGCATGGTGGCGACCCAATGTGTCTACAAGACGCACAGCACTTGCTTGATAAATTGGTTGTCCCGAATAAAATGCCGGGTCAACCACGACTTTGGCGATTTTATATTTGATTAGTCGGAATCTTGTGGGGTAGCCGTTGTCTCCGTAGGTGATGCCCTGGTGGAATTCGTTGAACGCTGTTTGGCTGCTTCCGAAGTCTGCTAGTTCGGTGGCGCGGGCATGGAAGGATTCATGCGCCAGGGGGTATTCGCACCCGAGCTTGTGGCGCAGCTCGGCTTGCATCTGGCGGATGTGGCGGGACGTGGCACCGCTTTGGTGGAGGAAAGTTGCGACCTGCGCCTGGGCCAGCCCGACGAAAGGGATGGTGGGCCAGCCGAATTCCTCTGGCGGGCCGGAGGCAATGATCGGGGGTGTGGGTTTGCCGGTCGCCTGACTAGCACCTTTTTGGGTGTCGGCGGGGTAGGCCCAGCGGTAAATTCTGTGATATGGTTGATCCAGGATTCTGGCAACCTCAGCGACCGTATACAGAAGTAGATCCAGGCGCCGGTATGGCTTCATACGCTCCTCTCTCTCCTCATCAGACAGCACTCTAGGTGGCGATATGGTTGGCATGGTCGTTGTCATGGGTGGTGTTCCTCCGGTAATTATCTTATACCAGTGATGTCGAAATTGGGGCACCAAAGGAGAATTGCTTAGGGAAAGACCCATTGAATGTGGTCCCGGCGGAGCGAATATACGAATGGTCCCGGGGCGTGGCAGGCTTCGGCTATTTCATCTAGATTTTCCAAGAACCTGTCTGCTGCTTGACGTGCCTTGATGCCTGCGCTGCCGGCAATGCAGAAGCACCGAACTTTGTATTTGAGAATAGTCCTTTTCTCTGCCGGATTTACTCTGATTCTCTTGTCCTTAGTGAAGGCTATCCAGTCGTTTTCGGCCACGAGTTCTAGCCAATCAGTATCGTGGATGCTTTCCCCAGCAATCTTGCCGTAGTGGTGGTCGTGGACGATGACGTCCAACCCAGCATCCCGCAGGATCTCCGGCACCTGGTCGGCGCCTAGGCATCTGTCAAGAAAGATTGTTGGCAGCCATAGACCTGACATCAGCACACGCCTCCTGTGTCTCATGCGGAGGCGTGTTGAGGTTGCTGGCCACTGATGGCAGCGTTCGGCCGCTTTGGAGATGATCCAATGTGGCTTCGGGTTGCCCACCGCTTATTCGGAATGTTGGTCGCCCAGCGGGAATTGCTGGAGCTGTTGTTGCGGTGGTTTTTTTGCTCTTGGTCAGGTGGTGGTTTTGGTGGTGGCCGGCCGTGCCTGCTGAGACTGATAGCTTATCCGGGCTCAGAATGTATGTGTCGGGCATGGTCGTTGTCATGGTGAATTTATCCGATAGTTTTGAACCTGTCATGGTTCCAGGTGTCTTGTATCTCATGCAGTTGCGTGCTGAAATTGTCTGCCACTGATTCCGGTGTCTGGCCCCAGTGGAGTTCCACCAATATGTCTTCAAGTCGCCTAGCACCCTTTTTGTAAATTGGTTGTCCCGAATAAAATGCCGGGTCAACCACGACATGGGCGATTTTGTATTTGACTAGTCGAAATCTTGTGGGGTAGCCGTTGTCACCGTAGGTGATGCCCTGGCGGAATTCACAGAACGCTGCCTGGCTGGTTCCGAAGTCTGCCAGTTCGGTGGCGCAGGCATGGAAGGATTCATGCGCCAGGGGATATTCACACCCGAGCTTCTGGCGCAACTCGGCTTGCAGTTGGCGGATGTGGCGAGACGTGGTGCCGCCTTGAAACAGAAAAGCTGCGACCTGGGCCTGTGCCAGCCCGACGAAAGGAATGGTGGGCCAGCCGAATTCCCTAGGCTCACGGGAGTAGATGATCGGAGGCGTGGGGTGAACGGCTGTTTGGCCAGTGCTATTTTGGGAGTCGGCGGGGTAGGCCCAGCGGTAAATCCTGTGATATGGCTGGTCAAGGATTCTGGCAACCTCGGCGACCGTATGCAGGCGCAGATCCAGGCGCCGGTATGGTTTCAATAGCTCTTCCCTCTCCTCATCGGACAGCACTTCCGGTGGCGATATGGTTGGCATGGTCGTTGTCATTGTTGGCGTTCCTCCGGTAATTATCTTATACCAGCAATGTCAAAACTTAGGAGGGCAGGTTAAATTTTATGAGCAATTCTGGTTGACGCCAGTTGCTCTCCCCCAGGTATCTATCAATGAAAATCAATAGAGAGCAATGTATCTGTCATGGTTCCATGTGTCCTGTATCTCATGCTGGGGTGTGTTGAAATCGTTTGCCGCTTCGGCCGTCGTCTCCCCTGCATGAATACGCCCCAAAACGCAATCGATTCCCACAGCACTTATCTTATAGACAGGTTGTCCGGAGGAAAATAATGGGTCAACCATGACGGTGGCGATTCTGTATTTCACCAACTGAAATCTTGTGGGATAGCCGTTGTCTCCGTAGGTGGCGCCCCGGCAGAATTCGTTGAACACCGTCTGGTTGCTTCCGAAGTCAGCCAGCTCGGTGGCGCAGGAATGGAAGGCTTTGTGCGCTAGAGGATATTCGCACCCCAACTCGCCTCGTAGCTCGGCTTGCAGCTGGCGGATGTGGCGAGCCGAAAAGCCGCTTTGGTAGAGGAAGGTTGCGACCTGGGCTTGGGCCAGTCCGACGAAGGGTATGGTGGGCCAGCCAAATTGTTTAGGCGGGCCGGAGGCAATGATCGGGGGCGTGGGTTTGCCGGTCGCCTGACTAGCACATTTTCGGGAGTCGGCGGGGTAGGTCCAGCGGTAAATCCTGTGATATGGCTGATCAACGATTCTGGCAACCTCTGCAACCGTGTATAGGAGCAAATCTAGGCGACGGTATGGCCTTTCAAGTGCTTCTATTTCCTCGTCGGACAGCACTTCCGGTGGTGGTATGGTTGGCAAGGTCGTTGTCATGGTGGGAGTTCCTCCAGTTGTCATCTTACACCATCAATGTCAAATTGTGGTGTCGGGGGCAAATTTCGTGGGTACAATTTTTGGCAAAGCTGAGGCAAGCATTCCGGGCAGGTGTGTCTTAGGGCAAGACCCTCTGAATGTGATCCCGGTGGAGCGAATAAATGAATGGCCCAGGGTCTTGGCAGGCTTCGGCTATTTCATCTAGATTTAGCAAAAATCTGTCTGCTGCCTGTTCTGCTTGGATTCCCGCACTGCCCGCAATGCAGAAGCACCGTACTCTGTGCTCAAGTACTGTCTCCCTCTCCGTCGGATCACTCCTGATATTTTGGTCTTTGGTGAAGGCTATCATATTGTTATCAGCCACGTACTTGAGCCATTGAACGTCGGAAATTCCCATTCCAGCATATTTGCCGTAGTGGTCGTCGTGAGCGATGACGTCAAGTCCGGCATCCAGCATGATCGCTGGCACCTGTTTGCCCAAGCATCTGTCAACAAAAATCGTCGGTAACCATAGGTTTGACATAATTGCACGCCTCCTGTGTCTCATGCGGAGGCGTGTTGAGGTTGCGTGCCACTGATGGCAGCGTTCGGCCACATTGGAGGTGATCCAAAGTGGCTTCGGGTTGCCCACCGCTTATTCGGAATTTTGGTCGCCCAGCGGGAAAAGCTGGGTCTGTTGTTGCGGTGGTGTTTTTGCTCTTAGTCAGATGGTGGTTTTGAAGGCAGCCGCTCCCTCCTTGGGCCGCGCTCTGGTGGATTTTGATGCGCGCTGGAGTGGCTGTGCCCGATGGGTCGGTTGTGCCCGCTGGGACGGATGGCTCCCACGGGCTCGGAATGTGTATGTCGGGCATGGCGGTTGTCATGGCTGGCTTTCCTTCAGTGCTATCATACACCAGCCCTCTAAAAAGGCTGGGGTGCCGGGAGCAAGCTGGGGTGCTGGGAGTAATCCGAGGGCAAATTGTCCGGAGACATTTTTGCGACAGGTTTCTTGGAATTTCTGGCTGACAGATGCCCAATCTGGCCGCCAGTGGTGTTAAAATAAAAAGCAATGTCGCTTGCCCGCACATCTCGCGCCCGCCGAACGCCAGCCCGACCGCTCCTCGCCGCCATCGGCATCGCCGGCCTGTTGGGGTTCAGCCTCGGCCCGCCCGACCTGGGTCTGCCCAGCATGCTCCTGCCCCAAGCCAGCGCCCAGGACTCCATCAGGGAAGCCCAGCAGCGCCAAGAGGAAATCGAACAGGAGCGCCAGCACACCGCCGAAGGCATCGCCTATCTGAACGCCCAGGAATACGCCATCGTCAAGGGCCGCGAGGAAGCCGCCGCCGCGCTGGAAACCCAGCAGGCCCAGATCAACACCCTGCGCCAGGCCCTGGCCGCCACCACTTTCCAGCTCGAACAGCTCGACCAACAGATTGTCGACTTCCAGCGCCAGCTCGCCGAGATCAACGCCACCACCGCGCAGCTGGCCGTCCAGCGATATATGCAAGAGGGCGTTGACCCGGTGGAGATCCTGTTCTCCAACAAAGACCTGAGCGACGGGCTGGCACTGGTGGCCCTGACCGAAACCCTGTTCGGCGACGCCGCCGACTCCATCGCCCAAGCCCGCGTGGTGGAAGACGAACTGCGCCTCGCCGCCGACAGCGCCGCCACTCTGAAGTCGGGCATCGTCAGCCTGCAGATCGACCTGGAAACCCAGCTGCCCCTGCTTGAGGCCCAGCAAGCCGAGTGGGAGGAGCTGGAAGCGCAATACAACGAGCTGCGCCAACGCTGGCAGGACTCGTTCGCCCAACTGGAAGCCGAGGATCAGCAGCTCACCCAGTTCATCCAGCAGCGCCGGGCCGAAGAGGAAATCCGGCGCAAGCTGGCGGCACTGGCGCAGTCGGGCGGGAGCGGTTTCGTGCGGCCAGCTCTGGGCCAGCTCGTGTCGGGCTTCGGCAACCGCCTGCACCCCATCCTGGGATATTACCGCCTGCACGCCGGAGTGGATTTTGACGGGGCCACGGGCGACCCGATCATTGCTTCGCGCAACGGCGTGGTGATTTTGGCCGAATACTATGGCGGCTATGGCAACACGGTCATCCTGGATCATGGCGACGGCTTCACCACGCTCTATGCCCACCTGTCATACATCGGCGTGAGCGTGGGCGACACCATCGAGGCGGGGCGCCGGCTGGGTGATCTGGGCTCCACCGGTCTGTCCACCGGCCCGCACCTGCATTTTGAGATACGACAGAACGGGTCGCCGGTGGATCCGCTGCCATATTTGGAATAGGGGCCTGCGCCTGACATCCGTCTGACACACACCCAAAACCGAAAGGAACCAAAAACACCATGAGACTAAAAGACAAGACCGCCATCATCACCGGAGCGGGGCAAGGCATCGGCTTGGCATATGCCGAACGCTTCCTGGACGAAGGCGCCAATGTGGTGCTGGCCGAGCTACATGCCGAGCGCGGCGAGATCGGCTATAACAGCGTCAAGCACCGCAGCGAAGTCGGCGATGCCCTGTTCGTCCAGACCGACATCTCCGACCCGTCCTCGGCCAAGGCCTGTGTGGACGCCACGCTGGAGCGCTTCGGGCAGGTCGACATTTTGCTGAACAACGCCGCCATATACATGGACCTGGACATCACCGACCAGAGCCTGGACTATCTCAAGTCTGTGTTTGACGTCAACGTTTTCGGGCAGTGGATCATGGCGTCAGCGGCGGCTCCGCACATGGTCGCGCAAAGCAGCGGGCGGATCATCAACCAGGCTTCGATCGCGGCCTATCTGTATCAGTCCATGACTGGCGGTGCGGGCGAGGACTTCCCCGGGGTCAGCAACAGCGCCTATCAGCTGAGCAAGTGGACGGTCATCGGCTTGACGAAATATCTGGCCGGGCAGCTGGGCGCGCACAACATAACGGTCAATGCCATCGCCCCGGGCCTGACTTTCACCGAAGCCACCAAGACGGTGGTGCCGACCGATGCCCAGGCCATCTTGGGGATGATGCAGTCGATCAAGCGCGAGATTCAGCCGGAGGACATGTGTGGTGCGGCGGTGTTTTTCGCGAGCGACGACGCCGCCATGGTGAGCGGACAGGTGCTGTGCATAGACGGAGGTATGACGATGCCGGCCTAGCCGGCGGCGCAGGTCGGGTGTTGGCGCGGGCGCGGCGCGGGGCGCGCGTTTAGCCGGCGGCCAACAGCGCACCCAACGAGCGCAACTGCTGGGTGGCCGCGCCCAGCGAAGTCTCGATGTGCTTGTTCCACAGGGTATAGCGATGCAGGGGATAGTCCCGGTCGACACCCATTCCGCCATGCACGTGCTGGGTGGCGTGCGCTATCTCGTGGGCGCAGTGCGAGGCATACCACTTGGCGGTGTGCAGGGCTGCATCCAGCTCTTCGCCGCCGTCATGGCTGCTTCCGTCCCCTCCGCTGCCGCCGCTCCCGCCCGAGTTGGCCAGCGCCAGCATATACAACGCCTTGGCCGAGCTGAGCCTGACCCCGTTTACGTGCATGAACTGGTCGGCCAGACGCTGCGTCACTGCCTGGAAGGTGGCGATCGGTCGGCCGAATTGCTCGCGGGTGCTGGTGTATTCGGCGGTCATCTTGAGTGCCTTGTCCACCACGCCGGCCTGGATCGCGCAAAGAAAGGCGACCGCGTGGCGGCACAGCCACACCACCGAACTGGCATTGTTGGCTGGCCCGAGCGTGCCCACCAGCTCGGCCGGGGTGTTGGCGAATATGACCTCGTGGACAGGCTGCAGGCTGATGCTGGTGCCGGCGTTCTTGCTGATGGAGCTGTCGGACAGGTCGGCCAGGAACAGGCCCGTGCCGTCGGCGGTGTTGGCGGTCACCAGAATCTTTTGGGCGTCATCGGCGAACTCCACCACGATCTTGGTGCCGGTCAGCTGCCAGTCGGCGCC
>CAZERQ010000114.1:0-11018 GCA_964514465.1 uncultured Acidimicrobiales bacterium
CGGATACAGACCTCGCAGCTCGGCAACCTCGTCGGGGCGCTTCAGGGACTTGAGCCCCTGGATGGTGGAGCGCGCCATATTAATGTAGTTGGGCGACCCCAATGACTTGCACAGCACATCGTGGATGCCGGCTTCCTCCAAGATGACCCGGGCAGCGCCGCCCGCGATCACTCCGGTTCCGGGGGAGGCCGGGCGCAACATCACCTGTCCGGCTCCCCAGCGGCCAATGACCGGATGGATGATGGTGTTGTCGGCCAACGGCACACGGAACAAATTGCGCTTGGCTTCCTCGGTGCCCTTTTGGATGGCCAGCGGAACTTCCTTGGCCTTGCCGTATCCCAGGCCGACCCGCCCGGCTCCGTCTCCCACCACCACCAGCGCGGTGAACGAGAAGCGGCGGCCGCCCTTGACGACCTTGGCCACGCGGTTGATGTTGATGACCCGTGATTCCCTGAGGGGTGCCTTGCCCGGCACTGCTTCGCCGCTAATCATTTTCGGTGCCCTCGGGGTGGTGAGCTGGTTGCGTTTGGTTCATGGTGTTTCCTTGATGTTGTGGGGGAATGCTTTTGGGGCTGGGGCGCTGCGCTAGAACTTCAGTCCGCCTTCACGGGCTGCTTCGGCGAAGGCCGCTATGCGACCGTGGAACTTGTAGCCCCCGCGGTCGAAGATGACTTCGGTTATGCCGGCCTCGGCGGCTCGTTCGGCCAGCACGGCACCCGCAGCTTTGGCTCCGGCGACCTTGCCGCTGTCGGCTGAGCGCAGCTTGGCTTCGGTGGTGGCCACCGACACCAGAGTGTGGCCGGCCAGGTCATCGATGATCTGGGCGCTGATGTGCTTGGAGGTGCGAAACACTGCCAAGCGCGGGCGTTCCGCGGTGCCGCGTATCTTCTTACGGATTCGCCGGTGGCGGCGCAGTCGGGCGGCTCTTCTGTTGACCGTGCTCATTTTTGGGGTGCCTCTCTGGTGGGTGTCGGGGTGACTGGATTGGATGACGAAGGGATCGGGCGGCTCGGCTACTTGGCGGCTTTCCCGGCTTTGCGGATGATGTGCTCACCCAGATAGCGGATGCCCTTGCCTTTGTAGGGTTCGGGTTTGCGCAGCGCCCGGATGGATGCGGCCACCTGTCCCACCGCCTGCTTGTCGGCGCCCTTGACCTTGATGCTGGTGGGGCTGGGCACCTCAAACGAAATGCCCTCGGGCGCCTCGATCTGCACCGGATGGCTGAAACCCAGCTGCAGTTCCAGCTTGCCGGGGCCTTTCGCCTGGGCCCTATATCCCACGCCGTTGATCTCCAGTTCCTTCTCGAAACCCTGGCTGACGCCCACCACCATGTTGTTCAGCAGCGAGCGGGACAAACCATGCAGCGCCCTGGCCTGGCGTTCGTCGCTGTCGCGCTCAACCAGCACGGCACTGTCTTCAACCTTGACCGAAACCTGGGCCGGCAGCTGCCACTCCAGGGTGCCGCCGGAGCCGCTGACCGTTACCTTGCGGTCGCCGGACACCTCGAACTTCACGTCCGACGGCAGCGCTATGGGTTCTTTGCCTATGCGAGACATTGTCTTTCCTCCTATCGAATCCTGGCTACCAAATGTGGCACAGCACTTCGCCACCCAGCTTGCGGCGGCGAGCTTCCTTGTCGGTCATGAGCCCGCGGCTGGTGGACAGCACGGCCACGCCCAATCCGCCCAGCACCCGAGGGGCGATGGCGGCCTTGGAATAGACCCGCAGGCCGGGCTTGGATATGCGGCGCAGGCCGGTGATGACCCGTTCCCGGCGGGGGGAATATTTGAGGTCGATGGTGAGGGTCACGGCCGGGGTGTGGCTTTCCTCGGCCACGTGGAAGTCCAGGATGTAGCCCTCCTGCTTGAGGATCTTGGCCAGCTCCACCTTCAGTTTGGAGGAGGGCATGTCCACATTGTCGTGCATGGCCAGATTGGCGTTGCGAATGCGGGTGAGCATGTCGGCTAGGGGGTCGGTCATTACCATGGCGGCACCTACCAGCTTGCCTTGGTCACGCCCGGGACTTCGCCGGCGTGCACCATTTCGCGCAGGCAGATCCGGCACAGGTTGAAGCGGCGATACACCGCCTTGGGCCGGCCGCAACGTTTGCAGCGGGTGTAGCTGCGCACCTTGAACTTGGGTGTTCTTTGCTGCTTTTGGATGAGCGCTTTTCTTGCCATTGTGTTGTGTTTCTCCTGGCGTTTGGGTGGGGGTTGATTAGGTCGGAGGGTGATTAGGTCGGGGGTCGGGGTTTGGCTGGACGAGACCTGTCTGCTCTAGCTCTTGAAGGGGAAGCCGAAGGCCGCCAGCAAGGCATAGCCCTGGTCGTCGGTGGCGGCCGAGGTAACGATGGTAATGTCCATCCCGCGGGTGGCGTCCACGTCATCGAAGTTGATCTCGGGGAAGATCATCTGCTCGGTCACGCCGATGGTATAGTTGCCGTGGCCGTCAAAGGAGGTGCGGGGCAGGCCTCGGAAGTCGCGTATGCGGGGAATGGCGAAGCTGACCAGCCGGTCAAAGAACTCCCACATCCGCTCGCCGCGCAGGGTGACCTTCACTCCGATCGGATTGCCTTCGCGCAGCTTGAAGTTGGAGATGGACTTTTTGGCTTTGGTGACGATCGGCTTTTGGCCCGAGATCTTTTCGATGTCGTTGCGGGCGCCCTCCAGCAGTCTGGCCTGGGCTGTGGCTTCGCCGACCCCGACATTCAGCACGATCTTCTCCAGTCGGGGCACCACCATGATGTTGGTCAGCCCCAGATCCTTGAGCAGCTGCGGGCGCACCTCGTTGAGGTAGCGGTGCTTGAGTCGGGCCTGGGTTGAGGCCTGGGCGCTAGCTTTGGCGCCGGACTTGGCTTGGTCTTGTTTGGGGGTCATGGCAGGTCGGCTCCTGTGCGTTTGCAGATGCGAACTTTCTCGCCTTCGGGGGTGAACCTGAAGCCCACCCGTGTGGGTTTGTTGTCGTCCGGGCTGATGACCGCCAGACGAGACAGCGGGATGGGCATGTCCTTGTCGATGATGCCGCCTTGCATGACGCCTTGCTGGTTGGGCTTTTGGTGCTTGCGGGCCACGTTCAACCCGTCCACCAGCGCGGTGCCCTTGGCGGGCATGACCGATGAGACCGTGCCTTCCTTACCGCGGTCTTTGCCGGACAGCACCATCACCCGATCTCCTTTGCGAATCTTTGCCATCACAGAACCTCCGGCGCCAAAGACACGATGCGCATGAAGCGCTTGTCGCGCAGCTCGCGGCCGACGGGCCCAAATATGCGGGTGCCGCGCGGCTGGTTCTGCTCGTTCAGCAGGACGGCTGCGTTCTCGTCAAAACGGACATAGCTGCCGTCGGCCCGGCGGCTTTCCTTGCGGGTGCGCACCACCACGCAGCGGACGACTTCGCCCTTCTTGACGGCGGCTCCGGGCATGGCGCTCTTGACGGTGGCCACGAAGACGTCGCCAATGCTGGCATAGCGACGGTGCGAGCCACCCAGCACCCGGATGCAAAGCACCTCTCGGGCTCCTGAGTTATCGGCGACCTTCAGTCTGGATTCTTGTTGGATCATGGCGGTGGTGTCGGGGTTTTGAGATTCGGGGGATCGGGGTTCTGGGATCGGGGTTCGGGGTTCGGGCTAGCGGGCGCGCTCCAGGATTTCCAGGATGCGCCAGCGCTTCTGCTTGGACAGCGGACGGGTCTCCTGGACTTTCACCGTGTCGCCCAGCGCCAGATCGTTGTGGGGATCGTGCACATACAGGCGACCCTTGCGGGTGATGATTTTCTTGTAGCGGCTGTGGCGGACTCGGCTGGTGGTTTCGACCACGGCGGTCTTTTCCATGGCGACCGAGATGACCTTGCCTTCCCTAATCCGCCGGCGGTTGGAGCGGGTTTGCAGGTCGGTGGTTGAGTCGGTCACGGGCGCGGCGGCCGGGGTGGGCCCGGCGGCCGCGGCGGTTGTCGGAGCAGTTGCGGTTGCCTCGGCTGTCGCAGCGTCGGGGGTCGCGGCGGCCAAGGTTGCCTCAGCGTCGGTGTCGGCGGCGGTTGTGGTATCTGTCATGATTGTTCTGCCTCTGGGTCAGTTTCTGCTTCGGTGTCAGTGTCTTTGTCAATGTCTGTATCTGCGTCAGTTTCTGTTTCGCCATCAGCTTCGGCGGCAGTTGCCACCGGAGGCTCGGCCTGTCTCAGCCCCGCCTGCCCCGACCCGGCCTGCTCAGCCAGCGCCTCAGCCTCGGCGATTTCCCTGGCGCGCAACTCGGTCAGCAGCCGTGCCGCCTCCTTCTTGGTTTCAGAAATCAGCGAATGGTTGTCCAGCTGACCGATGACGCTCTGAAAGCGGAGGTTGAACAAGTCGTCCTTGGCTTCGTCCAGCTTCTCCCGAAGCTCCACGTCGTTTAGGTCGTTCAGTCGTTTTGATCGTGCCATGATGGTTGCGGTGTCCTGGTGGTTGCGGTGCCGAATAATGCGATGCCCTAGAAAGTGGTGGAGCGTTCCACGAACTTCGCCTTGATGGGAAGTTTCTGGATGGCTCGGTTGATGGCTGCCTTGGCGATGTCGCGGTCGGAATACGAAAGCTCGAACATGATCCGGCCGGGCTTGACCACCGCAACCCATTTTTCGGGGTTGCCCTTGCCTGAGCCCATGCGGGTTTCAGCTGGCTTTTGGGTCACGGGCTTGTCGGGGAATATGTTGATCCAGACCTTTCCGCCCCGGCGCACGTGGCGGGTCATGGCCACACGGGCTGCCTCGATCTGGCGGGCCGTGATCCAACCCGGGCCCAGCGCTTGGATGCCATAGTCGCCGAAGGCCAGCGTGTTGCCGCCTTTGGCTGTGCCGCGCATGCGCCCGCGGTGGTGCTTGCGGTGCTTGGTCTTTTTTGGCATTAACATGACGTGGGTTTCCTTGTGTGCGTGTGCGTGTGAGGGCGGTTCTAGTCTTGGGCAGCTCTAGTCTTGGTCTTCATCGGGCCTGAAATTCATGGTTCCGCTGTCGCGCCTTTCACGGCCCGCAGCGCGTTCCACTTCCTCTTCCTTTTCCAACAGACGCTCGAACTCGTCATCGGTGCGACCGACCAGCGGAGCCAACTCTTCGGGATCGGTGCTGGCATCGGGCACGGCACCGGATGTGATGATGTCGGCACCCTCGGCGCCCGCGGAGCCCGCGACATCTTCGGCGACATCGGTGCCCACGGCAACATCGGCACCGTCTGCACCACCGGGATCGGCTTCGCCTGTTTCGTCAAGGCTGTATGACTTCTGCCCGGCCTCGGCCTGGGGCTGGGGCGTGCTGGCCGAAGTGACGACGTGGCTGCCCGGGGCGCCCGCAGCCATAGCCGCCTCGCGGGAAATCTTTTCGGCAGAGGCCAGCCTGTAGGGGAGGATTTCGCCCTTGTATATCCAAACCTTGACGCCGATGCGCCCATAGGTGGTGTGGGCCTCGCGGAAGCCATAGTCGATGTCGGCGCGCAAGGTGTGCAGGGGAACCCGTCCCTCACGATACCACTCGGTGCGGGCCATCTCCGAGCCTCCCAGTCTGCCCGAGCACTGAACCCTGATGCCTTCGGCCCCGGCTTTTTGCGCGCTTTGAATGGCTCGCTTCATGGCGCGCCTGAACGCCACCCGGCCAACCAGCTGGTCGGCTATGCCCTGGGCGATCAGGGCGGCGTCATATTCGGGCAGCTTGATCTCCTGGATGTTCAGCTGAACCCTGGAATTGCCGGTGATGTTGGTGAGCGAGGTGCGCAGCTGGTCGGCTTCGCTGCCTTTGCGACCGATGACGATGCCGGGGCGGGCGGTGTGGATCTCAACTCTGATGCGGTCGCGGGTGCGTTCAACTTCTATACGGCTGATGGCGGCGTTGGGCAGGCGCTCCATAATGTGGGAGCGGATTTTCCAATCTTCGACGACATAGCGGGCGTATTCGCCGCGGGAGGCGAACCAACGGGATTTCCAGTCGGTGGTTACTCCCAGGCGGAATCCATAGGGGTTGACTTTTTGTCCCATACTCAGTCCTGTTTGCTTTCTTGGTCGGGTTCTGGATCGGGGTCGGTGTCTGACGGGGGGTCGGCGGGCGCGTCAGCTTCGGTTTCGGACGGATCGACGTCGAACGCGGCCTCGGCGTCGACGTCAGATGTGGCTTCGGCATCATCAGGCTCGGCGTCCTCGGGGGCGGGCTCGGCGTCGGGCGCGTCGGGCTCGGCCACAGCTTCGGCTTCCGGCGCGTCAGTCTCGGCCGCGTCGTCCTCGACCACATCATCCTCGGTGGCTTGGCTGGCAGCTACACGCCGGCTGCGGTCGCCCGCACCCACAGCCGAACGCAGCGACTCACGTTGCGAACGCTCAAACAATTCCTCCGGGCTATAGCGCGACAGCACAATTGTGATGTGGCAGGTGCGCTTGTTGATGCGGGTCGCCCGCCCTCTGGCTCGGGGGCGCCAACGCTTCAGGGTCGGCCCCTCATTGGCAAAACACTCGCTCACAAACAACTCCTCGGCCTGCAGGTTCTCGTTGTGTTCCGCATTGGAGGCGGCCGACTGCAGACACTTCAGAATCTCGTCTGAGGCGCCCCGGTCGGAGAAAGTCAAAATCTCGGTGGCTTCCTCATAGGACTTGCCGGAGATCAGCTTCAACACGGCGCGGGCCTTGAATGCCGACATGCGTATGGTGCGCAGCTTGGCTCTGGAGCCGGTGCGCATGGGAGTGTCGGTGATGGTTGGAGTTGACATGGCTGGGTTGGCTGGTGATCTGGGTTCGTGTGCGATTCTGGGTTGGCTCGTGCGCCCTTAGGTTCTCGGCTGGCCGGCGTGGGAGCGGAATGTGCGGGTGGGGGCGAACTCGCCCAACTTGTGCCCCACCATGGCCTCGGTGATATATACGGTCACGTGCCGGCGCCCGTCATGGACGGCAATGTTGTGCCCCACCATGTCGGGGATAATGGTGGAACGCCTGGACCAGGTCTTGATGACCCGCTTTTCGCCGGACTCGTTCAGCTCATCTATCTTCTTCAGCAGATGCAAATCCACGAAGGGCCCTTTCTTCAAACTTCTTGCCATGGTTAGTTCTCCAAATCTCGGTGGTCGGTGTCGGTGTCGGTGCTGGTGGTCGGTGTATATATAACGACTCGGTGTCGGCGGCGTGCGGGTCGGTGTTGGCGTTGGTGTCGGCGCGGCCTGCTACTGACGTGAGCGGCGGCGCCTGACGATCAGATCAGACGACTTCTTTTTCTTGTTGCGGGTGCGGCCTTCGGGCTTGCCCCAGGGCGAAACCGGATGCCGACCGCCTGAGCTCTTGCCTTCGCCCCCGCCCAGCGGGTGGTCGATCGGGTTCATGGCCACGCCTCTGGTCTGGGGGCGCACGCCCTTCCAGCGGTTGCGGCCGGCCTTGCCCACCTTCAACAGCTCGTGCTCGGAGTTGCCGATGGTGCCGACCGTGGCCCGGCAATCCAGCTGAACCCGCCTCATCTCGCTGCTGGGCAGGCGCAGTGTGGCATACTGTCCCTCTTTGGCCATCAGCTGCACGCTGGCGCCGGCGCTGCGGGCCAACTTGGCGCCGGCCTTGGGGGTCAGCTCCACGTTATGCACCACGGTGCCGGTGGGAATATAGCGCAGCTCCAAAGCGTTGCCGGGGCGAATTTCTGAACCCTGACCCGAGCGCAGAACATCGCCGACCGCCAGGCCCTGCGGCGCCAGGATATAGCGCTTCTCGCCGTCGTGATAGTGCAGCAAAGCGATGCGACAGGTGCGGTTGGGGTCGTATTCAATGGTGGCCACGGTGGCCGGGATTCCGTCTTTGTTGCGACGAAAATCGATCATGCGATAGCGCCGGCTGTGGCCGCCGCCCCGGTGCCGCGCGGTCTTGCGGCCCAGATTGTTGCGCCCGCCGGTTGACTTGCGCGTGGCCAGCAGGGGCTTGTGCGGTCGGTCGGTGGTCAGCTCGGAGAAATCATAGGCAGTCTGAAAGCGCCTGCCCGGGCTGGTTGGTTTGCGTCTCACGGTGGCCATGGCTGCTTCCTACAGGTCGAACATCTGGATGCTGTCGTCTTGATGCAGCCGGACGATGGCGCGCTTGGTGCTGCGCCTCTGGCCATAGCTGAAGTTGCGGCGGTTGCGGATGCGCTTGCCCTTGCGCCGCAAGGTGTTCACCCGAAGCACCCTGACGTTGAAGATCTGCTCCACGGCATCCTTGATCTCGGGCTTGGTGGCCAGGGGATGGACGCGGAAGGTATAGACGCCTTCCTCGATCAGCCCATAGGACTTTTCGCTCAGCACGGGGGAGATGATTACGTCCCGGGGGTCTTTCATGAGCTGGCCTCTGGGGTGTCGTCGGTGTCGGACGGGGAGTCGGCGTCGGACAGGGAATCGGGGTCGGACGGGGAATCGGTGCCAGGCGCGGTGCTGGCATCCGGCAGCGAATCGGCGGTGAACACAACTTTGTCGCTCAGTAATACGTCATAGCAATTGAGCTGGTCGGCCGTCAGCAGGTGCACCCGGTTGAGGTTCTGGAAGCTGAGCCAGCTGTTGCGGTGCTTTTCGTCTTTGGGCAGCACCAGCAGAATCCGCCCCTCGACACCCAAAGCACTCAGCCGCTGGACGGCCTCCTTGGTTTTGGGCGCCTCGAATTCCCAGTCGTTGACCACCAACACATCCTCGCTGGCGGCCCGATCCGACAGAGCCGAATTCAGCGCCAGTCGGATCATCTTTTTGGGGGTGCGTTGTTTGTAGCTGCGGGGTTTGGGGCCGTGCGCCACGCCGCCACCACGCCATTGAGGAGTTCGGGTCGAGCCGTGGCGGGCGCGGCCGGTGCCTTTTTGTCGCCAGGGCTTGGCGCTGCCGCCGCGGACTTCGGCACGCGTTTTGGTGTTGTGGGTGCCTTGCCGCCGGGCGCCCAGCTGCGCGGTGACCACCTGATGCATCACGCCGATGTTGGGGGTTATGCCAAAAATCTGGCTGTCCAGGGATGCCTCGCCCACGGCCTTGCCGGTGCGCGAATCCAAGACGGGAACCTGCAGTGTGGAAGCGGCCATCTCGTTTATCCTGTCTCGGGTGTTTCGGTTTCGCCAGCGGGCTCGGCGGGCGCGGCGGCGGGCGCGTCGGTTGCGGCCGGCGCGTCGGGGGCCTCGGCCGCGGCGGCTTCGTCGGGGGCGTCGGCTACGTCGGCCGCGTTGTCGGCTGTGGACTTCGCTTCAACCTTGTCGGACTTGCCGGCCATGGTAATAGGGGTAACTGCGCCGCCCTTGACCGCGTTTCGGATCACCACCACGCCACCTTTGGGGCCGGGCACGGAACCCTTGACCAGCAGCAGCTCCCGCTCGGAGTCAACGTCCATCACCTTCAGATTCAGGGTCGTGATCTTGTCGGCACCCATGCGCCCGGGCATCTTCTTACCCTGGAAAATGCGCGAGGGCGTGGCGCACTGGCCCACGGCTCCGGGCTTGCGGTGAACCTTGTGGACGCCGTGCGATGCCCCCTGCCCCTTGAATCCGTGTCGCTTCATGACCCCTGCAAAACCTTTGCCCTTGCTCACCGCCGTTACATCCACCTTCTCGCCTTCCTCCAAAATATCCACACCAAACTCTTGTCCCACTTCAAACTCACTCACATCATTTAGTCTCAACTCCAACAGACCCACACCTGGCTTCACATTCGCACTATCAAAATGACCCAGCTGCGGCTTTATGCACTTGTCTGGATTGCGCTGGCCCCAGGTGACCTGGAGGGCGCTATAGCCGTTGTCCTCGGGCCGCTTGACCTGCACTATGCGACAAGGCGAGACCTCCAGCACGGTGACCGGGACGACCCGGTTTTCGGTGTCCCAGATTTGTGTCATGCCCAGTTTTTTTCCTACGATGGCTTTGGTTGTCATTGGCTTGGTGGTTCGGTTCGGACGGGTGGTCTGGATGGGGTGGCTGGGTTGTTGGGCTGGCGTATCGGTTCTTAAATATCGGTAAATCGTTAGGGTGTCGGGTCGGTGCTGCTCGCACGCCCTCTGCTGTCTGTGTGTCCTGCGCAACCCAGTTTGACGGGAGTCAAGGGCACCAGGTTTCGCGCAGAGCGGGATGCGCCCCGTGGTTCCCGCAACAAAACTGGCGCCTTGCCCGGGCCTTCGGGGACATTTGGATATGGGCAGATGACTGTCTGGCGCAGGCCGGTCATTTGGCCGCGGCGTCAGCCAGTCAAACGCAAAATGTTATTCTAGCGGCTTCTTCAAATTTTCACACTCAAACTTTTTGGATCTTGATTTCTATGTCCACCCCGGCGGGCAGATCCAGGCGCTGCAGGGAATCCACCGTCTTGGGCGAGGGGTTCAGGATGTCCAGCAGACGCTTGTGGATGCGCATCTCAAAATGTTCGCGGCTGTCCTTATCCTTGTGGGGCGAGCGGATGACCGTGAAGCGATGCTTGTCGGTCGGCAACGGCACCGGGCCTCGCAGATCGGCTTGCGTGCGCTTGACCGTCTCGACAATCTTCTTGGTGGACTGGTCGATGGTCTCGTGGTCGTAGGCCTTGAGGCGGATGCGGATTTTCTGGTTGTCGGCCATGGGCGTGGGATGTGGGAAGGGACGGGGTGACGGGGACGGGACAGGTCGGGGTGCGGGTGGGGGTTAGTTGGTGATTTTGGTGACGGCTCCGGCTCCGACGGTGCGGCCGCCTTCCCGGATAGCGAACCGCAAGCCTTCGTCCATCGCGATGGGACATATCAGCTCAACCGACATGGTCGCGTTGTCGCCGGGCACGCACATCTCCGTGCCCGACGGCAAACTGATCGTGCCCGTAACGTCCGTGGTGCGGAAATAAAACTGCGGACGATACCCATCAAAGAACGGCTTGTGCCTCCCGCCTTCCTCCTTCGTCAAAACATACACCTCAGCATCGAACTTGTCATGCGGAGTGATCGACCCAGGAGCCGCCAACACCTGACCGCGGCGCACATCATCTTTGTCCACCCCACGCAACAGGGCACCAATGTTGTCACCGGCCTGGCCTTCATCCAAAATCTTGCGGAACATCTCCACCCCCGTACACACAGAAGCCGT
>CAZERQ010000115.1:0-4330 GCA_964514465.1 uncultured Acidimicrobiales bacterium
GCGGGCAGCTCATACTCCCCCGCGATCCCGGCCAGCCCGGCCTCCAAAATCAGCGCATAGGCCAGATAGGGATTGGCCGCCGAATCCAGCGCCCTATATTCGATCCTGGTGGACTCGGGATTGTTCTTGCGCACCAGCGGCACCCGCACCAGAGCCGACCGGTTGTTGCGCGCCCAGGCCACATAACTCGGCGCCTCATCGCCCCGGGCCAGCCGTTTGTATGAGTTCACCAGCTGGTTGGTCACCGCAGTTATCTCGGGCGCGTGGCGCAGCAGTCCGGCAATGAACGACTGGCCGACCTTTGACAACCCCAGCTCGGAGTCGCCCCCGAAGAACGCATTCTTGTCGCCCTCGAACAGCGACATGTGGGTGTGCAGCCCCGAGCCTTGCGCGTCCGACAGCGGCTTGGGCATAAACGAAGCCGACACGTCCTCCTCGCTGGCGACCCGCTTGACCACATATCTCAGCGTGATGATCTGGTCGGCCATGGTCAGCGCGTCGGTGTATCTCAGGTCGATCTCGTTCTGGCCGGGGCCCTCTTCGTGGAAGGAATATTCCACCGCAATGTTCATCTCCTCCAGCACCTGCAGGGTGCGCTGGCGCAGGCGGCCGGAGGTGTTCTCGGTGGTGAGGTCAAAGTAGGTCGCGTTGTCCAGCGGGCGCGGGCGTGGGTGTGGACGGGAACCGGAGCGCGAGCCGCCGTGCGAACCGGAGCGCGAACCGCTGCTCGCGCCGCCCCCCTTGAAATAGAAGAACTCGACCTCGGGGGCGCAATAGAACTCATAGCCCAGCTCGCGTGCCTTGTCCAAACTGCGCTGCAGCACCGACCTCGGCCCGCCGGGGAAATCGGTGCCGTCCAGTCTGCTTATGCCACAGAACAACCTGGCCGAAACCGGGTCGTCCGGGTTGTGCGGCAGCAGCTCGAAAGTGGCGGCGTTAGGCACAGCCAGCACATCGCTCTCTTGCACACGGGCGAAGCCGTCAATCACCGAGCCGTCAAAGCGCACCCCGTCGGAGAACGCCTGCTCCAGCTCGGCCGGTGAGATGGCGATGGACTTGAGCCGCCCGAGAACGTCAGTGAACCACAGGCGGACAAGGCGAACTTGGTGGTCTTGGACTGCCCGCAGGACAGCTTCTATATCTGATGGCATAACAAATAGGCTAGTCGGGGCCGCCGACAAAATCCGCCCGCGGGCTAGCCGGGGCCACTGGCGGGCTGGACAAAACCACTGGCGGGCTAGACGTAGCCCTTCGGCCAGCCTTCCGGCAACTTGGCTTTGGCTTCTTCCAGTCCTTTGCGTTGGGCCTTGGCGCTGTCGGTGTTGATGCCTCGTGACCTTAAATGAGCAATGGCGTTTTCCTGGGTTTTGTCGCCTTTTGATCTGTTGCAGTGGCCGCACAGCAACTGCAGATTCGATATGTGTTCTGAACCACTCTTGCTCTTGGGTATCATATGGTCAACTTCCAAGTCTTTTTTCTGATAGTAGTTGCCGCAAAAATTGCAATTTCCGTTCTGCGCTCCGTAAAGCCAGTTCTTGTTGATGCCGCTGTTGTATTTCGGTATCTCCCCGATGTCAGTTCTGATCGGGGTGTCCATGCGTTTGGTGCCGGTGAACTCCAGTCGCAGTTCGTCCAGCATGCGCGATTCCACCAGCTCCGCGGCTTTGGGCGAGATGTCTATGCCAACCCACTGCCTTCTGCGGCTTCTGTCAATGCCGTTTTCTCCAACTTTTTCTGCCGCCACGCACGTTGTGGCACAGCCGCAGAACGGATCCAAAACCATATCCCCGGGATTTGAAGAGGCCCTGATGATCCGCTCAAGCAAAGCCACAGGTTTTTGCGTGGGATAGCCGGTGCGCTCGGGCGATGTGCTGCCGATGTATGGTATGTCCCAGACGTCCTTCATATTGACCCAGTTGAACACGCCTTCGTCGTCCTCAAAAAATTCTGCTTCACCCCCGCCATAATTGACAATCCCTGGCTTTCTGGACTTTGATTTGGTGTAGGACTTTTCCTGCTGCAGGTTGAACAGATATTTCCCTGATTTGGAGTAGAAAAAGATAACATCGTGTTTTTTGCTGAACCGTTTTTTTGAAGCACCTCCAGTTTTGTATGTCCAAATTATCTCGTTTTGGAAATTCGTTTTCCCAAATATGGCGTCCATCAGACCCTTCAGGTAATGTCCCGCGGTCTGGTCGCAGTGCAGATATATGCTTCCGGATGGTTTCAACAGCCGGTGCATCTCCATTATCCTCGGCGCCATATAGATCAGATAGGCCTTCATGCTTTTGCTGTGCAGCTTTTCGACTGAGCGCACCAGATCATACAAACCCGGATGGGATTCCTCGATTTCTCCGTGCCATTCGAGTTTGACGTCATCCAATCCCCAGGTGTCCTTGAACTCAGCCCCAGCCGCTTGGGAGCCGATGGGGGCTGCATAGTCGGCGTTTGAGTTGAAAGGCGGATCCAGATATATCAGATCGACGATCTCGGAGTTCATGCCCCGCATGATCGGAAGGTTGTCGCCGATCCAGATCGTTTGATCCTCAAAGTTCAAGTGGGGGCTGCTTGCCATTATCCCAGTTTAGCCTTGGGGCCAGCATTTCACGGGAAACCAGAGGTGAAGAACTCGCTCTCCTGGCCCGGGCGAAAGCCGTCAATCACCGAACCGTCAAAGCGCATCCCGTCGGCGAACGCCTGCTCCAGCTCGGCCGACAAGATAGCGATGGACTTGAGCCGACCGAGGACGTCAACAAACTGGAGGCGGACAAGTCTGCCTTTGTTGCTACCCCTTCAACTGGCGGCGCAATTTGATTTGTCTTGGTTGCCTTCCACGGTCCAAGCTCTTTCGTGCGCGCAAAAAATCCCGGCGAAGGATTCTGACCACACTTTTGGCATACTTGCGCTCATTGTGTTTGAAGCGGTCGCCTTTGATTTTCATCGACTTCACTTCAATCACGCCAATAGTCGAATTTCCATTTTTGACATGCACGTGCGGAGGCGGATGGTCGTTGCGATACATATGAAAAAGACAGGTTTTCCTTCCCCCTCGGAATCAAGCAGGCCATCTATGAGTCAGGCCGTCAAAGAGTTGAATTCTTTTTCGGCTACATCAATGTCTTTGCCTGACAGCAACTCATACATCTCAGCGGTGTCGTATTCCATGCCGTCCAGCACCATTTGATCCCACTCCGTAATGGTCGGCCCCTTGTTTTTTGGGGAGTGCTTTCTGAAACCTTTTTTGGAGTGCTTTTTGAGGATGGCAGTGTCAGCGGAGATGCCGTTCAGGTCGATCTCTCCCTCCACCCCGTCGTTGAATTTGACATACACGACAAGGGGCGCCACCGAACGGGCATCAACGATGGTGATGGGCTCCCAGGTGTTCGGCGGGAATGCATCCTTCCAATGCTTGCCCGACAGACGCTGATAGGTGCCCTCCCAGCTGATCTCAAAATCTTGGCCCCACGATATAAAGCCGTCAGGCGTGACGTGTATCTTGGCAAAATTTTTCGGGTCGCGGAGATGCTCGAAACCCGGGTAGTCCAAAACGAAGGAGAAGTCGTCCACGCCCTCCAACCCGTCGCTGAAGACAGCATGGGCTTTGTGGTCTGGCAGAGGTGTGATCTGCTTCAGGGGATATGCGTATTGCTCAGAGACCATATCACCAGTCTGGCACATCATCTGGACGTGGCAACAATCTTAGGTCGGGACAAAAGTGGAGGTGGCGGGGTGACGCGGGCGGGAGCTTTGGCGGCGAGCGGAAAACTAAGGTGGCGGGGCGCGCAGGGCGCCCCGCCGGTCAACTGGATAGCAGTAGAAACTATACCAGCTGACATCCTAGAGCAGGGCCAGCCCGAAGGCTAGTCTGCATCCCTGCCCAGAACTAAATCGTGTGGTGTTGCGGGTTCGGGGTTTGGGTGGCCGGGTGGTTCGGGGTTTGGGTGGTCGGGTGGTTCGGGGTTTGGTGGCCGGGGGTCGCCGGAGCCTAGAACCAGTTCACGCCAATTGGGCGTGGGTTCAGATTATAAATAAACACCGTATCCCTCGGGCTCAGTGTGTCGAACCAGGGAATGTCCACACTATCCACCGGCCCACGCCCGGGCAGGTTGTAGCGCCACTGCTGGTTGCGCTGATCCCACAAGAACACCACCGCAACGGGCCCGAATAGCACCCCACTAGGACATTTTCGGCAAGCGGGCCAAATTTTCGCTCTGGCAGAGCCAAAAAACACAAAACACTTGTTTCGGTGGATTTACCCAGCCAGCTACTATAGATCCCCTTCTGTCAGCCCAGCGATATTCATAATTTCGTGCTGCATGCGCCTGCCCAT
>CAZERQ010000116.1:0-36602 GCA_964514465.1 uncultured Acidimicrobiales bacterium
GGTTGCCTGGCTGGAGCCGCATATGGAGCGGGCCTCGTCTGGCGTTGGCGCGTCCGCATCGTCTATCGCCGCGTCCGTCGCATCCAAGGGCAAGCTGGTGCTGGCCACGGTCAAGGGCGACGTGCACGACATCGGCAAGAATCTGGTCGACATCATCGTCAGCAACAACGGCTATGAGGTGTTCAACCTGGGGATCAAGGTGTCCATCAACGAGATGATCGCCAAGGCGCAGGAGGTGGGCGCCGATGCGTTGGGCATGAGCGGGCTGTTGGTCAAGAGCACCCTGATCATGCGCGACAATTTGGAGGAGCTGAACGCCAAGTCGATGTCGGACTTGCCGGTGCTGCTGGGCGGGGCGGCGCTGACCCGGCGCTATGTGGAGAGCGATTTGCGGGAGGTGTATGACGGGAGGCTGTTCTATGGCAAGGATGCGTTTGAGGGTCTGCGGGTGATGGAGCGGTTGATGGCCATCAAGCGCGGCGAGTTGAGCGATGACGAGTTTGGGCGTGGGGCGGTTGGTGATGGGTCGGCGCGGTCTGAAGCTGAGCCCGAGCCGGCGCGATCCGAGGCCCAGCCCGCGCAACCCCAACCCGAAACGGCGCAGCTCGCGCAGCCCGAACCCGCGCCAGCGCAACCCCAGCGCTCGCCCGAGGTCGCGCCCGACAACCCGATTTTCAAACCTCCGCATCTGGGTGCCCGGGTGGTCAAGGGCATCGCCATAGACGACATTGCCGAGTTCCTCAACGAGACCGCCCTGTTCCGAAACCAGTGGCAGCTGCGGCCCGACAAGGGAGAAAGCGATGGCGAGTTCAAGCAGCGCATCCGTCCGCTTTTGCGCGAGCGGCTGGCTGAGGCCAAGTCGGACGGCTGGCTGGATCCAGGCGTGGTGTATGGCTTTTTCTGTGTCAACTCCTGCGGCAACGACCTGATTGTGTGGAGCGACGAGACCCGCCGGGACGAGTTGGCGCGGTTCACGTTTCCCCGTCAGAGCCAGTCGCCGTGGCTGTGCATTGCCGATTTTTTCAGGCCGGTTGCTGGCGCGGGCGCGGGCACCGACACCGACACCGAACCCGACTATGCCGCCTTCCACATCGTCACCATGGGCCACCAGGCATCCGAAGTCGCCCGTCAGTTATTCGTCCAAAATCGCTATGAGCAATACCTATACACCCACGGCCTGGGCGTGGAACTGGCCGAGGCTCTGGCCGAATATTGGCACATGCGCATCCGGCAGGAGTGGGGCTTTGCCGACCAGGATGCCGACACCATGGCCGGTCTGTTCCGCCAGCGCTATCGTGGCGGGCGCTACTCCTGGGGCTACCCCGCCTGCCCCAACCTGGAGGACAACCGCAAAGTGGCCGACCTGCTGGGCGCCGAGCGGCTGGGCATCGAGGTGAGCGAGGACACCGGCTGGCAGTATCAGCCCGAGCAGACCACATCGGCTATTGTATGTCATCATCCCCAAGCGAAATATTTCATAGCCAAATGACGGGTCAGGCGAGTATGGCAGGTCAGACGATATGACGGCGCAGACAGACATGGCAGGTCAGACGATATGACGGCGCAGACGGACATGAATGTCGCGGAACTGCTGGCGCAAGGCACCACCTTGTCGTTCGAATTCTTCCCGGCCCGCTCGGACAAGGCCAAGCAGACGCTGAAGCAGACCCTGGCGCAGTTGGGCGAGCTGATGCCTTCGTTTGTGTCGGTCACCACCGGCGCCGGCGGCAGCTCATACGGCCCGACCCGAGATCAGGTGCTGGATCTGAAGGCGAACTATGCGGTTGAGATAATGGCGCACATCACCTGCAGCCAGCACAGCCGGGCCCACATCAACCGCCTGTTGGACGACTACGGACGCAACGCCATCACCAGCGTTCTGGCCTTGGCCGGCGATCCGCCACAGGATGAGGCCTCGCTGAGATTTCCCATCCCCGAGGAGCAGCAGCTCACCTACGCATCGCAGCTGGTGGACGAGATTGTGGCGCACGAGTTTGACTTCAGCGTGGGCGTGGCGGCGCACCCCGAAGTCCATCCGCACTCGCCCAGCCGGGAGTCGGATCGGCGGCATCTGGCCGAGAAGCTGTCGGCGGCCGACTTCGCCATAACCCAGTTTTTCTTTGACGCCACGCACTATTTCCGGATGGTCGAGGAGCTGTCGGCGCTGGGCTGCGACAAGCCGGTGATTGCCGGCATCATGCCGGTGACTGCGCCCGACAAGGTCAGGCATTTTGCCGAGCTGAACGGCACGCAGATTGACGAGGCGCTGTGGGATCGGCTGGAGCAGGCGGCCGAGGGCGACTGGTTGGCGATTGCGGTGGAGGCGGCTCACGAGCTGTGCCGGCAGCTGCTGGATTTCGGGGCGCCGGGGCTGCATATCTACACCCTGAACCAGGCCGAAGCCAGCCTGGGCCTGGGCCGTGCGCTGGGGTTCTAGCTGGCGCGGCACAATGCAAAAGAACGGATACAAAAGAAACGAAATATCATGAATATGAATAAAATAATTTCGAGCAAAGATGTCGATGGCTACATGAGTTGGCTCGACAGACTTTTTGGGCTGGACAACTTGGCTGACGTGGAAGATAATTTGGAGAGTGAGATTAAAGCCAACAGGTATTATGCCCTGCTTTGCCACCTAAGACTCTGCTCTGCCATACCTGAATCAGTTGAATACAGTTCAACTCAGGAAAAACTATTTTCAAAATATACAGATGCATTAATCTCAAAAACTTTTGAATATTTGGGATTAACCAGTGAAGTTATATCTGAAAGGGCTGATTCTGCAGATGTTGAAGCCAGATCAGAGAGCTATAGTTTCGTTGCTGATGCAAAAGTTTTCAGATTGAGCAGAACCGCAAAAAACCAAAAAGATTTCAAAATAGCATCTTTGAATAGCTGGAGATCTGACAAAGATTTTGCAATGCTGGTTTGCCCGCTTTACCAACTCCCAGCCAAGGAAAGTCAGATTTACCAGCAGGCTAGAATACTGAATGTTTGCATACTTTCATTTTCCCACCTTGCTATCTTAGTGCAATTGGCAAGAAAGAAACGCAAAGCAGAAGCACTGAGACTCTTGCATCAAATTTTCATTCAAAACAGCAATGCACAGAACACAGCATCAAAAGAAGCTGGTTCATATTGGCATGCCATCAATGAGATATTTTTATCACATGCAAGTTCAATCAGAAAATATTGGGAAATTGAAGTCAAAGCCAACCATGAGAGCATTGCGATATTGAAGAAAAAAGCAAGCAACTATTGCACAAATTTTGAAGAGTCACTAAGGAGAAAAAACAAAGCCGATTTGCTCAGGCTACTTTCTGAGCACTATAACTTCCCTGAAAGAATAAGAAAGATCGAAGCTGTTGAAGATAACGGTCTGATGAACACGGCTAGGTCAAAAGATGGTGTTCAGTGAAAGCCGTTCTTTGCAGACTTCGTAAAATTTCAAGTCTGCTTCAAATCCCAGATATTGGCGACCCAGCTGTTTGGCGGCGATCAAAGACGATCCGCTTCCAGCGAATGGATCCAAGACCAGTTGATCCGCGCAAGTGGTGAGTTCAATCAGGGCTTGCATCAGATTGATGGGCTTTTGCGTGGGATGGAGTCCTCCCTCGTTTGTTTCAAGTCCGCTTCTGATTATGTTTTCTGATTTTTCGACATAGTTCGCAAACGCTTTCTCATTGTATGCTCCGACGCTATGGGCTGCCACATTGTCCGCGACGGTTCCACCCAGCTTGTAGGGTTTTATGAACCACAAAATCGGTTCATAGCTTGGGCGCAAATTCCCGACGCGCCAACCTTCCCAAGTTTCCGCCGAGCAAGTATCGCCTCTTCTGTCATAAATCAAGCTGAGACGTTGAGCGCGATGGGGTGCCTGCTTTTTGATCCAGGCCAAACTGTCCTTGAAGTTGAAGCCGGCATCTTCCATGGCAACCGCGCATCTGTGCGCCAGCCTCCTGCCCGCAAAAATCATGGCACTTCCACCGGGCTTCATGACGCGAAACCATTGCGGAGCCCATTTTGAGCACCACTGCTGATATTGCTCAGGTATGGCCCTGTCAGCTGCTGACCACCCATTGATCGGCTTCCCCCTTTTCCCGAAAACCGACCCGGCTGCCTTTTGGGCGGGACTTGCCCCAAGATATGCCGAATTGGAATTTTCGTGTTTGACATCCCAATCGTCTGTGCCGATTCCATATGGAATGTCGCTCAGGATGAGATGCACCGATTCGTCTTGGACTTTGTCCATCAGGCAAGTGGAGTCCCCATGGTAGATCTTGTTGCTCTGCAGGTAGGTCATCTTGTTTGAAATCGAAACGGTAGGCGGAGTTGGAGTTGGCATCGTCGCTGGCATCGGCTGCACCTTAAGCATATGTTACGGCATCTTACCACGCGAGCTTGCCAAATGAGCCAGATTTCACAAATATTTTTATGACTTCCTGATGTGGCCCCGCCTGCCTGACCGACCGCAGCCAGGCACAAACTTCGCGGTCCCGCGGCTCGGTCGACTAGTCCCGCGGCTCGGTCGACTAGTCCCGCGACTCTGTCGTCCCCGACTTCCGAGGGTCGTACGGCGTGCGGGCCGAGGAGCCAGAAGCAGAGAAGCTGACCCTGGCGCAGTTGGGCGAGCCGGCGCTGGAAATCGAGCAGGTGCTGGGCACGATGTGAGACCGGTTAGAGCCACTTGGCGGAAGATTGTCTGGCGAAAATATAGACTGGGAAAAATCGTCTAGCAAAGGTTGCCGTGAATTTGGCAAAAGACCGCTAGCCTGAAACAATGCCAAAAGCCAAAGTTAAGTCGCCCAAGATGAAAACCAGGCGCGGGGCTGCCAAGCGGTTCAAGGTCACCTCCGGTGGCAAGATCGTGCGGCGCAAATCGCACCACAACCACATCCTGGAAAAGAAGTCGCCCAAGCGCAAGCGCCAGCATCGCCGGCCCACCGAAGTCAGCCGGGCTGACCGACAGCAGGTGCGCGACCAGCTGGGTATCTAGTCGGCGGCGCCAGGCAGTAGTTCAACCAACCCCAACCGCAACCCACCACCAACACCAGGAGCAAACCCATGGCTCGAGTCAAACGTTCAGTCACCAGTCGCAAACGCCGCAAGGCCACGCTCAACCGCGCCAAGGGATACTACGGCAACAAGAGCCGTTCGTGGCGCGCCGCCAACGAGCAGGTCATGCATTCGCTGCGTTATGCCTATCGGGATCGCCGGGCGCGCAAGGGCGATTTTCGCCGGCTTTGGATCCAGCGCATCAACGCTGCCTGCCGCCAGCACGAGATAAATTACAGCAGCTTCATCGCCGGACTGAAGGCTGCCGATGTGGAGGTCGACCGCAAGATGCTGGCCGAGTTGGCCGTCAACGACTCAGAGGCGTTCGCCAAGCTGGTGGAGCTGGCTAAGTCCGCTCTGGCCAAGGCGGCCAAGGATGCGGCCAAAGCTGCCAAGAGCGCGGCCAAGAGTGCCGCCTGAGGCGCGGCCGGCAGCGGTATTGTCGCAGCATCACAGCAAGACCGAGCCACAGCCGAGGCCCGATCCGTGCCCAAGAGCCGTCTGGCGGATCTGCAGCGATTGGCTCGGCAGGCTTCACACAGACGACAAACCGGACTGTTTTTGATCGAGGGAGCGGTGCTGACCGACGAAGCCATCCGAGCGGGACTGAAGCTGCGGGAAATCTGGGTTGAGGAACCGCGGGCCGACCAGGACGATCTGGCGGTTGCGGCTGCGGCCGAGGCAGACGGAGCTACGCGCGAGTCTGTCAGGCCGGGCACGCTGGCCAAGGTCAAGGCTTCGGTTACGCCGCCGCCGGTGCTGGCCGTGGCTGAGATACCGGTTGTGGCCGTCGCGCCAGATGCAGGGGCCGCCGCGCCCACCGACACCACCCGACCGCCCATCGCCGCGCCCGATAACACACCGGCTGCCGACTTCAACCTGGCTGCCGTGGATCTGTCCGACCCATCCAACGCCGGCGCCCTGCTGCGTTGCGCCGAGGGAGCGGGCGCGGGCCAAGTCGTGTTTGCCGGCAACTGCGTGGACTGCTGGGGGCCCAAGGCTGTGCGGGCCAGCGCCGGTTCGGTCTTTCGGGTGCGACCCAGACGGGAGCCGGATGCCGCCGGTTATCTCCGCTCGCAGACAGACGCCGGCCGACAGGTCATCGCCACCGCCGCCAGCCGGGGCCAGCCCTATGACCAGGTTGACTTCACCTTGCCTTCGACCATCGTGGTGGGCAACGAAACCCACGGCCTGCCAGACTCAGCCGCCGAGCACATATCGAACTGGATGCACATTCCGCTGGCCGGCGCAGTCGAATCGCTCAATGTCGCCACCGCCGCGGCCGTGGTGTGTTTCGAGGCGCGCCGCCAGCAATACCGACACCAACCATGACCGCCGCGTCCATGTCCTCCCCAGCCCCGTCCCTCACAGAGATCCAAACCGAGCTGGCAGACATCAGCCAGTCAGCCACCGGCGACTTCAGCTCGGCCGAATCCCTCAAGCAGCTTCAGGAAGCCAAGACCAAGCACCTCGGCAAGTCGTCTGACCTGGCCGCCATACGCAGCCGCCTGGGAACCCTGCCCAAGGAGCTCCGACCCGAAGCCGGCCAACTCTGCAACCGCGCCAGCCAAGACATAACCCAAGCCCATGACGACCGCCACCAACAACTGGCCGCCGCCGAGCGCGCCCAGCAGCTGGCTGCTGAGCAAGCCGACCTCACCGAAGTCCTGGGCGCCGCCGAAGTGGGCCATCTGCACATCATCACCCAGACCCGCAAGGCGCTGGAGGACGTGTTCTGCGGCATGGGATATCGTGTGGCCGAGGGGCCCGAGGTGGAGACCGAATGGCACAATTTCGGCGCCCTGAATTTCCCGCTGGGCCACCCCGCCCGTGACATGTATGACACCTTGTATGTCGGTTGGGGCGAGCCGATGTCGACCTTGCTGCGCACTCACACCTCGCCCGTCCAGGTGCGCACCATGACCCGAGCCATGACCCAGGGCGAGCTGCCCATCGCGGTGGTTGCGCCCGGACGATGCTTCCGCCGCGACACCGCCGACGCCACGCACATGCCGGTGTTCCACCAGATCGAGGGGCTGCTGGTCGACCGCCACATCTCCATGGCGCACCTGTCCGGCACCATCGAAGCCTTCACCAACGCGTTCTTCGGCAAGGGCTTCTCCTCGCGCCTGCGCCCGTCATATTTTCCCTTCACCGAGCCGTCCGCCGAGTTCGACATACAGCGGCCCGATGGCAGCTGGCTGGAGCTGGGCGGCTCGGGCATGGTTCACCCCAACGTGCTGGGGGCCTGCGGCATCGACCCGCAGGAGTGGTCGGGTTTCGCCTTCGGTTTTGGCATCGACCGCCTGGCGATGATCCGCTATGGCGTGGACGATCTGCGTGAGTTGTGGACCGGCGACCTGCGGTTCGCCAGGCAGTTCTAGGGCGTCTATGTGCAGCGGCTCTGGGTCGGACGGAATAACCCACGGAAAAAATCTGCGTAGGATGAGCTGTGAAAGTTACGCTTAGCTGGCTGAAGGAATTCGCGCCCGACTTGGAGCAGGCTGTCGCTCGGGGTGGTTCGGCCCGCGGTGGCTCCGCCGAAGCTGACCTGACCGAGCAGCTGGCATGGGAGCTGTCCGATTTGGGTCTGAGCGTGGAGGAGGTCAAACATCTGGGCCCGGCGTTCAAAGGTGTGGTGGTGGCCAAGGTGCTGGCCTTGCGCTCGCACCCGGATGCCGATCGGATCCAGCTGGTGGATGTGGACGACGGCACGGGCGAGGCCCGACAGATCTGCTGCGGCGCATTCAACATGGCGGTGGGCGATCTGGTGCCGCTGGCCACCGAGGGCGCGGTGGTGTCGTCTGGGCTGGAGATAAAGCGGCGCAAACTGCGAGGGGAGTGGTCGGAGGGAATGTTGTGCTCGCCCGAGGAGTTGGATTTGGCTGGCGGCGCGGTCGGGGCCGCCGACGAAGGCATCCTTATTCTGCCACCCGACAGCCCGCTGGGAGTCGACCTGGCCGAAGCGCTGGAGTTGGAGAGCGACGTCTTGTTTGACTTGGAAGTGAACCCCAACCGCCCCGATGCCATGTCCGTGGCCGGGGTCGCCCGCGATCTGGCAGCCCGTCTGAAAATCCCGTTCGCCATACCGCAGCCTCAAGTCAACCCGTCCGGCACGCCCAACCCGTCCGTCCATCCCAACGCGCTGGCGCCAGTCGAGATCAACCTCCACGAGCCCGGCTTTTGCGCGCACTTCACCGTCCGACTGCTCACCGACATAACCCCGGGCAGCTCACCCAGATGGCTGACCCAGCGGCTGTTGGCGTTGGGCATGCGCCCGGTCAATCCGCTGGTGGACATCTCCAACTATGTCATGCTGGAGCTGGGCCAGCCCACCCACGCCTTTGATTTCGACCAGATCCCCACCGGCCCCGGCGGAGCCAAAGTGCTGGCCGTGCGCATGGCCAAACCGGGCGAGCAGCTGGAAACGCTGGACGGAACGGTGCGCACGCTGGATCCGGCCGACGGGGTGATCGTGGACTGCGATGACGTGGCCCTGAGCTTGGCCGGCGTGATGGGCGGCGCCTCGACCGAAATATCTGACACCACCAAGGTCGCTTTGGTGGAGGCTGCCTGGTGGGATCCGATGACCATCAGCCGGACCTCGCGCCGCCACGGTCTACGCAGCGAAGCCTCGGCTCGTTTTGAGCGCGGGGTGGATCCCGAGATAGCCGAGCTGGCGCTGCTGCGGTTCGCGGAGCTGGCCGAGGAGGTCGGGGTGGCCAAGCTGTCGGAGGGACAGGTCAGGGCTGACGGAGACCGGCCCGTGCGCGACAAGGTTGTGGTGCGCCCGCAACGGGTCAAGCATATGTCGGGGCTGGATCTGTCGCCCGCAGAGATTGCCGACTGCATAGAGCCGATGGGGTTTGAGACTGAGATGGTCGACGGGGACTCCGCGCCCGAACCTGCGCCCGAGCTGCGAGTGACCATACCCTCCTGGCGGCTGGACTGCGAAACTGAAATCGACATCATCGAAGAAATCGTACGGGGCCACGGCTACTACCGCATACCCAAGCTCGTCCCGCTGTTCGACCAAATCGGCGGATTGTCGCCCCGCCAGCAGACCCGCCGTCAGGTCAGCGAACTTCTGGCCGGCATGGGTCTGTGCGAAACAATGTCGCTGCCGTTCCTGGCGCCCGGCGACCTTGAGACCGCGGGCGAGACGACTGATGCGACGATCGCCGAGACGACTGCCGATGCGCTGGTGATAACCAACCCGTTGGTGGTGGAGGAGTCGGTTCTGCGCACGACCCTGCGCCCGGGTCTGCTTAAGCAAGCGGCATACAACCAGGCCCGGCGCCAAAGCGGAGCGCGCCTGTTTGAGCTGGGCCATGTTTTTTCCGGGGCTGTTGGCGCGGACGGAGACGCGAGCGACGCGACCGAGGGCGCGGGCAAGGACGCGGCCGGCGCGGACGAAGACGCGTCCGGCGCGTCCGAGTTGCCGTCAGAGCACGAACATCTGGCGGTCATGCTGGCCGGCGCCCAGGCAGAAGAAGCCGTCAAAATCTGGTTGCAGCTGTGCGAGAGCCTGAAGCTGTCCGACTCGGTGACAATGAGCAACTCACCGCAAGCGGGCCTGCATCCCGGGCGGGCCGCAGAGATCAGTCTGGTCGCCCCTAAGGCCAAGAAAGCAAAGAAAACCAAAGCAGACAAAGCCAAGCCTGCCAGAGCCAAGCACGCCAAAACAGCGCCCGTGCCCGTGGGCGTGGTCGGAGAAATCGATCCCGAGGTGCTGCGCCGCCTGGACATAAACGCCCCCGTAGCCTGGCTGGAGCTGAACCTCGACCAGCTGCTGGACTTCCACCAGAGCCAACCTCCGTCAGGCTACAAATCGCCCAGCAAGTTCCCGTCCAGCGACATCGATCTGGCGTTTTGGGTGTCGTCTGGGATTTCGGCTGCCGAGGTGAAAGCTGCGCTGCTGTCGGCGGGCGGGGACAGCTTGGTTTCGGTGGAGCTGTTTGATGTATATATAGTGGACGGCGCGGCTGACGGCACGACCGACAAAGCCACCTCACCGACCAACGCCAGGAGCTTGGCGTTCCGGCTGCGCTTCGAATCCCAGGACAGAACGCTCACCGACGAGGAAGTGGCCGAGTTGCGCCAGGCTTGCATCAAAGCAGCCCAGGCGTTGGGCGACTCAGCCGAGGGCGCCGGTGGCACGGCTGCCGATGCCCAGGGCAGACGGGTAGCTTTGCGCGAAAGCTAGTCGGGCGCGGGATCTGGCCAGCCGCCGGCCTCACACGCCCGCGCGTAAATTCGCCCCAAAAATAAAGTTGCAAAATATAAGCAAACCTGTATAATATACATTATGACACAGGTTGGAGTCCTCGGGGCTTCTGGATATGTCGGCGCCGAGCTGCTGCGTCTGCTGGCCGCCCACCCGCAATTCAAGTTGGCTTTCGCCGGAGCAGACACGGCCGCTGGCACGCCCATCGCCGAGCTATACCCCAACCTGTCAGGCGACTATGCCGACTGGAAGTTTGCCGACAAGCCCGACTACAGCCAGGTGGAGCTCGTCTTTTTGGCGCTGCCTCACGGAGTCTCCCAGCAAATCGTCCCCAACATCCCAGACGGGATCAAGATTGTCGACCTGGCGGCCGATTTCCGTCTCAACTCAGCGGAGGTCTTCGCCCAGTGGTATGGCCAGGAGCACAGCTGTCCGCAGCATCTGTCGCAGTTCAGCTATGGCCTGCCCGAGTTGTTCGGTGAGCAGCTGTCCGGCAATGGATCGTCCGCCGCCCAGTCGTCCGCCGCCCAGTCGTCCAACCCCCAGCCGTCCCACAAAGTCGCCGTGCCCGGCTGCTATCCCGCCGCGGCTGCCCTGGCGCTGACTCCGCTGGTGCGCGCCGGGCTCATATCCACCCAGGGCATAATCGTGGACGCAGCCAGCGGCGTGTCGGGTGCGGGCCGAGCGGCTTCCGACAACACCGCCTTTTGCCACGTGGACGAGAACTTCGCCGCCTATGGCCTGTGCACGCACCGCCACACCCCCGAGATGGAGCAAGCCATCGGAGCGCAGGTGCTGTTCACTCCGCATCTGGCTCCCATGAGCCGAGGCATCCTGGCGACTTGCTATGCGCAGCCCGCGGGCGGCGCGGGCGCGACCCTCACCACCGACAAACTGCTGGAGTGCCTGACCAGCGCCTACGCCAACCAGCCGTTCGTGCACGTCAGCCAGAACAGCCCGCAGACCAAGTCCACCTATGGCTCCAACTCGGCGCACCTGACCGCCCGCTTTGACGAGCGCACCGGCACCGTCATCTCCATCTGCGCGCTGGACAATCTGGGCAAGGGGGCGGCGGGCCAGGCCATCCAATGCGCCAACATCATCTGCGGTCTGGCGCCAGAGACCGGCTTGCCGATAGCCGGAGTCTATCCCTAGAGTTCGGCAATCCCTAGAACCATGAGCATCACCAAAATAGCCGGATTCGAAGCAGCCGGCATCCACTGCGGCATAAAGCCCCAGGGCGCGCTGGATCTGGCGCTGCTGAAGAGCACCGTCGGCGCCTGTCCCGCGGCGGGCGTATTCACGTCCAACAAGCTCAAGGCCGCCCCGGTGGAAGTGTGCCAGCAGCATCTGTCCGTCTCGCCCAGCGCCTCGGCCGTGGTCATCAACAGCGGCAACGCCAACGCCGCCACGGGGGCGCAGGGCCTGGCCGATGCCCAGCAGATGTGCGAGTTGGTGGCCGAAAATCTGGGTTGCGATGCCGGCGAGGTGCTGGTCTGCTCCACCGGGCTGATCGGTTTTGAGATGCCCATGGATGCGGTGGCGGGCGGCATACCCGAGGCTGCGGCGGCTTGCTCGGCAGACGGCGGGGAGTTGGCGGCGCAGGCGATTATGACGACGGACACGGTGCCCAAGCTGGCGTTCTTGGCGGTGGGGGACAGCGGCGCGCAGTTCTCCATCGGCGCCATCGCCAAAGGAGCCGCCATGCTGGAACCGAACATGGCCACCATGCTGGCGATACTGACCACCGACGCCGACGCCCCAGCCGAGATGCTCCAGCTCGCCCTGTCCCAAGCCACGGCAAACTCGTTCAACTGTCTGACCGTGGACGGCGCCCAGTCCACCAACGACACCGTGCTTTTGCTGTCCAGCCGCCAAGCCAGCCCACCCGAAAACCAGGAACAGCTCACCCAGGCCGTCAGCCAAGTCTGTCTGTCGCTCGCCAAGCAGATGGCCGACGATGCCGAAGGCTCCACCAAAACGATCACGCTCACCGTCATCGGCGCCGCCACCGACGCCCAAGCCGCCCAAGCCGCCCGCAGCTGCGCCAACAGCCAACTCATCAAGTGCTCGTGGTATGGCGGCGATCCATATTGGGGCAGGCTGGCCAGCCAGTGCGGAGTCGCCGGGGTGGACTTCGACCCGGCAACGCTGTCCATTTCATACGGCAGCTTCTGCGTATACGACCAAGGCCAGCCGCAGTCGCCGCCTGCCCAGGCGCTGGCCGAATACATGTCGCAGCGACAACTGGATCTGACCATCGATCTGGGGCAGGGCCACGGCCAGGCGACCATCTACACCAACGACCTGACGCCCGGCTACATCGCCGAGAACATGAGGACGAGCTGAGCCATGAACCCGTCCGCGCCCCCGTCCCCGTCATCCTCGCCCGCGCCCCAGTCCCAGCCGGCCGCCCCCAACCCCCGAGCCGAAACCCTCATCCAGGCCCTGCCCTACATCCAGCGCTTTGCCGGCAAGCTGATGGTCATCAAGTTCGGCGGCGCCGCCATGACCGACCGCGCCCTGACCGCCAGCTTCGCCAAAGACGTGGTGCTGCTGCGCTCGGTCGGCATCTGCCCGATTGTGGTTCACGGCGGCGGCCCCCAGATCGGCCAACAGCTGGCGCGCCTGGGCATCGACAGCGACTTCGTGGACGGCCACAGGATAACCGACGCCCAGACTCTCGAGGTGGTGCGCATGGTGCTGGTGGGCAAGGTAAATCGTGAGCTGGTCGGAGCCATCAACCAATTCGGCCAATACGCCCTGGGCATGTCCGGCGAGGACGCCCGCCTGCTGACGGCCCAGCCCAGGGATCCGGCGCTCGGCTTCGTGGGCGACATCACCCAGGTCAACACACAGGTGCTGCTGAAGCTGGTGTCGGACGGGCTGATTCCGGTGATCGCCAGCATCGGGGTCGACCAGTCCGGCCAGGCCTACAACGTCAATGCCGATCTGGTCGCCGGCGCCATCACCCGTGCCCTGTCGGCCGAGAAGCTGATTGTGCTGACCGATGTGGACGGGCTGTTGGACGATGTGTCGGATCCGCACAGCCGCATCCCCAGGGTGTCGCCCGAGCAGCTGCGTGAGATTGTGGCTGCGGGCAAGGTGAGCGAGGGTATGTTGCCCAAGCTGGAGGCGTGCATGGCGGCCACGCTGGACGGCTCGACTTCGGCGCACCTGATCAACGGCACCCAGCCGCACGCCCTGCTGGTTGAGATATTCACAGACGACGGTGCGGGGACGATGATCAGCGCGGGGTTTGACACGCCATGACCTCGCCTGCCGCGACCCCCCACACCGACGCCGTGGCCGACCCCGACCAGCTGGCCGAACTCGCCCGATGCCCCATCATGCCCAGCTACGCAGCGCCCGGAGTGATGTTCGTCAGCGGCCAAGCCTGCACGCTGACCGACCGCCACGGCCAGCAATACCTCGACTTCCTCTCGGGCCTGGCGGTATGCAACCTGGGCCACGCCCACCCCCAGGTCGCCCAGGCCATCGCCGACCAGGCCGGCAAGCTGTTGCACGTGTCTAACCTGTTCGCCACCGAACACAATGGCGAGCTGGCAAAGACGCTCAACAGGCTGCTGGGCGGCGGCGGGCAGGTGTTCTTTTGCAACTCGGGCGCCGAAGCCAACGAAGCCGCCATCAAGCTGGCTCGCCGCTGGGCCGGCCCCGGACGCTATGGCGTGATCAGCGCATTCCGCTCCTTCCATGGACGTTCCCTGGCCACGCTCACGGCCACCGGCCAACCCGAAAAGCACGAGCCGTTCGTGCCGCTGCCCGAAGGTTTCCGACACGTGCCGTTCGGCGACATGGACGAACTGGAGCGCGCCAGAGATGAGACCACGGCAGCCGTTTTGCTGGAGCCGATTTTGGGGGAGGGCGGGGTGTGGGAGCCGCCGGCTGGCTATCTGTCGGCGGTCAGGCAGTTCTGCGACGAGCACCAGCTTTTGTTGATGTTTGACGAGGTGCAGACGGGACTGGGGCGAACCGGCGACTGGTTCGCGCACCAGCACGAGTCCGTCCGCCCCGATGTGGTGACCCTGGCCAAGGCCCTGGGCAACGGCGTGCCCATCGGAGCCTGCTGGGCCCGAGCCGAAGTCGCGGCCGCATTCAAGCCGGGCGACCACGCCTCCACCTTCGGCGGCCAGCCCCTGGCGACCGCGGCTGCCCGAGCCACCCTGTCGGTGCTGGAGGAGATGAATGCGCCCGAAGTGGCCAGGCAAAAGGGGGAGTTGCTGCGCGCCAAGCTGGAGTCATCGGATGCGGTGGCGCAGGTGCGAGGCCGCGGACTGCTGCTGGCGTGCGAACTGAGCGACGAGGTGCTGCAGGGAGGCCAGGTCAAGGCCGCGCAGATTGCCGACAGATGCCTGCGCGCCGGACAGCTCGGTCTGGTTGTAAACGCCATCACCCCGACCGCCATCAGATGGGCCCCGCCGCTGGTGGTGACCGAGGACGAGATCAACCAGGCCACCGACATCTTCGCCCAGGCGGCGGCGTCGGTGGCGGCGGAGGCCGCGGTGGAGATGGCATCGAAGGCCGCGGCGGAGGCGACACCATGACCGTGTCCGACCCCAGACACTTCCTCAAGCTGGAAGATTTCTCCCCGGCCGAGCTGCTGGAGATACTCGAGCTGTCGCGCCAACCCGACTTGCCCCAGCTGCTGTCCGGCCAAGGCGTCGCGCTGATATTCGAGAAGCCTTCGGCGCGCACACGTCATTCCATGGAGATAGCTGCAGTTCAGTTGGGCGGGCACCCTAGCGTCACCCGTCCGGACGAGATCCAGCTGGGCGTGCGTGAGGACATAGCCGATGTGGCCCGCACCTTCGGCGGCTATCACGCCATGGTCGGCCTGCGTGTCTTTTCGCACCAGACGCTGGACGACTTTGCGGCGGCCTCGCCCGTGCCGGTCATAAATCTGTTGTCGGATCGCTGCCATCCGCTGCAGGCGCTGGCCGATGTGCTGACCATGATCGGGCAGTGGGGGAACGAGCCAGGCGGCGCCGACTCCCCGTCCATTCCCGAGGTGCTGGCCGGCAGGTCGGTGGCATATGTGGGCGACCCCAACAATGTGGCCCGATCGTTGGCTTTGGCGTGCGCCATGCTGGGCGTGGAGTTCAGGTTCAGCTGCCCCGAAGGCTATGCGTTCGCGCCAGAGGACGAGGCCGTGATTCAGTCGGCCGCCCGCGCCGGGGGAGTGGCCCGAGCCGGCGGAGCACCCCAAGCCGGCGGAGCCCCCCCAACCAACGGCGTGCGATTTTGGGGCGCACCCGATCCGAAGGAAGTGGTGGCGCAGGCCGATGTGGTCTATACCGACGTCTGGGCGTCAATGGGCCAAGAGGAACAAGCCGCCCAGCGCCGAGCCGATTTTGCGGGCTACACGGTCACGCCCGAACTGATGAAGTTGGCCGCACCCGGCGCCATATTCTTGCATTGCCTGCCGGCGCACAGGGGAGAGGAGGTCGCCGAACAGGTGCTGGAGGGCGGCCAATCGCAGGTCTGGCGCCAGGCCGAGAACCGCATGCACACCGCCAGGGGTCTGCTGGCGTGGCTGGCGCTAGGGGCTGGTCGCGCGAAAGGGGCTGGTCGATGACCGGGCCGATGACCAGGCCGACCCGTGCCGTGCGCCAGGGCCTCATCGCCGAGCTGCTCGGCGCCGGCGACATTTCCAGCCAGGCCGAGCTGGTGCGCCGCCTGACCGACCGCGGCATCAGCACCACCCAGGTTACCGTGTCGCGCGATCTGGTGGAGCTGGGCGCCATCAAGGTTCCCCAGGCCAATGGCGGCTTCATCTACACGCTGGACCCGCCGCCCACGCCCGATGCCCTGTCGCTGCCGCAGACCGCCCGCCAGCATCTGGGCAAGGTGATCAAGGAGTGGGTTCAGTCGGTGGACAGGTCACGCGATCTGGTGGTGCTGCGAACTTCGCCCGGAGCCGCGCACGTGGTGGCGGCCGCCCTGGATCGCAGCAAGCACCCGGCGGTCATGGCCACGCTCAGCGGCGACGACACGGTGCTGGTCATCGTCCCCGAAAGCCACCAGCCGGCCGCTTTGCAAGACGAGCTGACGGCCATGGTGGGGTTGGAAGCAAACACACAACAGGAGCAAACATGAACCCGAAGAACCCCAAACCCAAAAACCCCACCCCCAAAAACCCCAAACCACAAAAGATAGTCCTGGCATATTCAGGCGGGCTTGACACCTCGGTCATCCTGCGCTGGCTGCAGCAGGAATACGACTGCGAGGTGGTGACTTTCACGGCCGACATCGGACAGGGCGAGGAGCTGGAACCCGCCCGCCAAAAAGCCCAGGACATGGGCGTGACCGAAATATACGTGGAGGATCTGCGAGAGGAGTTCGCCGCCGATTTCGTCTATCCCATGTTCCGCGCCAACACGGTCTATGAGGGGCAGTATCTGCTGGGCACATCCATCGCCCGTCCGCTCATCGCCAAGCGCCTGGTGGAGATTGCCGCCGAGGTCGGAGCCGACGCCATCGCCCACGGAGCCACCGGCAAGGGCAACGACCAGGTGCGCTTCGAGCTGGGCGCCTATGCGCTGAACCCCGACATCAAAGTCATCGCACCCTGGCGCATCTGGGATCTGACCTCCCGCGAGAAGCTGATGGCCTATGCCGCCGAATACGGCATCCCCATCGACCTGGAGCAGGGCGACCGCCCGCCATATTCCATGGACGCCAACCTTTTGCACATCTCCTATGAGGGCGGCATCCTGGAGGATCCCTGGGCCGAGCCGCCGGCCGACATGTGGCGCTGGACGCAAAGTCCCCAGTCGGCGCCCGACGAGCCGTTGGAGCTGGAGCTGAGCTTCAGTCGAGGCGACCTGTCGGCCATTGACGGGCAGACGCTGTCGCCGGCCGCCGCGCTGGGCGAGCTCAACAGGCTGGGCGGCGCCTGCGGGGTCGGACGGCTGGACATCGTGGAGAACCGCTATGTGGGGATGAAGTCCCGCGGGGCCTATGAAACCCCGGGCGGCACCATCTTGTTGGCGGCGCATCGTGCGGTTGAGTCACTGACTTTAGATCGTGAGGTGGCGCACCTCAAGGACGAGCTGATGCCTCGCTATGCCTCGCTGATCTATAATGGATATTGGTGGAGTCCCGAGCGAGCCATGTTGCAAACAGCCATTGACAGCTCCCAGCAAAACGTCAGCGGGGATGTGCGCCTGAGGTTGTATAAGGGCAATGTTGAGGTGCTGGGCAGACGCTCGCCGCAGTCGCTGTTCTCAGAGAAAGTGGTGACTTTTGAGGAGGACGAAGGCAGCTACGACCAAGCCAATGCGAGCGGGTTCATTGCGCTGAACGCCTTGCGGTTGCAGCTGGCTGCGGGCCAGGGCGGTTCGTAGCTTCGGCTGACATCGTGGACTCTGGCATCGTGGCCTGTGACATCTCGGCTTCGACTTCTCTGTCAATTTGTTCCACCAGGGCTTCCAATTCTTCGTGGACTTCGCTTAGTGCATCGTATGGGTCGGTTTCATCTTCTTTGAATTCGGTGAAAGCAAATTCGGTGCTCCAGTTGTAGGCGTTGTCGGCTTCCGTGTCAAGCCGTTCGAATTCAGGGTCGTATTTTTGCCCGATTTTTTCGATGGCATAGTGCTTGTATTGTTCCAGTGTCTGTTCGCGGCTATAGCCGGCGGCCTCAACGACAGCCAGGAATTCGCCCACCGGCACCAGATCGTCCTCTGCGTTGGCCAGCCGTTCCACCAAAGAACAGACGCAACCGACGGGGGGCATGCCGACGGAGAGTTGGCCGTTGGAGAGTTGGCCATGGCCAAGTTGCCCATGGTCAAGTTGCCCGTTCACGCAGACCGGTTCGCAACGTTTCCCATTGAGTTCTTCGATGAACTCGTTCAGGTAGTCCTCGTCGGTTTTGAAGTCCCCACCTAGGTGGGCATATTTCCCTTCAAGCTTGGCACCCCAGTCTGTCGGGGCGGGATCCTTGCGGAAGTCGATGTTCTTGCGCCGGCGCATTTTTCTCCAGAATTTTCTCATGTCTCCTCCGTCTCCTTTCGGCGTGGCTTTGGGGCGGGCACTTGTGGCAGGTTTTTGATCTTGCTCACCAGATGGGATAGATCCACCGGAGTTTCAATCCCTTTCTTGTGCAGTATAGTCCTCATCTGCTGAGATCGCTGCTCAGGTTTATTTTTCGAAGTCAGGTAGATGTCAATGCCCAGGGCAGCAACTTGGCCGGTTACCCAAAACAATCTGTCGGCAATGAGCACGTTGATTCCATAGAGCATTGCATGGGCGGCAATGAGTGCGTCGTTTTTCTCGGCCTTGACCGTCTCTTTCGGAACCTCGGCCAGCCTGAGGGTCTTTGATATCCTGCGGGCAATTTTGAGGGCCCGTCTTGTCCTGGGCAACATGGTGGAGTTGAAGGCGCGACGCGACCGGGAGATCCACCTAGTGGTTTGTTGTTTGTTCATGCCGAGCCGTCTGCAATGCTTGCGTAATTCATAAGCGATGATGTCGGTTTGGTAGACCTCAGGGTTACCGATGGCCTGCAAAAACCTTTTGGCATTGTTGCTCTGGGAGATGCAGATGTTGGCGTCAAGGACGATTCGGCCGCCGCTCAGGTCGGGCAGATCAAGGTTGTGAAAAATGTCGTTCATAAAACTTTATTACCACACGACCTTGCAAAATCGCCCCGAAAATGCCAAATTAGTTCCAAATTAGTCAAAATTCGCCAGAATTTGCCCTCCGAGATTGCAAATTGGAGATGCGATGGCGAATTCTGGGCCAGACGCGGCGGCCAGACGCGGCGGCCAGACGCGGCGACTAAACGCGCCAACCAAATCCGGCAATAGGCTTGCCGGGCCGCCCGCCTTGTCTATAATGTTGGCTATGAATATTGGTGGAGCCGCCGCCGGCGGAACAGCCGCGCTCCGAACAGCCGCGCCCGGAGCAACCGCACCCAGAGCAGCCGCGCCCGGAGGCACACGATGAGCACACTCTGGCAGGGACGCATGTCGCAGGAGCCGTCCGACGCCCTGCTCGACTTCACGGCCAGCATCGGCTTTGACGTTGCCCTGGCCGACCTGGACGTGCTGGGGTCGCAAGTGCATGTGGCGGGCCTGGAGCGCGCCGGTCTGCTCACCAAGGACGAGTCCCAGACGCTGCACCAGGCGCTGGATCAGGTGGCCGACGAGCTGGCGCAGGACAGCTTCGTGTTCCTGCCCACTGACGAGGACATCCACACCGCCGTCGAGCGCCGGGTAACGCAGCTCGCCGGGGAGGTGGGCGAGAAGCTGCACACCGGCCGCAGCCGCAATGACCAGGTCGCGCTCGACCTGCGTCTGTATGCCAAGCGCGAGCTGCTGGACATCGCTTCGCTGCTGGCGGGCCTGGCCGAGACTTTGCTGGCGCGCGCCCGTCAGTCGCCGCACGCTCCCATGCCGGGCTACACCCACCTTCAGCGCGCCCAACCTGTGCCGCTGGCGCACTATCTCCTGGCGCACGGCTGGACGTTCGCCCGCGACCTTGACAGGCTGGCCGCCGCGGTCGCCCGTCTGGACGTCTCGCCTCTCGGGGCGGGCGCTCTGGGCGGCACTTCGCTGGGGCTGGATCCCGACTGGACGGCCCGCGAGCTCGGCTTCGCGGCGGCGTTTGAGAACTCCATGGATGCGGTCAGCGACCGGGACTTCGTGGCCGAGGCGCTGTTCGTGCTGGCGCTGGTGGGGGTGCATCTCTCAAGGCTGGGCGAGGAGGTGGTGTTTTTTTCGTCCCAGGAGGCCGGCTATTTCGAGCTGGCCGACACAGACGCCACCGGCAGCTCCATGTTGCCGCACAAAAAGAACCCCGACATAGCCGAGCTGGCCCGCGGCAAGTCCGGCCGTCTGATCGGGAATTTGACTGGGCTGCTGGCCACGCTGAAGGGTCTGCCGCTGGCCTATAACCGGGATCTGCAAGAGGACAAGGAGCCGCTGTTTGATTCGGTCAGACAGGTGCGCCTGGGGCTGTTGGCCATGACGGGTCTGTTTGAGCGGGTTCGCTTTGACGAGGCGCGCCTGGCCGCCGCTGCCGGCGACCCGGCTTTGGTGGCGGTGGATTTGGCGGACTTTCTGGTGCGCCGCAAGGTGCCCTTCCGGCAGGCCCACCAGCGCATCGCCGGCTTGGTGGCGCAGGCGGCCGAGACCGGGGTTTCGCTGAAGCAGCTGGTGCTGGACGAGCCGGACCTAGGGGCCGAGGCGGCCGAGCTGTGCGAGCTTGGGTCGGTGCTTGATTCCAGGGTGAGCCGCGGGGGAGCGGGCACGGCGGCGGTGGAGCAGCAGCTGGTCGGCTTTGAGCGGCGACTGGGTGAGCTGCGTGATGTGGTGGGGGCCGCGCAGCAGAGCTTCTCCAAGGTCGTTGGCGGATTTGGCTCGGCCTGAGGTGGCGCCGTCTGGGCCCGCGGTGGCGGCGGGTGGGTCTGCGGTGCCCCCGTCTGACTGGAGATATCTTGGGTCGGCTGACTTCGCTGCCCCGCCCGAGATGGTGGCGCCCCAGCTATTGAACAAGGTGATCGTCTGCGGCGCGGGAACGGGCGGCGCGGGAACGGACAACGTGCGGGCGGGTCGCATCGTGGAGGTGGAGGCCTATGGTGGCACAGACGACCCCGGCAGCCACGGAAGCAGGGGCATGACCAAACGCAATGTGGGCATGTTCGGGCCGCCCGGCCGGTTGTATGTCTATTTCACCTATGGCATGCATTGGTGCGCCAACATTGTCTGCAACGAAGATGGTGTCTGCGGGGCTGTGCTGTTGCGTGCGCTGGAGCCGTTGTGGGGGATTGAGCAGATGCGCCAGGCCCGCCCCAAAGCCAAGCGGCCGGTGGATTTGTGCTCCGGCCCGGCAAAGTTGACTCAGGCGTTGGGGATGACAGGGGAATACAACGGCCTGGTGCTGGGCAGCGATGCGGTTTTGCCCGGCGGCGGCATGATCGAGCCGCCCTGTGTTGTGGTTGGGCCGCCAAGCGACGCGGTTGGGCCGGTCAGCGTTGTTGACGATGGCACCGCGCCGCCCGCCAAGCCCATCATCACCGAGAGGATCGGCATATCGCGTGGCCAGGAGAAGTTGTGGCGCTGGTGCGTGCCTGGGAATCCGCACGTGTCTAGGTAGCGCCCGCGCTGCCGCGGTCAGATGTCTTCGGGCGTGGCGCAGGCGGCCATCTTGTTTATCTCGGCGAAGCGATCCACGATGGCAGCGACGGTCACTCCTTCGCGGGCGGTGTGGGTGAAGGTGGCCCGCTCGCCCAACTCCAGTTTGGCCACGAAATCGTCACGGTTGCCCAAATAGGTCCGCCAGTCGGCCAGCCACAACCTTAGCTTTTTGCGCTCCTCGGTTTCAGGCAATGCAACCTCGTCCTCCAAAGCCTCCAGCTCGGACACCATCGCATCCAAAATCTCAGACGCCGCCGACACCTGGGTGGCCAGCTGCTGCGGGGAGTCAATCGTCCAGGACTTGTCCAGCTGGTCAAGCTGCCCGCGGGCATCCAGACAGATCACTTCGGCCGGCTGGTGGAACTCCGGGAAGTTCAGGTTGTCGGGGTGGCCCCGCTTGGGCAGCGGCGAAAAGGCCCAGACCCAAAATCCGGCCATCGCCAGAAAGGACAGCCCCGCCACCCATCGGGTCAGCCGCCTACGCGCTCTCATCCGCGGTTGTGGGGTGCTGGCGCGGGCGGGGGAGCGAGCGCGGGTCGGGGTGCGGGTCAGGCATCGTTATATTCCTCCGGCTCGGGCTCGGCGATGGGCGCAGCCGACGGCGGGGCTGGCGGCGAACTCTCCACCAGGGCGAACGAGCTGGTCGCCACCTGCACCGACACATACCCACCCACGTCCACGATCGCATCGCCAGCCGGCCCCTGTCCGGTCACGACACCCGCAGGATCAGCCACCGAAAAATCCAGCACATAAAACACATAGGGCACCAGCTGGCTGTCCGACACCCGCTGGCTGGCCGCCGCCGCACTCAGCCCCACCACATCGGGCACGGCCGTCTGCTGGGTCTCAAACAGCAGGGTCGTGCTGGTGACCGGCGGCGCGGGGAAGTCCCGCACGGGATTGGCCTGGGAGTTGTTGCGGTGCGCGGCGGTCATTATTCCCTGCCAGATCTGGGCCGGATAGGTGCCGCCGAAGACCTCGATGGGCGTGGTGGGCGGCTCCATGGAAATCTGTCCTTCGGGGAAGCCAACCCAGACGGAGGTGGTGTAGTCGCTGGTGTAGCCCGAGAAGGTGGCATCCCGGAAATCCTCGGCCGTGCCGGTCTTGCCGGCGGCAGCCACGGCCACGCCCGCGCCAGCCACGCCCGCGCCCCCAACGTCTCCCAGCTGTGCCCGCCAACCGGTGCCGCGCTCGACCGCCTGATGCAACACGGACGTTATCTGGTCGGAGATGTCGGCCGACAGCACCCGCTCGGACTCCAGCGTGTGCTCAAACAGCACCTCGCCCCCGGGCCCCACGATGTGCGACACGAAGCCGGGCACAACCTTGATGCCCCGCCGAGCGAAAGTGGAAAAGGCCGTGGCCATGTCGAGCACGGTAACATCGTTGGTGCCCAGCACGGCCGACAGCACCGGCTGCAGCGGCGACTCCACCCCCAGCCGCGCCGCCATCTCCACGCCGGCTTCAGGGCCGATGTCCTCCATTAGTTGGGCGAAGACCGTGTTGTATGAGCTGATGGTGGCCCGCGCCAAAGTCGCCGTGCCGCCGCCTGGCCCGCCTTCCACTTCCCATTCCTGGTCGATCTCCACCACCGGAATCACGATCTCGTCTGGCGCCGGATATTCGGTGGCCAGCTGCAGCCCCTGCTCCAGCGCCGCCGCCAAAACAAACGGCTTGAAGGCCGACCCCGCCTGGCGCCCGCCCTGTGTGGCCAGGTTGAAGCGGGCCGAGGTGTCGTCATCGTTGAAGAAGTCCCGTCCGCCCACCAGCGCCCGCACAAAACCGGTGTCGTTCTCGATGACCACCGCCGCGGCCGCCGGGCCCTGCGGGTCGGTCAGCACTCGGGCGATGGCCGCCTCGGTCTCGCGCTGTAGCTCCAGGTCAACCGTGGTGTGGATGTGCAGCCCGCCCTCGAACAAAAGCTGCGCCCGGTCCTGCGCGGTGGGGCCGAAGCGGGGGTCGGTCAGGATCCACTGGCGCACTTCCTCCACGAAATAGGGCGCTTCATAGGTGGTGCTCAGAACCTCCACCCGGGGCGCCAGATTGATGGGCTCGGTGCGGGCCTGGTCGAATTCCTTTTGGGTGATGAAGCCGTTGAGCAGCATCCGGTCGAGCACCTGGCGGCGGCGCTGCAGGGCGGAGTCGAGATCGTCATATGGGTTGTAGGTGGACGGCGCCTGGATGAGCCCGGCCAAGATGGCGGACTCGCTGATGGTCAGCTGGTTGAGCGGCTTGTTGAAATATTCGCTGGCGGCGGCCTGGACGCCATAGGCCCCCTCGCCGAAATACACCAGATTGAGATATTCGGTCAAGATGAACTCCTTGGTGTATTGATCCTCGAACTCTCGGGCCAGGTTGAGCTCTTCCAGTTTGCGGCTGGCCGACTGGTCGGTGCGGTCGAGGAACACCAGCCCGACATATTGCTGGGTGATGGTGGAGCCGCCCTCGGAGACGCCGCCCTGGTTCAGGTTGGAGCGGGCGGCGCGCAGGATGGCTCGCAGGTCGATGCCGCTGTGCTGCCAGAAGCGCTCGTCTTCGATGGCGATGACGGCGTTTTGGAGGTGGCGGGGGATTTCGTCCAGGCTGTTGACGTTGACGCGGTGCTGCTCGCCACGGAACACGGTGATCTCGTTGCCGTCCATGTCATATATGAAGGACGACAGTGCCACGGGCGGCGGCTGAACCGACAGGACCTTGGACTCCCAGGAGCAGCTTGTGAGGGTTGCGGCTGCAAGGATGAGGGCGGTTGCGGTTGCAAGGGCCGAGACGACGGCTGAGCGGGCCAGTGATTTGGCGGGACGGGCCAGCGCGGGTGCGGTTTTGCGCGGCGTGACATTTCGCGGCATCAGTTTTAAGGCTACAGACGTTATGTCGCCAGCAGCGGTTTGGTCGGCTGGGGAAGCGGATAGGCTGGCGGGGGAAGCGGCTTGTGGAGCGGGCAGTTGTGCCAAAGTTAAGGATTGAGTAAAAAATTCAATAAATGAGTTGAATTCCAGTCAACAAATAATAGAATGAACTTCTAGTTCTATAGCACTAGCACACAACATCCACCGAGCACATGAAAAGACCACACAAAATCCACCAACCCACAAAACCCCCAAGCCGGCGGTTTGCCAAGATCGGCTCCGCTGCGCTGTTGCTTTTGGCACTGTTCGCCATGGCATGCTCGGGCGGGGAGTCGCCCCGACTGGTCGACACCCTCGAGCCCGCCGCCACCGCACCGCTGGACGGCGACGGCACGGGCGCGGTCACCGCATCGACCGAACCGGCGCCGGCTGCCACGCAGCCCGAACAGCCCACGCAGACCACCGCCGGACCCGACGGCCCGCCGCCAGAGGAAGTCGTCATCACCACGGCTCCCGTGACTCCGTCAGACGTGGATGCGAGCGCGGGCGGATCCGGGTCGCTGCCCCAGCTGTCGCGCACCAACGTGTCGTCTCCCTATGGCGACTCATTCTCGGCAACAGTGCTGATTGCCAACGGCTCCGAGCAGCGCCGGGTGCCGCTTTATGATGCGCCCAACGGGAACGAGATCAGCTTGCCCGACGGCGGGCTGTGGTATCGCTCCTATTATGGCGGCCCGCTGGTCATGGAGCTGGTTGCGGGCAATCAGTTTGACGCTTGGGTTCAGGTCAATGTCGCCGCCCGCCAGCTGAATCCGCAGGGGCAGTGCACGGTTCCGCCTTGCTATCGCAACGATGTGACGGGCTGGGTTCAAAATGACGGCTATGAATGGTTCACGCACAAATACCACGCCAGGATCGATTTGACCGAGCGGTCGGTCAGGGTGTGGAACGGCTCGGATCTGATTGCCGAATCGCTGGCGGTCATCGGGCGCCCCAGCCGGGAGACGCCCTTGGGGACGTTCTTTTTGAAGGAGCGGTTGCCGCCCCGAAATGCCGCCTATGGGCCGCATGTGCTGTCGTTGAGCGCCTATAGCGAGCAGCTGCAGTCGTTCCAGGGCGGTCTGCCCAACATTGCGTTGCATGGCACCAACCAGCCCGAGTTGATCGGCCAGGCGGTTTCGTCAGGTTGCGTCAGGGTGCCCAACGATGTGATCACCACCATCTTCAACAACGCTCCGCTGGGCACCATTTTTGAGATTACGGCCTAGCGGGCTGGCTGGGGGGCGCAGCAAAATCAGTCAAGCGAAATCAAAAGGTGCTGCGACAGATCCCCGGGCTGATCCACGATCATCTTGCGCTGGGTGAAGTGCCAGCCCTGCTGGTCTTGGCCGAAGGTGTCGTGGTAGCGGCCGGTGATGATGGGCTGCAGCGGCAGACTCGGTGTCTGCTGGAGCACTGTGTAATATGAGCGGGACGAAGCCACGCCGCCCGCTTCGTCCACCTCGATGATGGCGTTGGTGGTTATGTGCTTGGTCAGCGGGGTTCCGGTTTCGGGGTAGAGGCGGGTTGAGGCGACATACATTGCCTGGACTGCGTCTGCGCCCTCGGCCAGCAGGTTGTCGTCTCCGTCCAAGATTCTGCCCTTGGCGAACAGCTGCCCGATGGCGGCAAAATCCCCGCTGTCGATGAGTTCGGCATAGCGGTAGAGCAGGTTTTCGATTTGTCGGGAGATGTCCATTTCGGTCGGGGGTGGGTTGGGGTTAGTGCGGGGTGCGGGTTGGTTGGCTCGGCGCGGGCATCGGGAATTCCTGCCTTCTATTTAGACTAGACCTAACTACTTTCTATCCTAGCGCACCCATAATCCCATCGCCAGCACCCCATCCCAACACCCACCGATCCCATGCTTTCTGCTATTCCCAGTCCAACTTCTGACTCACTCGACCTAGGCCCGCTTGAAATCCGCTATTACGGCCTGTGCATCGCCCTGGCGGTGATCGCGGTCGTGTTGCTCGTGCGCCGCCGTCTGCGCCAGCGCGGCCTCGACCCCGACAACGCCATCATCCTGGCTTGGGTGGTGGTGCCCGCCGGTCTGGTCGGCGCCCGGCTCTATCACGTCATCACCGACTGGAAAAGCTATCAGGACAACTGGCTGGACGCCTTCAAGATTTGGGAGGGCGGCCTGGGCATCCCCGGAGGCATTGCGGCTGGCGTGCTGGCGGGCGCGGCGGTGTGCCGACACAACAACTGGAGCTTCCCGCAACAGCTTGACATCGTGGGGCCTGCGCTGCTTTTGGGTCAGGCCATCGGGCGGCTGGGCAACTGGTTCAACCAGGAGCTGTTCGGGCGCCCCACTGATTTGCCCTGGGGTTTGGAGATTGAGACGGCGAATGTGCCGGACAAATACCGGGCGGAGGCGGCGGCTTCCGAGCTGACCTTTCATCCGACATTTGCCTATGAGGCGCTGTGGAACCTGGGCGTCCTGGGTGTTTTGCTGTGGCTTGACCGACAGCGCCGGCTGCCTGCGGGCCACCTGTTCGCCTGCTATGTGATGGGCTATGCCACCGGGCGCATCTGGATTGAGCTGCTCAGGGTTGATCCGGCCAGCGAACTTTTGGGGGTGCGGGTCAATGTGTGGGTGATGTCGGTTCTGTGGCTGGGTGCGCTGGGGTGGCTGGTGCTGCGGCGCGCCGGGTCGGGGCTGGACCGGTCGGGTGCGACCGACATTACCGGGGTGGTTTCACAGGTTGGGGCCGGGTCAGAGGATGAATCGCCTGCCGCGTCTGCCGCCGAGTCCGGGTCTGCTGAGCCCGCGCCGGGGGAGCCTGCGCCTGAGCCCGGGCCTGTGTCTGCTCCCGCCGCCGAGTCCGCGTCTGTTCCCGCGCCGCCCGAATCCCGAACAGTCAGGCCGGTCGAACCCCCGTCTGAATCCAGCGAGGTATTCGACTTTGAAGCCGACCGCGAAAGCCCAGATGCGCCGCAGTCATGAACGAAGACATGGATTGGGGTGGCTGTCTCTTCGTCGGCTCCGGCTGCGGCGACCGCGAAAACCCAAGGGCGCCAAAAGCCTAAGCCGCCCAGGTTATCCCAACAACCTGTCGAGCCGAAACATCCCGGCCTCCGGGGCGTGGAAGCAGGGCGACCCTCCGGGCAGTCGCAAGTTCTTCCGCTTTGGCGACCAGCGCCGGTTCGTGCTGGAGTGTGGCACCCAACTGGATGAGCTGACGGTGGCATATGAGACCTGGGGCACACTGAACGAGTCCAAGTCCAACGCCATTTTGATCTGCCACGCTCTGACCGGCGACTCCCATGTGGCCGGCGATGCCGTCCCGGGCCACGCTGAGCCGGGCTGGTGGCGCGATGTGGTGGGGGAGGGCAAAGCCATCGACACCAACCGCTATTTTGTGGTGTGCTCCAACGTTCTGGGGGGCTGCCAGGGCACCACCGGGCCGTCGTCCATCGATCCCAAGACCGGCCTGCCATATGGTCTGAACTTCCCTGTGGTTACCATCCGGGATATGGTGCGGGTGCAGGAAAAGCTCACCAACCACCTGGGCATCGACCAGTGGCTGTCGGTCATCGGCGGCTCCATGGGGGGCATGCAGGTGCTTGAGTGGTCGGTGATGTTTCCCGATCGGCTGAAGTCGGCCATACCCATCGCCACGACTTGTGCCGCCAGCTCCTGGCAGATTGCGCTCAGCGCCATAGGGCGGCGGGTGATTGCTTTGGATCCGCGCTGGAATGGCGGCGACTATTATTCCGCTCCCAACGGCGAAGGCCCTCATGAAGGGCTGGCCGCGGCCCGTGCGGTCGGGATGGTTTCATATCGCAATGACGAAATCTTAGAAAGGCGGTTTGCGCGCAAGCTGGTTGATCCCCACAACATCTTTGGGCAGTGGGACAAATTTCTGATTGAGGGCTGGATTGGCCACCACGGGGAAAAGCTGGCCTACAGGTTTGACGCCAACTCCTATATCTTGTTGAACAAGGCCATGGATCTGCACAATCTGGGTGGGCGGTATCCGGGCAAACATCCGAAAAGCCTGAAGCAGCCGGCGGCTCGGATCGGTGTGCCGGTTCAGTGTCTGAGCATCAACTCCGATATTTTGTATCCGCCGCGGCAGCAACGTGAGATTGTCAACGTCATCAACCGGGCGGGCGGCAAATGTGAATTTGTTGAGATCGATTCCCCACACGGGCATGACGGGTTCTTGCTGGAGCCCGAAAAGGTCGGCTCGGCCATGGCGGAATTTCTGGAGCGGGTGGAGACGGGCCGGGCCTAGATGACCGAATTGAGTTCGCCGCAAGCCATGCTGCAGGCCGCGGTGGAGGCCATTGACGCGGCCAACTCCGCCGACCCCAACACCATCGAACACGATGGCACCCGACAGCCCAAGGAGCTTTGCCACGGCCGGCTGGCCGCCGACTGGCTCTTGCGGCTTGACCCCGATGCCGGCCCGGCCCAGCAGCTGGCCGCCCGGGCGCACCACCTAAGGCGCTGGGAGATACCCCGCGACAGCCACCCCAAAGGCAGGGCGGGCTATCTCAAGTGGCGCCGCGAGCTGGCCGGCTTCCACGCCGCCGAAGCCGGCAAGATCCTGGCCGATGTGGGCTATGGCCCCGACATCATCGAGCGGGTGCAAAACATCATCCAAAAGCGCAACCTGAAGGGCGACCCGCAGGTTCAGACACACGAGGATGCGCTGTGCCTGGTGTTCTTTGAGACACAACTGGAGCAGGTGGCGCGGGGGCTTGAGCCAGACAAGCTGGTCGGAGTTTTGGCCAAGACCCTGGCCAAGATGAGCCAGGCCGGACGGGAACAGGCTGCCCGGCTGAGCTTTGACGACCAGCAGAGGCAGTTTTTTTCTGAGGCGTTGGAGCTGTGCCGACGACAGACGGAGAGCTGACAGACAGCGTCCCAGAAAAAAATAAATGCCTGTGTGTCATTTTGTCGGACACCGTGCTATACTATATTAATACCAACACCAAAACGCCAGCGCCAGCAAAACCAAACACTTGTGCTGCCGAGATTAGCGGATGTAGCTCAGTTGGTAGAGCGTCACCTTGCCAAGGTGAAAGTCGCCGGTTCAAGTCCGGTCATCCGCTCAGAGTTTCTAGCATATGAGACTTCCGGCATTGAAGTTTCCCGAGATATGCGCCGGTGCCCGAGCGGACTAAGGGAGCGGCCTGCAAAGCCGTTTTTTCGTGGGTTCAAATCCCACCCGGCGTTCCAGTCGCAGATCAGCAAAAAGCAAAACACACATTAGAATGCAATAGTCGGGCCGTTAGCTCAGTTGGCTAGAGCGCTTGCATGACGCGCAAGAGGCCGGGGGTTCAAGTCCCTCACGGCCCACAATGTCACGGTCTGCCAATCCGTCCCCCGCCAAGTCGCCAGCGGCCGCGTCCGCGTCGCCCGCTGCTGGCGCATCTGCGTCCTCCGGCGCATCTCCCTCTATTTTGGATCTGCCCAGCGACGACCCCCAGGAATTGCTCGAGGCGCTAGCCAGCCAAAATCTGGGCGACGGCCTGCCGGTCATTGCGCCCACGCCCGACAGGGTGGACGCCATGCTGGAAGCAGCCAGCGCCCAAGCCGACGCAACCGCCGACCCAGACGAAGTCATCGCCGTGCTGGAGCCGCGCATGGGCGAAGCCACCAGAAAGATCATCGCCACCAACGCGGTCATGGCAGGCTGCGCCCCCGAACACCTGTCTGTGCTGACCACCACCGTCCGCGCTTTGGCCCAACCCGAGTTCAACCTGGCCGGGGTCAACGCCACCACACATCCGACGGCCCCCTTGCTGGTGGTGCATGGGGAGTGCGTCCAGCAAGGCGGCTTTGAGTCCCAGACCGGAGCCTTCGGGCCTGGCAACCGAGCCAACGCCACGGTCGGTCGGGCACTCAGGCTGATCCTGATCCAAGTTGCCGGAGCGCGCCCGGGCGACGGCGATGCCTCCACCCAGGGGCAGCCCTCGAAATACAGCTATTGCGTGGCCGAGAACGCCGCCGCCAGCCCGTGGGAGAGCTATCCCCGCAGCCTCGGCATCACCGCAGCCAGCGCGGTAACTGTCCACGCCGGCGAAAATCCCCACAACTTCCACGACATGGAGGCACAGCTGCCCAAGCCGATTTTGGACAAGGCGGCATCGGTCATGGCGACATTGGGCTGCAACAACGCACCCATCGGACAGGGCGAGTTTTTCGTAGGGTTGTGCCCCGAGCATGCCCAGACGATAGCCGCCGCGGGCTGGGGCAGAAGAGACGTCCAGATGTATCTGTTCGAGCGGGCCAGGCGGACGGCCTCGGAACTGAAACTTCATTTCGCCCAACGAGCCTGGCGGCCATGGCAGGAGGCGCTGGACGGAATAGATCAGGCGCCCATGACCGACAGCCCCGACAACATCAAAGTTTTCGTGGTGGGCGGCGCCGGCAAGCACTCCTGCGTGATACCCAGCTGGGGAATGACCAAGAGCGTCACGCTGCCGGTGGAGGACTAGCCCTGCCGGCTGGACTAACCGGCATTTTCGCCAACACGTTTTGGCGCCGCTAAAATGAGGCTATGGCAACGCAGGCGCAGACTACGGCACCGCAAACGCAGACTACGGCACCGCAAGCCATGTCTCCATTGACTGTTGAACCGCTTGAGACCGAAATAGCCCGTTCAAGACGGCTGCTGGATCTGGCTAAAGATTTGCCCGCTGGGTCGGCAAAGCAGAAATCAGCGGAAGCCGAGCTGTCTGAGTCGCTCACAGCCGTTTTGGATGCAATCTGGTGGATCATCACGACCTCATATCGCTGGTGGTATGGTGGGATGAGGCTGTCCTCCCTGTGGAGCCAGAAGGAGGCATTCAGGCACGCCGCTCAAAAATCCTTGATTACCTTGTCGGAGTGTGAGACATGGCTGGTGAGGTGCGACTTGTTTGAGGAGCCGAATTCTCAGGAATTGAATTATGGGGAAATCCCGGGCATGCTGGCTGACGCAGAAAAAATAGCAAAGCAACTGAAGGCTGAACTTTTGGAAGATCCGGTATTCCACAGAGACTAAGAATATGACAAAAGACGTCGAAACCAGCCTGGAACAGCATCAGGAATTTTTGTTCCAAATGAAGCAGAACTTGGAAGCCATCAATGATATAGGTGATGCTTCGGAGTATACCAATCAGGATAGATGGCTGATTGGCGACAGCATAAGGCTTTTTGAAAAATTATTGGAGCACTCCCATTCGCTAATGCAAAAATGCATAGTCCATGGGGGACAAAGCAAACGATCAGCCGGGCAAATTAAATTTGGGGGAGCAGTCAGGCAATTGATCTCGGCAAATGTTATTTCGGAGCCTGCCGGGGACACTCTGATTTCCCTTTGGCAATTGCGCAACGAGATAACCCATGAATACTCAACTGAGATGAATGAACAGATATTAAGTCGCTGTCCTGAGCTGATTGAAGCGATGGAAAATCTAAGGCAATCCATTCTGGTTTGGTTAGGACGATGAACGCTCCCGCGCTGGCACGCAAGCTGCAGATAGAGCCACGGCATTTCGATGTGCTGGTGAGCATCATCAAACAGGAAATCCCTGACGCCGAAGTCTGGGCCTTCGGAAGCCGAGTGGCCGGCGACAGCTGGGAATGCAGTGACATAGACTTGGCTGTCCGCGGCAGCGCCCTCAGCCTTTCGGCGATTGCGGACCTGAGGGACAAGCTGGACAACAGCAACATCCCCTACATTGTGGATATCGTTAGCTGGGACAGCCTACGCAAGAGCGTCCAGCAAAGCATCGAAGAAAATCACCTGACAATTCATCCGATGCAGGGCTAGGCCGCGCCGACACGACCGGACCACACAAATCAAACCGAACTGCGGGCGAAAAACTGTCTGGAGTTGCGGGCTTCGATGAAGCGCCCGGCGCCCCGCACCACACATTCCAGCGGCCTGTCCACATGGAACACGTTGATGTCGGTTTCCTGTTTGATCCTCTCGGGCAAGCCCCGCAGCAGCGACCCGCCGCCCGCCAGATGGATGCCGCTTTCAACCAAATCCTCGGCGAACTCTTCCTGAATGGTGGTCAGGCAGTCCAAGATGGCGGTCATCACATCGTTCAGCGAGGGTTCGATGGCGTTGCGGATCTCGCCAGGCTGAAGCAAAAACGTCTTGGGCATGCCCGTGTCGCATTCCCGCCCCCGCACCTCAACCGCGGTTTCGTTCTCCAGCGCCAGCGCCGAGCCGCCGATGATCTTGATGTCCTCGGCGGTGCGCTCCCCGATGGCGAATTTGCGGACGTTCAGGATATAGCTCTGGATGTCGGTGTCCAAATCGAACGACCCCACCCGCACGGCCTTGCTGTGCATGATCTTGCCCATCGACACCAGTGCCGCCTCGCTGGTGCCGCCGCCGATGTCCACAATCATGTTGCCGCGGGGCTCGTCAATGGGCAGGTTGGTGCCGATGGCCGCCGCCAGGGGCTGCTCGATCAGACGGGTGGCCGACACCCCGGCCTGATGCGCTGCCTCCACCACCGCCTGGCGCTCCACCGGCGACAGCGCCGAAGGAATGCAGATCAGCGCCCGGGGCCGGTTGAAGCGGTTCACGCCCAGCTGCCGCAACATAAGCTGGATCATCTGCTGGGTCACGTTGTAGTCGGTGATGGCTCCATGGCGCAGCGGCCGGTCGGCCCGGATATGGCTGGCGGTGCGTCCGATCATATTCCAGGCTTCATCGCCGATGGCCATGACCCCGCCCGTGTCGGTGTTGAAGGCGATCACCGAAGGCTGGTTGTAAATGATGCCCTCACCGCGGGCATAGACCAAGGTGTTGGCCGTGCCCAAATCTATTGCCAGGTCTCGAATCATAGCTAGACTTAGCCTATATAAAATGTGGCGGAAATATGGGAGAGGCGTGGCGGGTGATGCGGGGGCGGACGGCGGACAAAGCTGGCTGGCGAGGTGGGTGATGCGGGGCGCGGTGGAAAATAATGGGTGAATTGGCCGGTTTGCCCCTACGATGTAATTGTGCCTGATGACAAGGGTGATTTGAATAACGAGCCGGGCGAGAAGCCGGGCGCGAAGGACAGCCCAGACAGCGAAGCCGCGGTGGAGCAGTTGCTACGCTCGCTGGAACAGGAGTTGAGGGAAGCTGGCAAGTTGCCTGCCGAACCGGGGGATGCCGCGGACGACACCGCGCCGGGTGGTGCGGACGACGGGGCTGCGGACGACGGGGGTGCGGCCAGCGGGGCGGTGGACGATCTTGACCCAGACGACACCGACACAGACGACGCCCGGGACAGCTCGAGAGTGATCTTCGGGTTGCCGTCTGATCTGGATCCCAAGGAGATGTTCGGCGAGCTGAGCCAGATGTTCGCCAGGCTAGCCGAGGGCAGCGACCAACTGGGCGCGCTGTTCAGCAGCTACGAGCCGGCCCTGCAGCTGGCCATCAAGGTCGCCACCGACGACCAGCCCGAGCCGTCGGTCGAACCCACCAGCCGCATCCGCTTGGAGGAGCTGTTCAGGGTGGCGCAGATGCACATCAACTCGGCCCAAGGCGCATCCATGGACGTCTCCGACCACAAGCTGGACGTCATCACGCGCAAGGAATGGGTGACCAACCTGATGAAGGATTTCTGGCCCATCTTCGACCCGCAAAGCGAGGAGGAACTCACCTTGAGCGACCCCATGGGGCTGGTGCAGAACCTGATGCTCAAGCTGGCCAGCACCGCCCGGCTGATGCAGGTGGGAGGCATGCTGGGGGAGCTGTCGCGGTCGGCCTTCGGATATTACGTGCTGCCCATTCCCCCGTCCGCCCAAAAGTCAAGCCGTCCGGTGGGCATCTTGTCGACCAATGTGGAGGCGTTCGCCGACCAGTGGGATCTGGACTTCGACCAGGCTGGCCTGTGGGTGTGCATAAACGAGATTTTGAGCCATGCGATTCTGTCGCGCCCGGCGGTGCGTGACACGCTGTGGCAGCTGTATGAAAACTATGTCGCCGAAATTGACGACTCGGCTGCGCTTGAGTGGGAGGAGAAGCTGAAGGACTTCGAGCATTCCTTCATGGGCGACCCGGCCGAGGTGCTGCAGTCGCTGTTCGGCGACAGCGGGGAGGTTGCCATCCAGTTCTCCGACTCTGACTTGCAGGTGGAGTTGGCCGGCCAGATCTCGGCCATCGTCAGCGCGGTCGTGGGCCACGTCCAGTTCCTGGCGCAAAAGATAGCCGCCACCCTGTTGGGCCCGGAATCCAACCTGGCCGAAGCGTTCCGCCGGCACCAGCAGGATCTTGTTGAGGGTTCGACTTTCGGACGACAGATCTTGGGCATCGCGGTTGACATGGGCCAGGGGCTGGAGTTCATCTCGGAGCTGGACTCGCTGCAGGGCGAAAAAGCCATGGCGAAGCTGTGGAGCGAGGAGGCGGCACTGCCGACCCCGGCCGAGTTGGAAGCGCCCAGGCTGTGGCTGGCCCGGATGGATCTGCTTTAGGTCGACAGCGGCGACATCTGGCGAGACATCTGGCGCGGCATCTGCGGCGGGGTGGCCGGGCTCCGCCGCCGCTGGAAGAAATATATCACCAGCTCAAAGACCGCCACTCCCATGAGCAAGGCGCACCCCAAAGCAAAAGGAATCTTGAATAGCACCGGTATCAGCGCGCCGATCACCCAAATGAACTGAAAGCGGGTCTCAAAGATGGCGAAGCTGCGCCCATAGTCGCTCGCGCTGGCATCTCGCTGGACGATGGAGTCAAACGCCACCCGTCCGGCGCCGCCAGAAAATCCGACGGCAAAGGCGACCAGCATTCCGCCCAACAGCCCACCCAGAAACCAGGCCCCCAGACTCGACACCAGCACGAACAGCAGGCTGCCGAACAGGATTTGGTATTCCTTGTTGTCGCGGCGCAGCCTGGGTGCCAGAAAGGATCCGAGCAGCCCACCCACCACGCCGAAGCCGGCCAGCACCCCCAGCTTCCAGAGCGGCTCGGCTCCCTGGCTGTTGACGTCAAATCCCAGCGCGTTGCTGACCCCGGCTCCGACGGCTGTGCCGACGCCCGACAGGTCGATGTCGTCGGTGCCGCCTCGGAAGTGGAACGCCAAAAAGAAGGTCATGAACCCCACGCAGCCTCGCAGAATCAGCATGGCCATCCCGGAGTGGCGTATGGTGGGCAGCTTGAGCGACGGATTTTCCGTGGTGCGCCGCCAGAAGCGCAGCAGTCCGACCAGCATACGTTTCCACAGGGGGCGCGGCGTGGTCGGTGGCGCTGGCGGAGTTGGTTGGGTTGGCGGAGTTGGTTGGATTGGGTGCGCGGCAGCGGCGGTTGCCGCCGGGTTGGCCACCGTCGGGTCAGGCGCGCCGGCGAACTGCATATGCTGCCAGTCAGACAGCAGATCCTGTCCCCCAAAATCCTGTCCTCCGAAATCCCGGGCATCCAAGCCGAAGAATCCGTTGGAACTCTGACGGGCGGGCAGCCTGAAGGCGATCAGACAAGCCAGGAAAAACTGGATCATGGCCAGACCGATGGCCCACGACGACCCGCCCAAAAGAATCAGCAAAGCAGCCGGCAGCGCCCCTACAAAACTCATAATCCCCGCCAGCACAGCCAGCCGGGAGTTCTTGGGCACCAGCTCATCTGAGGTCAGGGCAATCTGGGGCATGATGGCGGACTTGGCCACCGCGTAGCCCTTGCCGAACACCAAAATCAGAAACGCCAGAGGGAAAACGAACAGGGTCTGCGTCCGTCCGATCATGGCCAGCGATGTCAGCCCCAGGGCGAACAGCAGACCAATCAGCACAATCTTGCGGCCGCTGCGAATCTTGTCGATGGCCGGGCCGATCAGGGGAGCCACCAGCACGAAGGGGGCCACGCTGAGCAGCAGGTAATAGATGATCTGGGAGCGGGCGGCGTTGGGGTCGAGGTCAAAGAACAGCGAATCAGCCAGGGCGATGGCGATGGCTGCGTTGGCCGAGGCCGACAGCGCGTGCACCCGCGCAAGATAGTTGAAGGGCGAGGGTTTGCCTCTGGGCCGGGCGTGTCGGGCGAATGCGTGAGGTGGCGCGGTGGGCGGCGCGGGCGGCGTGGTGGCTGTCACAAGGCTGAGGGTAGATGGGGGAGGGGCATGAGATTCCAAGGGGCGTCAGGAATGCTGCTGGAATTTGTAGCCTAGCCCCCTGATGGTCACAATACGGGCGGGTTTGGACGGGTCGTCCTCTATCTTGGAGCGCAGCCGTTTGATGTGCACGTCCAACGTCTTGGAGTCGCTCACATAGTCGTCACCCCAGACTTCGCGGATGAGTCTTTGCCGGGTCAGCAGCTGTCCGCCGTGGAGCATCAGTGTCCACAGCAG
>CAZERQ010000117.1:0-1923 GCA_964514465.1 uncultured Acidimicrobiales bacterium
TTCTTGCCGATGTCGTGCACGTCGCCCTTGACCGTGGCCAGCACCAGCTTGCCCTTGGATGCGACGGACGCGGCGATAGACGATGCGGACGCGCCAACGCCAGACGAGGCCCGCTCCATATGCGGCTCCAGCCAGGCAACCGACGCCTTCATCGTCTCGGCCGACAACAACACGAACGGCAGCTGCATCTCACCTGAGGCGAACAGCTCGCCCACCTCGGCCATCCCATCCAGCAGCACATCATTGATGATCTCCAGCGCCGGCATCCCGCCATCCAGCGCCTCGCGCAGATCGCCTTCCAGACCGTCCTTGTCGCCGTCGATGATGCGCTGGCTCAACCGCCGCTCCACCGGCCAGCCCGAGCGATCCTCGCGGGGCGCAGCCGCAGCTTTGGCATCGGCGCCGGCGAACAGCTCCAGCAGCTTGGCCAGCGGGTCGCGGTTGGGATAGCCGTCACGCCGTCTGTCCCAGATCAGATCCCGGCACACCTCCACCGCCTCGGGGTCGATCTTGTTGAGCGGCAAAATGCGCCCCGGATGGACGATGGCCGAGTCCAGTCCGGCGTCCAGACACTCCCGCAAGAACACGGAATTCAACACGTGGCGCGCCGCCGGGTTCAGCCCGAACGACACGTTTGACACGCCCAGGGTGGTGTGCGTCCCGGACAGCTCGGCTTTGATTGACTTGATGGCCTCGATGGTGGCGATGGCGTCGCGGCGCAGGTCGTCATCGCCGGTGGTGAGCGGGAAGGTGAGCGCATCGAATATGAGATCGCCGGGCGCCAGTCCGTATCTCTGGGTTGCCAGCTGATGCAGCCGCCGGGCGACCCGCATCTTCCAGTCGTGGTCGCGGGCCTGGCCCTGTTCGTCAATCAGCAAGCAGATGACCGCCGCGCCGAATTCCCGAGCCAGACGGAACACCTGATCCGCCCGGCTGTCGTCGCCGTCGCCGTCCTCCAGGTTGGCCGAGTTCAACACGCAGCGCCCACCGATCCAGCGCAGCCCCGCCGCCAGCACGTCCGGCTCGGTGGAATCCAGCACCACGGGAGCGGCCACCTTGGTGGCGAAGCGCCGGGCCAGCTGATCCATGTCGTCCGTGCCGTCGCGCCCCACATAGTCAACGCACAGGTCAATCGCATGCGCGCCCTCGGCCACCTGCTGGCGGCCCATCTGGGTGCAGGCGTCCCAGTCTTGCTGGAGCATCAGCTCGCGGAACTGCTTGGAGCCGTTGGCGTTGGTGCGCTCGGAGATCATCAAAAAGGCGGTGTCTTGGCGCAGCGGCACCGCGCTGTATATTGACGTGAGAGACGGCGCAAAGCTGGGTTGGCGCGGGGCGGGTTTGAGCTGGGCGCAGCGTTCGGCCACGGCCGCGATGTGTTCGGGAGTGGTGCCGCAGCAGCCGCCCACCACGCTCACGCCGAACTCGGAGATGAACTGCTCGTGGAAGTCGGCCAGCTCGTCGGGGCTCAGGTCATAGACGGTCTGGTCGCCCTCCACTCGGGGCAGCCCGGCGTTGGGCAGACACGAAATGGGCAGCGGGGAGCTCTGAGAAAGCGTGCGCAGATGTTCGCTCATCTCAGACGGGCCGGTGGCGCAGTTCAGACCGAGGATGTCGATGCCCAGCGGAGCCAGGGCGTGCAGGGCGGCGGAGGTTTCGGTGCCGGTGAGCATGCGCCCGTTGGTCTCGATGGTGATCTGAAGTTGGATGGGGAGACGGGTGTGGGCGGCGGCCAGGGCGCGGCGGCAGCCGGCGATGGCGGCTTTGGCTCCCAGCAGGTCATATACGGTTTCGATGAGGAATAGGTCAACGCCGCCGGCGATGAGGGCTGTGGCCTGGGTTTCGAAGGCTTGGCGGAGTTCGAGGTAGGTGATCTGGCCCAGCGACGCCAGCTTGGTGCCCGGGCCCAAGCAGCCGGCGACCCAG